>JAJDGX010000099.1 GCA_030265885.1 Ruminococcaceae bacterium OttesenSCG-928-L11 | reverse complement strand
ATCGCTGCCCAGGGTATACACAGCCTCCCCCGCCGCCACAGCCGCCGCCGAGCCGCCGGAGGAACCCCCCGGCACCCGTCCGGTATCCCACGGGTTTTTCACCGGCCCAAAGTACGAGGTCTCCGAGGAGCCGCCCATGGCAAATTCATCCATGTTCAGCTTCCCCAGTATCACCGCGCCGGCCTGCTCCAGCCGGTCTACCGCCGTGGCGCTGTAGGGCGGGCGAAACTGCTCCAGCATTCGGGAGCCGCAGGTCGTCGCCTCGCCTTTTGTGCAGATGTTATCCTTAACCGCCATGGGCACGCCTGCCAAAGGCGACAGCGTCTCCCCGGCATCGATGCGCTGCTGAACCGTGTGGGCCCGCTCCAGCGCCTGTTCCTCCCACACAGCGGTAAAAGCGTTGAGGGCCGGCTCCCACCGCCGAATTTCCGCCATGCTTTCCTGCACCGCTTCCACGCAGCCCAGTTCTCTCGATTGAATTTTCGCCCCAATTTCCAGGGCGGATTCCTGCATATGCATATTATCCACCCTCCTATTCCACGGTACGTGGTGCCTGGAAGCACCCGTCCTTTTTTACAGGCGCGTTGGCCAGCAGCTCATCCCTGTCATGGGACGGCACAACCACATCCTCTCGGAACCGGTTCGCCGCGGAAAAGGGATGGGCGACCGGCTCCACGCCGTCGGTGTCCAGTTCCCCCAGCTTATCGATATAGGCCAGGATAGCCGACAAATCCGCCTTGACCGTCTCCCTTTCCTCCTGAGGCAGCCGCAGCCGGGACAGTTCCTCCAAATACCCAATCAATCCATCGTCAATTTTCATTTTCGCGCCCCCCCTTACGGTTCCAGCCGCAGGGTATCCCTGGGGAACATGGAGGTAGTGCGGATGTTTTTCTCATCCAGCAGCATCAGCAGCAGCCGTTCCAGGCCCATGCCAAAGCCGCCGTGGGGCGGACAGCCGTATTTGTGGAGCATCAGGTACGTCTCAAAATCCGCCGGATCCAGCCCCTTGGCGCGCATCTTTTCCACCTGCATGGCGTAGTCGTGGATGCGCTGGCCGCCGGTGGTGATCTCCAACCCCCGGAACAGCAAATCAAAGCTGAGGGTGTACTTGGGATCCTCAGGGTCATCCATGGCATAAAATGGCCGCTTTTTCGCGGGATAATGGGTGACAAAGATAAAATCGCTGCCAAACTCTTCCTTGGCATAGCGGGAGATCAGCCGCTCCTCCTCCGGCTCCAGGTCAAAGGGATCCCGGATTTTGCGGCTGTACTTCTCCGCCACCTTCTCCTTGATTTCCCGGAACCGCATACAGGGCACCTCGCCGATTGGGGGCAGCGCCGCGCCCAATTCCCGCAGATAGCCGCTGCATTCGCCCTCCAGCAGCGCGAACACCGCCTTCAGCATGGCTGTCTCCAGTTCAATGATGTCGTAAAAGCTGTCGATAAAGCCCATTTCCGCGTCAATGCTGATATACTCGTTGAGATGCCGTGCCGTGTCGTGCTTTTCCGCGCGGAACACGGGGCCAATCTCAAACACCCGCTCGTATACCGGCACCAGCATTTGCTTGTAAAACTGAGGGCTCTGGGCCAAATACGCCTTGCGCCCAAAATAATCCAGGCTGAAGATGTTGGCGCCGCCCTCCGCGCCCGAGGCCACAATTTTCGGGGTGAACAACTCCGTGAAGCTGCTTTCCTCCAAAAACCTCCGCACGCCCCGCACAATGCCCTGCTGCAGCTTAAAGATGGCCCGGCTCCGGCCGGTGCGCAGGGTGACAGGGCGAATGCCGATCTCCTTTTCCAGGGCAATGGTGGGAGTTTTCTTTCCCACAGCCACAGGCAGTTCCTCAGCGGGCTCCGAGAGCAGTTCCACTGTCTTGGCCCGCAGTTCCATGCCCCCCCTGCGCCTTGGGCGAATCCACCAACTCCCCGGTCAGCTTCACCGCGCACTCCTCCCGCAGGAAGCGCCTTTCTTCCTCGGAGCCATCCTTGTCCCACACGCATTGCAGCAGTCCGTCGGGGCAGCGGAGTATCAAAAACGCAAATCCGCCCATATCCCTGACGGAGTGGACAACGCCATGTGCATTAACCGAATTCCGCCTCTCCGGCGGCAATTCCGCCATCTGTTTCAGTGTCAGTGTCTGTTTTGTGCAGCCTGTAGCCATTCGTACTGTTTGCATGGTCGATCCCCTTTCCGTATTTTTCGGGATGGGGCGAACCGATTTTGCAAATTAATGCACAAAAAAATCCGCCCCAAATGTTTTTTAGGACGAATTTTTACAAATCCGCGGTACCACCTAAATTGACAAGCCGCCTGTTATCCAGGCCGTTTGCCCACCTTATACCCGCACATAACGCATGCCTGCGGACAAGCCTACTAAGGCGCCCTCACGGGCTTCCGGTTCGACCTGCCGGCTCCAAAGTGTCCTTTCAACCGGAGTGTCTGCCCGCGACGGTCTCAGTCTGTGCCATCGCTTCCCTGTGGCGTTTCTCCTGCCTACTGCTCTTCATCATAGCCGTTTGGATATTGATTTTACTGGCGAGTATATCACAAAGCCAAACCAAATGCAAGCGGAAAAATCCGACTCCCCGCCAATCGACTCATTTCATACACATTTTCCACTCGTCGTATAGAATGCCCAAAAAATTTGTATCTTTTTAATAAAGATGGATATTGCCTTTTTGTGCCAAAAGAGGTACAATAATAGAAATGTAATCCATTACATATTTTCCGAGGAGGCGCGCCATGGACAAACGCTACATTCAGCTGTACTCCCTTGGAGAGTGCATGCAGAAAGACTTTATCGGCAGTCTGCGCAGAGTGAAGGAAATCGGTTACACCGGCGTGGAATTTGCCGGAGGCTTCTACGGCGGCCTCAGCGCGGCGGAACTCAAGGCAACCCTGGCGGAAATCGGCCTGGATCCCATCAGCTCCCACATCTCGCTGGAGCTTATTCCCGGCCATCTGGATTACGCGGTGGAACTGGGCGTCAGATATCTGATTGTGCCGGTCGCCATCTTCTCCACTTATGACGAAGCCCTCGCCCTCGCCCGGGAGTTGGACAAGGTCGGCAAGCTGTGTGCGGAGCGCGGCATCAAGCTGGGCTACCACAACCACCACCACGAGTTCTATTCGGGCAAAGACGGCACCCTGATGGAGACACTGTTCAAGCACACCGACCCCGCAAATGTCTGTTTCCAATTGGATGTAGGCTGGGCAAGCTGTACCGGCATCGACTGCCCCGCCTTTCTCAAACAGCAGCCCAATCGCGTCGCGCTGATTCACGTCAAAGAATGCGCCGAAGTCGTCCCTCCCGACAAGCTGCCCGACTTCTCCCAATTTGAAAAGGACGCGGACGGCAACCTGATTATTTCACAGGAATTCCTCATCGAATTTTCCAAGGGAAACAAGTGGAACGGCCCTACCGGCCAGGGAATCGTCGATTGGCCCGCCGTTCGGGACGCCGCCCTCTCCCAAGGGATCGAGGCCTTCATCACCGAGCGTGAGTATAACTACAGCGACGATATTTTCGAGTGCATCCAGGCCGACTGTGACTACCTGAAATCTCTCTAACCCCACACCAATCCCATTGGGTCGGGCCCATGCTGTCCCAATGTTGTGATTCCAAATCCATTGACAAAGGAGCAAAAAGAAATGGCAAAATTGAAAATCGGCATCATCGGCTGCGGCGGTATTGCCAACCAGAAACACATGCCCTCCCTCAGCAAGCTTTCCGACCTCTGCGAGCTCGTTGCCTTCTGCGACCTCATCGAGGAGCGCGCCGTCAAAGCCTCCAAGCAGTACGGCACCCCCGACGCCAAGGTTTACACCGATTACAAGGAACTGTTGGCCGACGCCAGCATCGACATCGTGCATGTCCTCACCCCCAACGTCGCCCACTGCCCCATCACGGTTGACGCCTTTGCAGCCGGCAAAAACGTCATGTGCGAAAAACCCATGGCCGCCACTTCCGCCGACGCCCAGAAGATGATCGACGCCTGGAAAAAATCCGGCAAACTCTTCACCATCGGCTATCAGAACCGGTTCCGCCCCGAGGTTCAGTCCCTTTACAAATCCTGCGCCAACGGCGACCTGGGCGATATCTACTACGCCAAGGCCCACGCTGTCCGTCGCCGCGCCGTTCCCACCTGGGGCGTATTCCCCAACAAAGCCCTTCAGGGCGGCGGCCCCCTCATCGACATCGGCACCCATGCCCTTGACATGACCCTGTGGATGATGAACAACTACAAGCCCGTATCCGTCACCGGCTCTGTGTTCTACAAGCTGGGCACACTGGAAAACGGCCCCGAGGGCAACGTGTTTGGCCCCTGGGATCCCAAAACCTATGAGGTTGAGGACTCCGCCTTTGGTATGATCAAAATGGAGGACGGCTCTGCCGTTTATCTGGAATCCGCCTGGGCCATCAACCTGCTGGAATCCAAGGAAGCCTCCACCACCCTCTGCGGCACCAAGGCCGGCGCCGAGATCCATTCCGGCATGAGCTTCACCAAGGATGAGTTGGTCTACAACCGCGCCCACAGCGGCATGCTCACCGATGAGAAGATGGTCGGCGGCGGCGCTGTCGCATACTTCGAAGGCGGCAAGGGCGACCCCGGCTATCTGGAAGCCAAGCAGTGGCTGGAAGCAGTCTCCGGCAACGGCACTCCCCTGGTCAAACCCGAGCAGGCATTCATCGTCACCCAGATTCTCGAAGCCATCTACAAATCCAGCGAAACCGGCAAGGAAATCCTGTTCTAATTGTTGCCTGCAAGCATACTGTACACCACACAAAAACCGGCTTTCTCCCTTGCGAGAAAGCCGGTTTTCTGCTGCATTTTATATCTGTGTTACGCGGGCACAATCGCGTCGATCGCCTCATTGTTGTCGGCCCATCCATTTTCGGCAATGGCGGTCGCCTCGTTGATGAGCTCCTCTGCCTTGACATTTCCCAGCTGATAGGTCAGGGTGTCTTTCGCATCCTCAAAGCCAAGCCGGGCCATCATTTCCATAACATGGTAGCCGTAGCTGGTTTTGACAATCCCCCGGTCGCCGGGTTGGGCAGAGAAGGACCAGTCCTCAAACTCCTTGACCATTCGTCCCCTGCCAAAGGTATATTCGCCGTTGTTGTCCACCGAACCGCCGTCCTCCGACAGCTCCTTCGCCAAATCCCCGATGGGCTCGCCGGCCTCAATCCGCGCCAGAATGTCGTCCGCCTTTTCCTTGGCTTCCTTCTGGGCTTCCTCGGTCATATTGTCGTCGCACAAAACCAGGACGTGACGCACCGTCACCTGCTCATACAGATCCACGTTGGCGTCATACTCCTCCTTGAGTTCCTCATCTGTAAACGCAGTGTTCACGCTGACATCAAAGAGATAGGCGTTGATATAGTCCATGCGGATGTACAGCGCCTTCATCTGCTCCGCCGTCACGCCGTAGGTATCCAAAAACGCCTGCGCGGCCTTTGCCGGCTCCTCATCCAGCCCGGCGACGATTTCATCGATATACGCCGAATTTTCTGTCGCAGTCGCCTCATCCACCACGGCACCCGCCGCCACAGCCATCTCATACAGCGTCATAAACTGCTTTGCCTGAAAAAGAGACTGGGTTTTCAGCGACTCCCGTTGGGCCGCCCCGGAGGTCTCGTCGTTCCAATAGGTCGAAAGATTTTCCTCTGTGTATCCGGCGCTCAGCAGCTGCTGTTCCATCTCATACTGGTTTGTCCGGTAAAAATACATGTAGTCCGCTTTGGTCAGGTTGGTGTCGTGCCAGGAGGCCACACTTTCCGCCTCCCACGCCGCCGCAGTCTCCACAGTAAGCGGTTCCGGCGCCTTGCTGCCGCACCCGGATATTGTCAGCCCAATCATACCTGCCACAAGCAGGGTCGCAATCCCTTTTTTCATCTTCAGAATCATTTCCTCATTTCCTGTGCGTTGGGACTCGCCGCCCGATTCGCACCCTATTCAACAGATATAATGTAATAATACACCGGCTGCCCACCATTGATCATAGCAAGCTCCACATCATCGGGAAGCTTGGCCCGCAGCTGCTCTTCCATCGCGGCGGCTTCCTCCTCCGTGACATCCTCCCCATACAGGATGGTGATAAAGGCGCTGTCCTTCTTTACCAGGCTGCGGGTCAGCTTCACAACCGCCTTTGTGACATCCTTCTCCACAAAAGCCAGCTTGTTGTTTTCCAGCGCCAGAATCTCGCCCTTCTTGATCTTGTGGTTCTCATAGTTGGAGTCACGAGCCGCAAATGTAATTTGCCCGCTCCCCACCTTTTCGATGGCCTTGACCATATTCAGCTGATTTTCCTGCAGCTCCAAATCCCCATCAAAGGCCAGCAGTGCAGCCAGTCCCTGGGGGATGGATTTCGTGGGCAATACATACACATTGCGGTCAGCCAGCTTGACACACTGCTCCGCCGCCATGATGATATTCTTGTTGTTGGGCAGCACAATGACATTCTGGGCAGGCGTTGCGTGAACTGCCTCCAGAATATCGTCGGTAGACGGATTCATCGTCTGACCGCCGCTCACCACATTGCTGACGCCCAGATCTGTAAACAGCGCATGCACGCCGCTTCCCGCCGCCACAGACACAAAGCCGTACTTCTGCTCGTCGTCCACAGCCGCGTAGGTAAACTTTTTGCCGCTTCCCGCCGCCTGGGCCGACTTGCGCTGGTTGGCGTGCTGCAGCCGCATATTTTCGATTTTCAGGTTGCTCAGCATGCCGGATTCCAGCCCCTTTTGCAGGGCATCTCCGGGATTGTCCGTGTGGACATGGCACTTGATGATGTCGTCGTCATCCACCACCACCACACTGTCGCCGATGGACTCCAGATACGCCCGCAGGCTCAGCATATTGGCCCGCTCCGGATCCTTGACCACCAGAAACTCGGTGCAATAGGTAAAGGTGATTTCCCCCTCGTATTCCCCCGCCGCGTTGCGCTCGTCGGGAATCTCCTGAGGCATGGAACCCTGCGTGTCCTCAGGCAGAATGCCCAGCCCATGGAAGGTGTGGGCCATCCCCTGGTATATGACGATAAGCCCCTTGCCGCCGGCATCCACCACCCCGGCCTTTTTCAGCACGGGGAGCAGCTCAGGGGTATTGTCCAGGCTTTTGCAGGCCGCCGTCACCATGGCGTCCCACAAATCGGTTACCGCAATGTCCGGGTTTTCCTCAAACAGCCGCCGCGCCTCTACCGAACTTTCCCGCGCCACTGTAAGAATCGTACCCTCCGTGGGCTTCATAACTGCCTTGTATGCGGAATCCACGCCATATTCCAGCGCCGCCACCACATCGGCTGCCGTCGCCTCCTTCTTGCCCTGCAGGCCCCGAGCCAGTCCCCGGAACAGCAGCGACAGAATAACGCCGGAGTTGCCCCTTGCCCCCCGCAGCAGAGCCGATGCCGCAATTTGCGCCACCTCTCCCGCCGATTGCGGATCCTGCACCAGCGCAAGCTCCCGCTTCGCCGCCCCAATGGTCATGGACATATTGGTACCCGTATCCCCATCCGGTACAGGGAACACATTGAGGGCGTCCACCGCCTTGCGGTTATGGGCAATATTGTTGGCGGCACTGATAAACGCGTCCCGCAACAGGTTTCCAGTTATCACAATAAATCGACTCTCCTAACCCTTTCCGGTGCCATTCCGGTTCAATACTCAGTTGGTTTTCATGTCGGCGATATAGACGTTGACCTTGGCCACCGTCAGCCCACACGCATTTTCCACCGTATATGTCACCTTATGGATGATGCTTTTCACAATGGCGGCGATGTTCACGCCGTACATCACACAGATGTGGAGGTCGATTTCCAGCTCTCCACCTTTATTTTTCACACACACACCCTTGTCCGGAACCGCCCCTCTCACAGCAGAGCGAAACTCCTGGGATGCCGTGCTGTTCACCATTCCCACAACGCCAAAGCACTCCGACGCCGCCTTTCCAATCAAGTTGGCAAAATAGTGCTCGGAAATTTCAATGGTGCCCATATGGTTATCGACTCGAATCAAACCGATCCCTCCGTTCTGTATTCTGGAGCAAATGGACATGCTTCCTTTGCTCAAATGCAATTGCCTATTCCTCAACAAACAGATAAGGCGCGATGGTCTGCCATGTTTTCTCTCCGATTCCCCTGATTTCCATCAGCTGCTCCAGGGACGAATACCCACCCAGCCACTGGCGGTACTGCACAATGCGCCGGGCTGTCACATCGCCGATTGCCGGAACAAGCGCCAGTTCCTCCTCTGTGGCCCGGTTCAGATCCAGGGGGAAATACACCACCCACGCCTCCGCCAAGTCATCGGCGTCAGCCATCTCCGGCTCCGCATGCAAGGCGGCCTTCGGCAACGCATCCTCCGCCTGAATCGCCTCATCCTCCACAGTGGGAGGCGCCTGCGCCGCCTGTGGCTCATACCGGATATGGATAGCATATCCCGGTGCGGCCGTGGCATACAGCGCCATCACCAGTCCCACACCGGCAATCGCCAGCAGCAGCAACACATTGTACAGCCGCGGCGAATCCCAAAGCCTCATGACGCCACATCCAACTTCAATAAATTCATTTATAGTATATCATACCATATGCCAGATTACAAAATCAAATTCTCCATTTAAAAACCGCGTCACATCCACGTGTTGATAAGCAGTGTCATCAGCGGCAGCGTCAGAATAGACAACACCGTCGTCACCGCGATAAACTGGGCACCGTGCTGTCCGTTCAGGCCGTGCTTAGCGGGCAGCAGCGTCACAGCCGCCGCACTGGGACAAGCGCAGCCCAGCCCCACCACCAGTATGACATTGTGGGCGTCGGGCAGCCAGTTCTGCACCCCTGCCAGCTTCATCAGCCCTATCATCGCCAGGGGGAACACGATGAGCCGCAGCAGCGCTCCGTAGTAAATCCGCGGATTGGTAAAGGTTTCCTTCCAGCGAATGCCCACCAGAAAAATGCCGGTTGTAATCATGGGCAGGGGCGTGTTAAACACAATGATGGCGTCCATGGCCTCCAGAATAAGCGCCGGAACCGGCAGCTGGGTCAGGTACAGCACCAGTCCCACAAAAAAGCCGATGAAGCCCGGGTTCAAAAACATCCGCCGGGGATTCAGCTTCCGCTCACCGGTAAGAAGCATCATCCCGGCGGAAAAGAGGAAGATATTGAACACACAGATGTAGGCCACCGCGTAAAAGACGCCGATTTCCCCCGCCGTCACCCGAATCAGCGGGATTGCCATGTATCCGCAGTTGGAGAGTATCACCGCAAGCCGCTCAATGCGGTACTCCTCCCCCTCCCTCTTTTTGATGAGCAGCACAGCCCCCGCTGTCGCCAGCCCATGGAACAGCAATGCCAGAAAAAAAGCCAGTCCCAGCCCCTGAAAGCTTGGGGCGTCTATGGGCCTGACATAATATTTTATGATCAACAACGGGGTGATCACACTCAACGAAAAATCAGACAGGCTCCTGCCCGTCTTTTCATTGAGGATCCCCCGTTTGGTGCAGACCATGCCGATGGCCACATAGATAAAAATCAGCGCGACCTGCCTGGCCACCAAAACTGCTTGCTCCATACCCTTCAACCCGCCTTTTCAAACTTCAAATCGATGCTTTTGTCCCATAGGACGATGGCCCGCCCCTTTTGCGCCCTTCCCGGCACATCATTGTGGGATGAGCCGAAAAGGAGCATGCCAA
>JAJDGX010000098.1 GCA_030265885.1 Ruminococcaceae bacterium OttesenSCG-928-L11 | reverse complement strand
CTTTCTGTCTCAGTTGGCTCAGTTCACGCTCTAACGCCAGCCTCTACCCTGCTTTCCTTATGTTAACCTTTGCAGTAACTGGTTTGCACTAATTCATTTTTAGTACACATCATTTACCACCAGTCTCTGCATTTTTATGGAACGCTAAAGCTTTTTCGGAACTCCCCGGCACAGCCGGGGGTTTTCAAGGGACAAACAATGAACCTCCCCGGGTTAAGCCCCGGGGAGGTTTAGATGAAATCCCGCGCTTCCCGCTTGGCGTCCTGCGCGACGTCATTGGCAGCGCGGGTTTCCTTGCCTGTAACGGATTTTGATGCATTGCCGCCGCAAAGTATTTCGGCTGCCTCGGCAGCGGATTGCGTGGTTACTTCGCTGAAAGGAGGCGATTCACATGATCATTCGCATTCGGATTGAAACTCCATCCTCGCCTTAAAAATCCCACGAAAAAGGAGGAAATGTCTCCTTGCCTGAATTGTCATCGAGGCATTATTTAATGTATGTACGAAAACGCACAGCAAGAAGAATTTGCGCTGCTTGTCGCCGTGGATACCGGCGATTACGATGTGGAGATCTCTCTGGCGGAGCTAGCCCAGCTGGCTGACACGGCCGAAATCGCCACCGTGGCCTGGGTGACTCAAAAGCGGGCGGATTACGACAAATCCACTTGCATCGGCTCCGGCAAGCTGGAGGAAATCAAGGCCTATGTCGATACCGGCGAGGTCAATCTTGTTATATTTGACCACGAACTGTCGGCCACTCAGATTCGAAATCTGGAAAAGGCCTGCGGTGTGGCGGTGATTGACCGCACCATGCTGATTTTGGATATCTTCGCCCAGCACGCCCGCACCCGGGAGGGCCGCCTGCAGGTGGAACTTGCCCAGCACCGGTATCTGTTGCCCCGGCTTGCGGGTATGGGCGAAAGCCTGTCCCGGCTGGGTGGCGGCGGTGGCGGTGGCGCGGGGGCCCGGCGCGGCAAGGGTGAGACAAAGCTGGAACTGAATCGCCGTCACATCCGCCGCCACATCCGCAACCTGGAGGAGCAGCTGGAAAAGCTGGAGTCCCGCCGGGAACTGCTTCGCAAGCGCCGCAAAAAGGATGGTGTCACCACGGTCGCCATTGTCGGCTATACCAATGTGGGCAAATCCACCCTATTGAACGCGCTGACAGACGCAGGCGTACTGGCGGAGGATAAGCTGTTCGCCACGCTGGATCCCACCGCCCGCTCCCTTACCCTGCCGGATGGCCGGACTGTCATGCTCATCGATACGGTCGGGCTGGTTCGCCGCCTGCCCCACCATCTGGTGGAGGCCTTTAAGTCTACACTGGAGGAAGCGCTGTACGCCGATCTCATCCTGAACGTCTGCGACATCTCCAACCCGGAATACACCGAGCAGGCCGAGGTCACCAACCGGCTTCTGGAGGATCTGGGCGTTGGGGATACCATTGTTTTGACCGTACTCAACAAGGCGGATCAGAACCCGTCGCCGCCGCTTACGGTGGGCAAACAGACCATATTGATCTCCGCCCGGGAGAAAACCGGCCTGGAGCAGCTGCTGGAGCGCATCGCCATGCTGCTGGAGCCCTCTCAGAAGCGAATGCGGCTGCTGATTCCCTATGAAAAAGGCGCTCTCATCGCGAAAATTCGGGAGGAGGGCAAGGTGCTGGAGCAGGAATACCGGGAGGACGGGACGGAACTGGACGCCCTTGTAGATCGCAAATTGTTCGATGCTGTTCATCCATATGTATTGTGACCCGTTGCCTCCCGCTTGTCTGCAGGCGTGAAATGCATTGCAGTTGACAATCGCGGGGAAAAGGCATATACTAATTACAAATCTAATACTCTGTTTCAGGGCGAGGTGTGATTCCTCACCGGCGGTGATGAGCCTGTCAGGCTATGAGTCCGCGAGCCGAAAGGCCGATCGGGTTAGAACCCCGAACCGACGGTATAGTCCGGATGAAAGAAACGGGTTTGACGCGTATTTTGCGATGCATCAAACACCCCTGAATTCCATATTCAGGGGTGTTTTTTATGCCGAGTAGGATATTGCCGTCAAGCCCCCTCTCTGACACAGCAAAGAGAAGGAGTATGTGCCATGTCTGAACAACCCCACGCCACAAACCGCAACGCCAAGCTGAGCGCCTATGTCCGCAAGCTGACCACACTGGGCATGCTGGGGGCCATCGGAGTCGTCCTGGTCATGTTTGTTGAGGTGCCCCTGTTCCCCGCCGCGCCCCACCTGAAATATGACCCGGCAGATGTGCCCATCCTGATTGCCACGCTGCTCTATGGGCCTCTTGCCGGGTTCATCCTGACCTTTATCGTCAGCTTTATCCAAAGCTTTATGATTCACGGTTCCAGCGGCGTTGTCGGCTTTATTATGCATGTTGTGGCCACCGGAGCCATGGTGATTGCCGTGGGAAATATTTACAAGCTGGGCAAGCAGAAAATGTACAACGCGGCTCTGGCCCTGCTGGCAGGTGTTGTGGTGATGACCGTCGCCATGGTCGGCATGAATCTGGTGGTGACGCCCCGGTTTATGAATGTTCCTGTGGAGAAGGTAAAGGCCATGATACTTCCGATTTTCATCCCCTTTAATCTGCTCAAGGCCGGGATAAACAGCTTCGTGGCATTTGGCCTGTTTAAGGTCGTGCAAAAAATAGCGGTCAAACCGTAGCCGCATTCAAGCGCCCTCCTGTCTGTGCAAGCGGCAGGAGGGCGCTGCATATTCCCCGGTGTTTTGCGCCATACTGTAATAATGCAATACACGCCAATGGGGAAGGGAGCGGATTGGTCTGAGCGTCGCATTTTTGCGCACAATTGTCATCTACATCATTGCGGTGATTGCGCTTCGCATTATGGGAAAGCGGCAGCTGGGTGAGCTGCAGCCGTCGGAGCTGGTGGTGACCATCCTGGTCTCCAACCTGGCAACCATGTCCATCGAGGACACCAACATCCCTCTGCTGGGCACCGTTATGCCCATTTTTACCATTGTAAGCTGCGAGGTGCTGGTGTCCTTCCTCAATATGAAAAGCCACCGCGCCCAGAGCATTATCTCCGGCAATCCCCGGGTAATCATCAAGGACGGTGTCATCAACCAGCAGGAAATGCGCAATCTGCGGTGGACCATTGAGGACTTGATGGAGCAGCTGCGCATTTGCGGCAGCTTCAATTTCACTGAGGTTTCCTTTGCGGTGGTGGAGACCTCGGGCGCGCTTTCGGTTTATCAGAAGTATCTGCACCGCCCTCTCACGCCCGAATCGATGCAGGAGATAAACGGCGAGGACTCCCCTCCTGTCACGATTATCAGCGATGGGATTCTGGTGCTGGATTCGCTGCAATACTGCAATGTGGACGAAAGCTGGGTGCGGGATATTCTTGCCCGCAGACAACTGGATTTGAAGGATGTATATGTGATGATCTGTGACCGGGCCAAGACCTATACCATCGTAAAAAAGGAGCGGAATCGCAAATGAAACGGGTAATCATCGCTGCCATCCTTCTGCCCTGTATGCTGGCAGTCGGCCTGTTTTCCATGTATCGGGTCAACGGCACCTACGACGCCGTCACGCGAATCACCGCCGATATTCTGGAAAGCTCCCGGGACGGTCATTCCGATAAAACGGAGTCTCTGATTCACGATTTGCAGGAGCGGTGGATGGCGGAGGAAAATGTGCTGACTCACTATGTGCGCCACAATCAAATTGAGACCGTCGGGCAAAGCGTCGCCAAGCTGCATGCCCTGTTTGTCAACGACGACACAGCGTCTTTGGAGGCAGAGCTGTATTCCATTCGCTGGCAAATGGAAAATATCCGCCGGTCGGAGGCGTTTCAGCTGGAGAATATCCTGTAAGCCGTGCCGGCCCATTTTGAAAATTCATCCGATCGGATGAATTTTTTTTCTTTATAGTGTATAATTGATCCGTGTGCGCGGCGGACTGTTCGATCGGTAGCGCCGGCCAATGAATCTGAAAGAACCGGAGTATATTTTCTATGAAAATGAAGCGATGGATATCGGTTTTGCTTGTGATATGCGCAGGGGTGCTTTTGATGGGAGCCGCAGACGTGACGCCCCCTGTTCCCCCCTCCAAAAACGTATATGTCAACGACTACGCCAGCAGCATCTTCGCCGAGCACAGGGAGTATTTTTCCTCTGTTTCCGCTGAAATCGATGATCTGGCAGGGGTGCAGATCATTGTGCTGGCGGTGCAGAATACCGGCGGCCTGGCTGCCTCGGAGTATATGGAGCAGATCATTCGAGGCTGGGATCAGGGCGGTGTTCTGGGCAACAACGCGGTTTTTCTCCTGCTGGACAAGGATAGGAAAGACATCTACATCGGCGCCAAGGGCCAGACGGCAAACGCCATAACCCAGGAGCAGTGGAACGCGATTCTGGAGGAGGCATCCCCCTATTTCAGCGGCAGCAACTACTCCACTGCCCTGCTGGAATGCTACAAGCGGGTGGCTATGGCTGTCCTGAGTTACCACAAGGTAACCCCCGGCGACGAACTGCTGAAGCGGCTGGATGCCGGCTACATCAAAAGCGAGGCCAAAACCTCCTACAACATGTATATCTTTATTGTTTTGGGATTGCTGGTTGTGCTGCGCGGCTTCAATATCAGCCGCCGATACCAAAAAAAATACGGAAAATCCACCTACAACTATAAGCGGAAAACCTTTTCCAAGCAGGTGCAGGAATATGATGAAAGCGATTCCGACGCCATCATTGAACTGGATGACAAGGATTGACGGGAGGCGCCCCATTTGGCTGTTGAACTGACCACCAGCATTCAATATCTCAAGGGAGTCGGGGAAAAGCGCGCCATTTCCTACGGTAAGCTGGGAATTCGGACGATCCGGGATCTGCTGTATCATTTTCCGCGGGATTACGTGGATTTGTCCGCCCCCTTTACGGTGATGGAGGCCCCGGTGCACGAGACCTGCGCTGTCAGGGCCCGGCTGATGCACAAATCCAGGGAGCAGCGCATTCGGGCGGGGCTGTCACTGTTCAAGCTGGTGGCGGAGGATCACACCGGTGCAATGGACATCACCATGTTCAACACCAAGTACACCGTCGACGCCATGGAGCCGGACACAGAGTATATTTTCTACGGGAAGGTGGGCGGTTCCCTGCTGCGGCGGGAAATGAGCGCTCCGGCTATTTACTCGCTGCCCTCGGAGCAGGCCATTCTTCCGGTTTACCCCCAGACGGCCGGAATCTCCTCCAAGATGATGCGCCGCCACATCGCCCAGGCTCTGGCCGACCTGCCGGAGGCTCCGGATCCCCTGGATGCGTCCATCCGGGAGCGGTACGACCTCCCCTCCTGGGCGGACAGCATGCGCACCATCCACTTCCCCGAGGATTTCGCCCAGGCCAAGGCCGCGCGGGAACGGTTTATCTTTGAGGAGCTGCTTGTCCTGTGCTGCGCCATGGCCTCGCTGAGCAGCGAATCCCGGGAACTTACGGCGGCGGCAACCAGCGTCTTGCCGGAGCCCACATCTCCCTGGATCAGCCGATTCATGGGGTGGGGGCCAGTCATGTCGCCGATGCAGTCGGCGATGGCGCGCAGCTGTGCGCCGGTGGGCCGGAAGGGGAGGGAGTCGTAAAATGGCGACAAGTCCCGGGGGCGCATTGCCGCCGCCGCCATTGTCTTTGCCTTTCTCAACGGGTACCAATCCGCCATGATGGCCCCCACGGAAATACTGGCGGAGCAGCATTTCGACACCATGAAGCGATTTCTGGAGCCCATGGGAATTCCAATTGCGCTGCTGACAGGCTCCACCAAGGCCGCCGAGAAACGGGCGGTCAAGGCGGCACTGGCGGATGGCAGTGTTCAGCTGTGTATCGGCACCCACGCCCTGCTGACCGAGGATGTGGCATTTTCCGCTCTGGGGCTTGTCATCACCGACGAGCAGCATCGCTTTGGGGTGGCCCAGCGCGCCAAGTTGGCCGATAAAAGCCGCAATGCCCATGTACTGGTTATGTCCGCAACGCCCATCCCCCGCACCCTGTCGCTGATTATCTATGGCGATTTGCAGCTGTCTGTCATCGACGAGCTGCCCCCCGGTCGCCAGCCCATCGATACCTTTGTCATCAGCGGTGCCAAGCGGGAACGCGCCCTGGGCTTTCTGCGGGGCTTGCTGGATCAAGGCAGACAGGCGTATATCATTTGCCCGCTCATCGAAATGGGCGAGGTGGATACCGGCCTGCGTCCGGCCCGGGAATACGCCGATTTTCTGTCGGAAAAGGATTTAAAGGGCTATCGGCTCAGCCTTTTGCACGGAAAAATGAAGGCAGCCGACAAGGACAGCATCATGCGCAGCTTTAGCCGTGGGGAAATTCAGGTGCTGGTTTCCACCACAGTGGTGGAGGTGGGTGTGGATGTCCCCAACGCCACCGTCATCATGATTGAAAACGCCGAGCGGTTTGGCCTGAGTCAACTGCACCAGCTGCGGGGTCGGGTTGGGCGCGGCAAGGAAAAATCCTACTGCATTTTGGTGAGCGATGCCAAGGGTGAGACGGCCAAGGGGCGTCTTTCCATGATGAAGCAGACCGGCGATGGCTTCAAGCTGGCGGAATACGACTTGAAATCCCGAGGCCCCGGCGATTTCTTCGGGTATCGACAGCACGGCCTGCCGGAACTGAAAATCGCCGATTTGTCGGACAATATGGACACCATGAAGCAGGCGCGGGAATGCGCCGAATCCATCCTGGAGCGGGATCCGGAGTTGTCGCTCCCCGAGCATGCGGCGCTGGGGCACCTTGCCAAGGCCATGCTGGAGGCGGTGGGAACCCGCCCCAACTGAATCATCCCCGGACAGCCTGTCCGGGGATGGCTTGCGTCTATACCGATTGCTCCAGCAGCGCCTGAAGCGCATCCCTGTCGGTGACAGCTTGAATGTCCATCCCAATCCGCCTGCAATGGGTCATGACAATGTCTCCCCCAAAATCGTGGAGCAGGATGGCGTCGGTCAGTGTCCGGTAAAACGCCGGCGTCTGATAGTCGCCGAAATACGCTGTCATCATGGCTGCATCGCAGCGGAACAGCTCAAAAATCACAGGCGGCCATTCGTACCACGGAGGCGCGACATGGCTGTCCCCAAAGTCGATCACCCGCAGACCACGGTCGGTAAGCAACACGTTCTCCCCCGTCAGATCCCCGTGTACATAGACAAAATCGGCGCTGCCGGCCTGTTCCAATGCCTTTGCAGCATCCAGTGCATCCCTTTGCAGCTGTGTCGGAAAGGGATGCCAGCGAGTGTTGATATACACGTTTGCTGCGACATTGTCCGGGACATCTCGGCTGGTGCAGGGGATGCCCCACCGCTCTGTCACAGCCTTTAACTCCGTTGCCAGGGCCGCTTTGTCCCCCTGCGACAGGCTTGCTATACAGTCGCCCGCTTCCCTGCCGGAAATGTGCTCCATAATCAGATAGCGAAAGGCATAGCGATCGTGCAGTTCCCCCCACGTCAGCAAAGCGGGCACCTGTACGCCGGCGGCCCGGGCATGCTGCAGGCCGCCCAATTCCGCCCAGTCCGGCTCGATTGTTGTCTCGGCCGGCGCGTATATCTTGACAACGGTGTCGCCGGCGCGAAATACCGCGTTGGTGCCCGGCGTCAACGCCGACAGGCCGGAAAACGGAATGGCGTGCCGCCGATAGATTTCCCGCGCCAGAGGCTCAAACAGTTCCATCGAGCAATAAACCTGCGACCATGTCTCCCAATCCTGTATGGTTCCCCGGAATAAATCCATCTTGCTCTCCTCATTTACAGTATGTTCACATATATTTCATAAAATATCAACATGTTAACCGGCAATTCATGATGTACTTACCATGGCTTTCGTAATATCAAATCAGCCTGCGGTCTCCACGGTGGGAAAGGGATGCGAGAATTATGCGCTCTGATCGTAAAATCACGGAAAAGCGAATCGTTTATCTTCTGTTCTGGTTATGCTGGGTTGTGTATTTCATCTCTTATGTAGGCAGATTGAACTACTCCTCCGCCATGTCCTCCATGATAGCCGACGGCGTGCTGAATCGCTCCCAGGGTGGTGTTATCAGCATGACCTTCTTTTTTTGCTATGGCGGCAGTCAGATCATCAGCGGCATTTTGGCGGATCGGGTCAATCCCCGACGGATGATTGTGGTCGGTCTCTCCATAGCGGCAATCTGCAATTTCGCCATGGGGTGTCTCAACAATATGGCCGCCATGGCTGTTTGCTGGGGATTGTGCGGATTCTCCCAGTCAATGATTTGGCCCGCCATCCTGCGGATTTTCTCGGAGTATCTGATGACGCGCACACGGGTGAAGCTGTGTGTCAACCTGTCCACCACCATCGCCATCGGCACCTTGACCTCTTACCTATTATCGGCGATTTTGCTGCGATTTGCAACATGGCGCGTCGCATTTTGGATTCCCGCCCTTTTGATGGGGATTGTCGTCGTTGCATGGCTGCGGCTGTTCCCCCGTGTAGAACGGTTTGCCGATGAATATGGCATGGAGGAGCCCAATGAAGCCCCCCTTGCCAAGCCAAAGGAGGGCGTGTCCGTATCCCCATCCTGGCTGCTGTTTGGCTCGGGGCTGTTCGTTCTCATATTCCCCACACTGGTGCACGGGGTGCTGAAGGACGGCGTCACCGCCTGGGTTCCCACCTATATCAGCGAGGCCTTCCAGATAAGCCCGGATGTCGCGGTGCTGGCCACAACCATGCTGCCCATTGTCAACCTAGGTGGCGCCTATGCCGCCAATTTCCTCAACAATCGCCTGAAAAACGAAGTGCTCACCGTTTTCGTCCTGTTTCTTTTTGCCACGGCGGCTTTGGTTGCCCTGTGGCAGTTTGGGGCTGTCTCCCTGCTCTTTAGCGTATTCCTCCTCGCCCTGATCACATCCTCCATGATGGGCATCAACACCCTTCTTGTCAGCCTGATCCCCATGCGGTTTCGCGGAATGGGCCTGGTTTCGACGGTGTCGGGCCTTCTGAACGCCACCGCGTATCTGGGTTCCGCCATCTCCACCTTTACCATTGGGGTTTTGGTGGAAAGTCGGGGATGGCCGTTTACCATCGCCTCGTGGATGGTTCTTTCCGCAATTGCCTGCGTTATTTGTCTGGTTGTCCGCAATGTGCTGGAAAAGCGGGTGTTTTCCGGCATGCAGGGCCAGTCATAGCTTAAACCAATCTTTGTGATTATAGGCTTCGCACCGGTTTTTGTCTATTTTCTAAATGGAAATTCGTGTAAGCTGCACGACGCCTCCCAAAAAAGGGGGGGCGTTTTTTGTGTTGACAACTTTTCACATGTAGTATATACTGTGTATATACTACATGTACAGTATATACAGTGAGGGGTGATGACATCACTATACTAATCGACAACAGCTCGGGGGTTCCGCTGTATGAGCAGATCATCCGCCAAATCCGCGAGCAGTTCATTGACGGTACATTGGCACCGGGTACCCAGCTTCATTCCATCCGTCACCTGGCACAGCAGCTGCAGGTGAGCGTTATCACCACCAAACGGGCATACGAGGAACTGGAGCGGGAGGGCATTATTCGCACCATTGCGGGCAAGGGCACCTTCCTCAGCGACAGCCCGCCGGACAACGCCAAGCAGTCGTATCGCGCCGAGGTGCTGGATGCGCTGAAAACAACGGCCCGCCAGGCAAAAATTTTGGGCATGACCGCCGCGGAGTTCACCGCGCTGGCCAAAAATGCCTACGAGGAGGAACATCGATGAGC
>JAJDGX010000097.1 GCA_030265885.1 Ruminococcaceae bacterium OttesenSCG-928-L11 | reverse complement strand
GGTCAGCAGCAGCAACCAGACTGCCAGCACCGTCAGCAGCGAATGGCTCCGTGTTCCCATTGCATCTCTCCTTTCCCGTGCGCGCTTTTTATGGCTCATAGCTGCAGGCCGTGCGCCTCCATAAAGGGTTTGACCCGAACCGGCTTTCCGGTGCGGTGGCTTTCCACCACGGCAAAGAGCATTCCCATGGCGTGGATGCTGTCGTCGATGGTGACATCCGGCGCGGCGCCGCCGTCCATCCAGCCCAGGAACTGGCGCATAATCAAATCATGCTCCCAGCAGTCTCCCTCCAGCAGGGGGATTTCGGCGTACTCGGGAATGGGGTAGCCCTCGTGGCTCTTTGCAACAAGCTTCTGGTTGTCCAGCTCCACACAGGCGTTGACACATTCTGCCCGGAAATATTCCCGCCCCCAGCCATTGTGGGAGTACGCCCCGCCGAATCCGTATTCCAGCGATGCCATCACGCCGTTTTCCATCTGGGCATAGGCAAAGGCGGTGGAGCCGCCACCCCGGTCGTCGCCGGGCTCAAAGCTCCAGGCTCTGGCGTAGACCTCCTCCGCATTGGCGCCGGAAAAGGCCCGGATCATATCCAGATTATGCACGCCGCCATCGATAAACAGCATCTCCGGGGAGATGGCGGGAACCCGCCATTTCATGCGGGCAATGGCAATGCGGGCGATGAGGTAGTTGATTTTGCCGGCGTCTCCCCTGCGCAGGTAGTCCTGGAGGGTCTGCTTGTCATTTTCATACCGGTGGCTGAGAGTGACGGCAAACTTGGTGCCCGCCGCCTTTACCTTGCGGTATATCTCCGCGCACTCGGCCATGGTGCCAGCAATGGGCTTCTCGCTGAGAATCTGCACTCCGTGGCGCAGGGCGACATCCACCACCTGGGCATGGGAGGCAATGGAGGAGGCGATGGTGATAAAGTCCACCGGGTTTTCCCGCAGGGCGGTGTCCAGATCCGTGTAGCATTTTTCCCGGGGCAGGCCCAGGAACTCCACGGCGTTTTCCAGCGCCTGCTCGTTGACATCCACCACCGCGACGCACTGTGCAAATTCCCGGTTTGCCGGAATGACCCGGCGCAGCCAATGGCGGCCCCAGCCGCCTGCACCTACATGGACAAAGGTTTTCATATGCATTCCATCCTTTTTATCGCAACTGTGTTATGAACGTTATAGCAGCTTGTAGCCGCCCATTCAGCAAGGATTAGGCCTGAATCATGCCGCCGCCCGGCTCAATGGGCTCGATGACGGGGGCTCTGGCACCCCGCTCCTGCTGGGGTGCCTGCACCGGAGGCGCCGCCCAGCGCACGGCGTTTTTCACCACGGTGTGGTATTCCTTGTACTGCATGATGTCGTACCAGGCGTGGCCGGGGGAAAAGTAGAATACCCTGCCGGCGCCCCTGCGCCATGTCATGCCGGAACGGGCAGCCTCTCCGCCCTGGTACCAGCTGAGGAACACCAGCTCATCGGGATCCGGGAAGTCGGCGGGCTCGCCGTACATCGGAAAGGTCGAACAGGTCGTCCTCGTAAAAATGGTGGGCGCTGACCTCCAGATCCGCTTCCTCCTTCAAAAAGGCGGCGATGTACTCGTGGACGCCGCCGGGGTACAGATCTGTGATAACGGTGTGCTTGCGCTCATCGTGAAACTCGTTCCATACAGTGACGCGAATGGGTTGTTTCATACTACATCCTCCTATAAAACGTCCAGAGTACCGAATACGGGAATTCGATCCTCCAGCTCCAAATCCACGGTGTTGCACACGGCGAAGGGCAGTGTCTCCGGCAGTTCCACAATTACCCTGTGCTGGCGGGAAGCCGGCGTGTAGGACTGGGCAAAGACCAGTTCTTCCCCGGTGGCCAGAAGGGTTGCCTTTTTGATGGTGCTGTTGAGCAAAACGAAATTCAGCTTGTTCTGGGGCGCGTCGAGGAAATTGAGGTATAGGTGGTAGTCGCGGCGGGTCAGGAACATGGACTCCAGCTCATAGGGGTAATCCCACACGACGGAGGTTTGGTAGACAGCGTCGCCGTTGGCCTTGACAAACGCCCCCACCTCCCGCAGGATATCCGCGCTGGACGCCGGGATTTTCCCCGTCGGATCCGGCCCGACGTTGAGCAGGTAGTTGCCGCCCCGGCCGTTGATTTTCAGCAAAAGGCGCAGCACCGATTCCGGGCTTTTCCAGTTGTGGTCGTTTTCCTTGAAGCCCCATGTGTCGTTGAGGGTGGCTGGCACCTCCCAGTCCCCGTCGTAGGGCAGCAGGGGGATGCGGTTGTCACCGGTGCTCATGTACTCGCCCAGCTGGTTGCCGATGCGCCCGCTGACAATGCAATCGGGCTGGATGGACTTGACATGGTCCCTGACTTCCCGGCTGTGCGCCTCGGACATAATCTGAGGGGTGTCAAACCAGATGAGGCCGATGTCGCCGTACTGGGTCAGCAGCTCCTTTAGCTGGGGCAGGCACTTTTCATCCAGATACCGGCGGAAGTCCTTTTCCTCGTCGGGAACCGGGCCATAGCCGTAGCCGCCGGGGTGATGCCAGTCCTGGGCCTGGGAATAGTAAAAGCACAGCTTGATTCCCGCCTTGCGGCAGGCTGCCGCAAGTTCCGCTATGGGATCCCGGCCGAAGGGGGTGGCGTCCACGATGTTGTAGGGGGAGCATTTTGAGTGATACATGGCAAAGCCGTCGTGATGCTTGGCTGTGATGACAAGGTACTTCATTCCCGCGTCCACAGCAAGGCCCACATATTCCTCCGCGTCAAAGGCGGTGGGATTGAAATCAGCCGCTATGGATTCATACTCCGCCACGGGAATCTCCAGCCGCTTCATAATCCACTCACCGATGCCGCTCACCTCCCGCCCCTTCCAGCTTCCCGCCAGATGAGAGTAGAGGCCCCAGTGGATGAACATGCCGTACCTGGCGTCCTTCCACCACTGTTGTCCGCAATCCTTTTTCATGGGTTACCCACCTTTGCATACATTTTGGAGGAGCCTGCTCTGTTGCAGGCAGCAGGCTCCGGGTTAGGGTGTCGCTCAATAGGTCAAAACCATTCCGCCGTGGGCGGGCAGTTCTACTGCGAAGCTGCCGCCGCTGTAGGCGCATACCGGTGCTCCTGTCCACAGATTGGTCAGCTGGCCGGCGCCCTCCATAGGAACGGTCAGAGTCTTGGAGGTGTCCTCCCAGTTAAAGAGGCACAGCAGCCGTTTCTCCCGGAAGCGGCCCACCTGATGGGTCGTGTCGTCGAACACGGCGGACTCCCCCATGCTGTCCATCATTTTGCACAGGGCGTCGATATTTCGCTCGGAGAGTTCATACAGCAGATCCCCGCTGAGAATCATGCCGCCGCAAGCAATGGCAAAGGCCTTGTGGAACTCGAACTCATCGTCGGTCAGCGTGCTGGGGCGAATGCCGTTTCGGCGCTCAATATCCAGCTTTTCCAGCACGATGCAGTCCGGGTCGTTGATCCAAAGCCGCTGGTGCTGCCAGTTGCGGTAAAACTGCTCCAGCGCGTTCATGCGCACATGCTTCCAATCCCGGAAGATGTCGTTGGTGGTGCGGTTGCCGTGGCACAGGCCCAGTGTGGGCCAAAAGGGCGCGTTGCAGGCCAGCACAAAGCTGTCCGCCCCCACCTCTTCCACAATGGCCTTCATGCCCAGGCGGTAGGCCTCCACGCTTGTCATGGACGCGTCGTACCGCGTTCCGGCGGGCAGCGCGCCGTAGGAGAGAAAGTCCAGCTTGAAGTAGCGCAGTCCGCATTCGTCGTGCATATAGCGGACGATTTTCCGCAGGTATGCCCTGGCCTCCGGATGGGAGCCGTCCAGAATGTACCAGCTTTTGTTGTGGGAGCAGCGGTTGGTGGGCTTGCCGGTCTCATCCTTCACCAGCCAGTCCGGATGCTCCCCGGCCAGGTTTGAATCCATGTTGACAATAAAGGGGGAGCAGTATCCACCCGCCTCCACGCCCTGCTCCCGCACCTTGCGGCAGATGGTCGCCAAGTCATCCTCAAAGCGGGGGGTAAGCCAGTCGCCGTCGGTGGTGTTGGTGCCGGCGTCGATCTGAATCATCCCAAGCTCCGGGATGCACTCCGACATGGCCGCCGCGTTGTCGTACAGGCCTTGGGGCTCCATTTTCCCCATACAGTAGTAGGAGCACCAGCCGGTGGGGATGGTGTCCCACACCATGGGGGGATGGTTGTCGTTGATGGCCGCCGCCATGCTCTCGTACAGGGCGGCTCTGTCCGTGCCGGTAAACAGGGACAGCTCCTCCATGTTCCAGGTGGCACCGGGGGCCAGGGCGAGATTCTCCGCATCCTGGACGATTTCCAGATACTTGCCGCGGAAGCGGATCTTGCCCAGGAATTTTTCGCAGGAGGTAAAGGCCAGCAGGGCGGTCTGTCCGCCGTCAGTCAACTCCAGCAGATAGTACAGGACATACAGTTTCCCGTCGTGGGGATTGTCCGGCAGGCTGAAAAAGCTCTTATCGTCCCCGTAGGAGCCGACCACCTCTATGCTGTCCGCCGTGCCTCGGTATTGAGACAGCATGTGGTAGCCCTCGCCGTAAAAGCTCACGCTGTCGCTGACGGGAATTTCCCCCGCAAACAGGGCGATCTCCCGGATAGCCACAGGCTCAGTGCCCGTGTTTTTCAGGGTCACCCGCATGCGGTTCCGGGTAATGGTCTTGGTGACGGCGATGGCATCTGCGGAGCCGCCGTCTGTGCGTACCTGAACGATGCTGTCGTGCAGCAGTGATTCCAGCATCTCTCTCCCTCTTTTCTCTCCATTCTGTTGAAGGCTGGCAGAAACTGCGGCATCCGCAAGGGCAAAGGTCTCCCTCTGCCCTTGCGGATCCGTACTTTGCCGTATTATGCGTTGTAGGCGTCCAGATACTGCTGGTAAATTTCCAGGTACCGGTTCAGGCCCAGGTTGTCGAGCTCCTTGAGATAGGGTTCCCACTCGGTATCCAGGCTGCGGATACCGGTGATGAAGGCAGCGGTCATCTCGTCCACATAGTTCATCTGGTCAGTCTGCAGACGAGCGATCTCCGCGTTGTCGTCTTCGGAGAAGAAGAAGGACGGCATGGTGCCCTCTGCGTCCCGTTTCACAGCCGCATAGGGCTCGGTGTTCAGGTAGAGGTACCGCTCATAGTAGGTGTCCAGGGGATCGTCGATGCTCTGGCCGGATGTCCACTTGGAGTGGTTGTTGGGGAAGCCGGTGAACATGGAGCCCCAGCGGTAGTTTTTGTAGTAGGGGTCGGTTTCGGGCAGGTTGCCGACAACCAGCTGGGTGTAGCGGGCCTGCAGGCCGTCTTTCCCCATCTCGCCGTCCGCCGCCCACTCCCAGGCCACGCCCTCCTGGCCGTAGCCGGCCATCAGCCCCAGTTCCTCGCTCTCATACAGGCCGTCGCAGAGGCGGAATGCCAGCTCAGGGTTTTTGCTGGTGCCGGAGATCATGGTGCGGAAGTTGTCGTAGTTCAGCAACGAACTGTTGGTGGTGGTGCAGAGGCCGTCGGGGCCTGTCAGCGGAGGAAGGGCAATGTATTCCTTCCAGGATTCGGTGGTACCGGTGGTGGTCAGCACGCCGGTGTGCTGGGCGGGAACGGCACCGAATACGCGGACATCGCCGCTTTCGTTGCGGTTTTTCATGGTGGTACGGTCCTGGATGTAGGCTTCCGTGTCGATAAGTCCCTCAGAATACAGCATGTTCATGTATTCCAGGCCTTTTTTCCAGTCCTCGGTGGTGTAGGAGACGACTGCCTTGCCATCCTCCACATACAGCAGCTTCGCCGCATAGTTGGCGTACTGGAAGGCGTTCATCAGGTAGATTTCCAGGTTGGAGGAGGCGCCGGTCTTGACCGTACAGGTAGACATGGGAACCTCGTCGTTGGGGTCGCCGTTGCCGTTGGCATCCTCATCCCGGAAGCGGCGGAGCATATCGGCGAATTCGTCGGGGGTGGTGGGGTTCTTGATGCCCAGATTATCCATCCATTTCTGGTTGACCCACATTTTGTAGGGGTGGTTGCAGTGGAAGCAGGAGCCCACGTCGTTGAAGCCGTAGATGTCACCGTTGGGGGCTGTGACATTTTCCCGCCATACATCGTCTTGGGAAAGGACATTGTTGTAATAGAAGGACTCGTATTTGTCGAAAAAGGAGTTGATGGGCAACAGGACACCCTGGGTGCCGTATTTGTACACCTGCACCTTTTCCAGCTTTTTGTTGCCTGTGGAGATGATGTCGACTTCATCGCCGCCTGCCAGCATCAAATTCAGCTTCTCAATATACTGGTCGCTGTTGGTCATGCGCCACTCGATGGTGACACCGGTCAGCTCCTCGTAGACCTCGGTAAACCAGTTTTTGGAGAGATCCACACCGTCATCGTTGTTGGCGAATACGGAAATGGTGGCGGGCTCCGTAACCAGGGGGAAGGCCGCCGGCACTTTGCCGCTTGCGGGCTCCTGGCTGCCGGGGGCCGCGGTCTCGGACGACGCAGGCGCCGCGCTGCTTTGGGAGGCGGGCGTTCCTGTGGATCTGGTTGCGCTGCCGGAACCGCAGGCCGCCATACTCAGCAGCATTCCCGCGGCCAGGACAACTGCCATGGCTTTGCAGAACATCTTCATTTGATATCCTCCTTGTATGTGTTGGGTATAGGCTAAACCGCCCTTCGGGCGGGGAAACGCGTTTGCTTCATCTTCTGTCATCCGTTTGCTTACCCTTTCAGCGAGCCCACCATGACTCCCTTGATAAAGAAGCGCTGAATAAACGGGTAGACAATCATGATAGGCAGGCTGGCAAATACAATGACGGCGTATTTGAGCACCTCCGCCTGGTCGGCGGCCTTGGCAGCGTCGATGAGGCTGCCGGTCTGCTCCAGCATGGCCTGGGTGGAGGCGATGATGGTTCGAAGCACCAGCTGAGGATTGTACAGTTCCGGCTTGTTCAGATAAATCATGGCGTCAAAATACTGGTTCCAGTGGCCCACCGCGTAAAACAGGGAGATAACCGCCAGTATGGTGACGGAGTTGGGGATGACGATGCGGAAAAACACCTGGCCGTCGTGAGCGCCGTCAATTTCCGCCGCCTCGATCAGCTCGTCGGGAATGGTGTTGATAAAAAAGGTGCGAGCGATGACCATGTTCCACACGTTCATGGCGCTGGGGATAATCAGGGCCGCCCGGGTGTTGATGAGACCCAGACTCCGCACGGTCAGATACGTGGGAATCATTCCGCCGCCGAACATCATGGTAAAGGTAAAAATCCACAGCAGGAACTTTCGCCCCGGCAAATTGTTCCGGGAAAGGGGGTAGGCGCAGAGGATGGTCAACGTCACATTAAGCAGTGTGCCGACCACCGCGTAAAACACTGTGTTGCTCATGCCGACCAGAATGCTTTTGGTGGTGGCAATGGTGCGATAGGCCTGCAGGGTGATGTCCACAGGGAACAGGTACACCTTGCCTGTGCTGACCGCCTCCACCGACGACAGCGACATGGAGATAACATACAGCAGCGGGAAGATAACCACCAGAATCATCAGCACAAGAAAGACGGTGTTGATGATATGGAAAATGGTGTTGTCCCAGGAGGCGCGAATCCGGTTGTTGGGCTTGGATGCAGTTGTCATATTTTTTCTCCTCCTCTCACCACAGACTGGTCTCGGTGACCTTGCGGGACAGGTTGTTGACCAGCACCATCAGCAGCAGTGACACCACCGACTGGAACAACCCCACCGCCGTGGAAAAGCCGTATTCCGTATTGACCAGCCCCATTTTGTACACATAGGTGGAGATAATCTTCGAGGAGCTGAGATTCAGGCTGTTTTGGAGCAGGTAAACCTTCTCGAAGCCCACGTTGAGCACCCGGGAGGTGGACATAATCAGCAGCACAATGGCCGTGGGCATAATGCTGGGGATATCCACGTGCCAGATGCGCTTCCAGATATTGGCGCCGTCCACAGTGGCGGCCTCGTACAGCTCCGGGTTGATGGCGGCCAGCGCCGCGATGTACAGGATGGCGTCGTACCCCACGTGCTGCCAGATGCCCGACCAGACGTAGATGGATTTGAAGTAGCCCGGTGTACCCAGGAAGTTGATGGCCGTGCCGCCCATGTTTTTGATGATGGTGTTGACCACGCCGCTGCCGGACAGCAGCTGCATGGTGATACCCGTCACCACCACGGTAGACAAAAAGTAAGGGGCGTAGGTCACCATCTGCACCGTTTTGCGCAGGCGGTTCCAGCGGGCCTCGTTGATGCCGATGGCCAAAATGATGGGCGGGAAGAACCCCGCAATCAGGTTATACAGGCTCAGGGAGATGGTGTTCCCCAGCAGCCGGGAAAACTGCGCCGACCGGAAAAAGTCCCGGAAGTGCTTGAACCCCACCCATGGGCTGCCCCATATGCCCAGGCGGGCGTTGTAGTTTTTAAACGCCAGCTGGATGCCTGTCATGGGAACATAGCGAAAAATGATGATGTAGACCAGTGGTATCAGCAGCATCAGGTACAGCCGCCAGCGCCGTGTCACCTTGGCCAGCGCGCTTTTTCTGACGGCGGCCGTCTTTTGCTCCCGCAGAACCGATTGCAGATTCTCCATTGAGAGACCGACCTCTTTCCCATTTGATTTGTGTGCCCGAAGGTGCCGGCTCCAGGCCAAAAAAGGTGCAAAAAATAGAACCATCCGTCCGGAGCCCGATCCGGATGCATTCGCTCGTATCTCAATTCCCCGTTATGCATTGCCAAACAAGCGTGCTTTTACCTGTGGGCTACGGGGATTCTGTGCAGTTTTTCTTTGTCAAATCTGGCTCATCACCTCAATAAACGCCTGGGGGATGGCTCCTGTTTCGCTGGTGGGGACATCCCAGGTCAGCCCAGCCCCATTGGCGGTGATGTACCGGCTCCACGCGAGAGTCAGATCGTCGGGGAAGCGGGGGCGCTCTCCCTGACCCCAGTTGGTGCCCAGGAAATTGAGCAGATGAAGCTGGCTCTCCCCCACCATCGCATTGGGCGTATCCTTCCAGCTGAGATTGCGGCCAAAGGGGGTGTACAGGTAGCTGTTCAGCTCGCCCGCGCTGAAATCCTCCTCGTCGGAGGTCATCTCCAGGTGATCCACCCGGGCGATTCCGCTGTTGAAGCAGAGGGCCGCGTCCGGATTGCCTGCCCGCAGCGCTGCCGCCAGTGTGTGGAAGTTGGGCTCGGCCTCAAACCGGTACATCTGGTCGGCGAAGTATACCCCGTCGATCCACCAGCCGGAGCAGAGACTGCCCCACTGCTTAGCCCATGTGCTGACAACCTCCTCCCACATCTGCTGGAAATCCGCCAGCCTATGGTTGGGCTTCCGCGCCCGGATGCCGTCGATGGTCAGGGGACGGCCGTCGTCTCCCTTGAAATAGCCGTTCTGCCATTTCAGGGCGGCACAGGCATCGGCGTCGATTTCCGGCGCGCCGCTGGGCAGATAGGCCATGGTGCGGATGCCTCTTCTCTTCAGGGCCTCCGCCAAATCGGCAAACAAATCCCGGGAGGAGCAGTGGGAGACCGCGTTGCCCACCAGCCTGTCGTAGGCGGCGTTGGGGGCGCAGTAAAATCCGCTGTTCTGGCCAATGGTCAGGATAAACCACTTGGCACCCGCCTCGGCCAGCTGTTCCGCCAGCCGGTTTACATCAAAGGCATTGACTTTGTCGTTCCACTGGGCGGCCAGTTGGGACTCGGTGCCCTCCACCTTTCCGGTTCCCACCGGCTGAAACAGCCAGTGAGACATGGCGCCGTACGCGCCGCGCATCCATTTTGCCCTGTCGGA
>JAJDGX010000096.1 GCA_030265885.1 Ruminococcaceae bacterium OttesenSCG-928-L11 | reverse complement strand
GGAGACCCTGGACATCCCCATTTTGATGGTCACCGCCAAAAAAGAGGATGTGGATAAGATCCGGGGGCTGGGCATTGGGGCGGACGACTACATCGTCAAGCCCTTTTCCCCCGGAGAACTGGTGGCCCGGGTCAACGCCCACCTGTCCCGCTATGACCGGCTGACCCAGAGCGGCGAGGCCCACAACGCCGGGCAGGACATCGTTGTGCGGCATCTGCGCATTCAGCCCAGCGCCCGCCGGGTGTTTGTGCGGGGCAATGAGGTGGAACTGAAAAACAAGGAGTATGAACTGCTCCACTTTTTGGTGACCAATGTGGACATTGTCTTTTCCAAGGAGACCCTGTATGAGCGCATTTGGGGGATGGACTCCATGGGCGACAACGCCACTGTCACTGTCCACATTGGGCGGCTGCGGGAGAAAATCGAGGAGGATCCCCAGCACCCCCGCTATATCCAGACGGTTTGGGGGGCGGGGTATCGGTTTAAGGCGTAAATAGGGAAACCGGAGCCTGGGTGCAGGCTCCGGTTTCCCTATTCATGGCTTATTGCAGCTCGATTGCCAGACAGTTGGCGTAGGGGGTCGGCATTGTCTCCGGCAGCTTCACGGACAGGATGCCGTATTTCCAGACAAACTCCACCGGGCCGGCGCCCAGCAGGCGCACCGACTTCACCGTCTCCCCTTCATCCAGGCTTTTGATGACGGCGGTTCCGTTTTCGGGCCGGCGCATCTGGAAGGCGTACAGCACGTTGTCCTTGGACGTGAACCGGAAGTCGGAGGATGTCCAGTTGACCGCTTCCTCCTGGAACTCGCTGATCACGACGGCGCTGGTGCCCTCGCCGCTGATGCGCCAGGGGCGGGTGCCGTAAATGCCCTCGGCGCAGACGGCAAACCAGGACGCCAACTCCTCCAGGATATACCGGGCCTCGGCGTCTATGGTGCCGTCGGGGCGCTGGAGGATATTCAGCAGCATGGTGCCGTTTTTGGAGACGACGTCTGTGAGGATCTCGATGATGTGGCCGGGCCGCTTGTAGGCGCTGTGAACGTCGTAGAACCAGTTGCCGATGCAGGTGTCCGTGTGCCACGGGTTGGGGTTGATATCGGGCAGCTGGCTTTTTTCCACATCCAGGATGCCCACCTTGTAGATCCGCTCGTCCTTGTCCTTTTGGGTGTAGACGGCCCGGTTTTCCCCGTGCTCCGCGATGGAGGTGTTGTACAGGTAGGCCACCGCCTCCAGCCCCGTCTTGTACACCTCCGGCTCCAGCGCAAGCTCCGATGCCCGGTGGTGCCAGTGCTCGCCGAAGGGCAGGGAGCCGTCGGAGTAGAGCAGATCCGGCTTGTACAGGTCGATGACCTCCTTGATGACGGCCAGCCAGTATTGGTGGAAGGCCGGGTTGGAGGTATACCAGGGCGTGACTTCGGTGCTGCCGTCCACATGCTCGTAGTTGTCCATGTAGAAATCCCGGTAGGCGGGGTCGTTGCCGTCGTAGGGGACGCCTGCGTAGGGGCCGAATTTGTCCGCACCCTTGTTCGGCCGCCACCAGGAGAAGGTGGCTCCCAGGTGCTCGGTCAGGCCGAAGGGCATGTTGTACCGCTGCGCCGCCTGCTTCCACAGGCCGCAGATGTCCTTGCCGGGGCCCATGTCCACGGAGTTGAAGCGGTTGAGCCGGGAGGGGTAGTTGAAGAAATGATCGTGGTGCATGGCCTGGCCCACAAAGTACCGGGCACCGGCCTTGTGGTACAGGGCCATCAGCTCGTCGGGGTTGAAGTGTTCGGCCTTCCACAGCTGGACAAGATCCTTGTAGCCGAATTTTGAGGGGTGGCCGTAGTGGCGCAGGTGGTAATTGTACTGGGGGGTGCCCTCGATGTACATGTTGCGGGCGTACCAGTCGCCGAACATGGGGACACTTTGCGGGCCCCAGTGGCTCCAAATGCCGAATTTGGCGTCCCGGAACCAGTCAGGGCAGGTGAACTGCCCCAGGGATTCGAAGGTAGGTTCAAACGAGGATACAGGCTTACCGATCATGACGCTTCCCCTTTCCATTTGCATTGATTGCAGGATTTGCAATTTCAGTTATCGGCCATTCGCTTTGTCCCTTTATCTTGTGATGATTCCATTCAGATCCCAGAGATCCTCCCAACCCTTTGCCCCCTCCCACAGGAACACCTGGCCCTTGATGAGGCGGCAGTTGCGCTCGGCACCGGCCAGGGTTTCCATCTCCGCCGCTGTGAGGGGATCCTCGGTGGTGCAGCGCAGGTTGCTGAGGTATTCCGCCTCGTGAACGGAGAAGGGGATGGGGATTTGGCCGCGCTGCACCGCCCATTTCAGGCAGATGACGGCGGGGTGCACATTGTGGGCCTTGGCGATCGCCTGCACCTCCGGCGTTTCGATGTCGGCGACATCGTCCGGTGTTTTGTCCCTGTCCGGGCGGGTGGGTGAACCGATGGGGCAGAAGCCCACAGGCTGAATGCCCTTGCCGACGCAGTATTCGTACAGCTCCCTTTGCTGGAAGCAGGGGTGGAGCTCCATTTCAATGAGGGCGGGCTGAATCCGGCAGTGGGGCAGCACGACCTCCAGCTTGGGGATGGTCATGTTGGACATGCCGATGTACCGCACCAGGCCCGCGTCCACCAGCTTTTCCATCTGCCGCCATGTGGCCAGGAACCGCTCGGGGGAAAAGGGCACGGAATCGGGGTTGCGGGAGTCGCCGTCACAGCCCGGGGCATGGTAATTGGGGAAGGGCCAGTGGACGAAAAAGGCGTCGATGTATTCCAGCTGCAGATCCTTGAGGGTTTGCGCCAGCGAGATCAGCACGTCCCCCCGCCCGTGCATGTCGTTCCAGACCTTGGAGGTGACGAACAGCTCCTCCCGCCGGACGGTGCCGTCGGCCATGGCAGCGGCGAACACCCGGCCGATTTTATCCTCGTTGCCGTATACCGCCGCACAGTCAAACAGGCGGTAGCCGCAGCGGATCGCTCCCGCCACAGCCTCCGAGACCTGCTCCGGGGTGAAGCGGTCGGAGCCAAAGGTGCCCATGCCGATGCAGGGAATCTGCCCGCCGTCAAACAGGGTGCGGGTGGGAATCTTGCTCAAATCAATGGTTGTATTGGATGGCATTTCTACTCTTCCTTTCCGGGTTGATGCAAATATTCAATCAAGATCGGATGCTCGCATTGCGTTCGATTATTCGTTGACCAGCATAATCTTGCCGTGTACCTGGGAGGGATCCTTATATAGCGCGAAGGCCTCGGCGGCGGCGCTCATGGGATAGGTGCGGAAAATCAGGGCAGGGTCAAACCGCAGCTGCCCGGTGGCGAAGTAATGGGCGGTCAGCTCCCATTCCCTGCCGGGGAAGGGGGCGCTGTAACTCATCCAGCTGCCTGTCAGGCGGAACTCCTTGCGGTTCATGTTCTCCCACAGCTTGGGGGTGAAGGTCATGTCCACATGGGGGGTGCCGATGAAGCAGACGCCTGCCTTGTTGGCGGCCAACTCAAAGGCCATGTGCATGGTGGCGGTGCTGCCCGCAGTCTCAAACACCTGGCCGAAGCCCCTGCCGTTTGTGGGGGCCATGGCTTCCTCCCGGTAGCTGTCCCGGCGGGTGTTGACGGCGTAATCCGCCCCCAGCCGCTTTGCCAGCGCCAGTCTCCCCTCGTCAATGTCAAACACCGTCACGCTTCTGGCACCGAATATTTTCGCCCACTGCATGGCAAACAGGCCGATGGTGCCGCCCCCCAGAATGGCCACGTCCTCGCCGCCCCGGTACTCGTTGCAGAAGAGGCCGTGAAGGGCGACGGTGGAGGGCTCGAACATAGCCGCCTGGTGGTAGGGGATGGCGGGGTCGTACCAGACCGCGTTGATGGCCGGGATCACCACATAGTCGGCAAAGCTGCCCTGCTCCCGGGAGCCGATGAAGCTGTAGTGCCTGCACAGGGCGTAGTTGCCCCGCATGCAGTCGTCGCAGCGCAGGCACGGCACCAGCGGCGCGCCGGATACGGTGTCGCCCACCGTCAGGCAATCGACGCCCTCGCCGACCTCAACCACGTCGCCGGCAAATTCGTGGCCCAGCACGATGGGGTAAAAGTGGGCGCCGTTGTGCAGCACCCGGGGCACATCCGACCCGCAAATGCCGGTGGCCCGCACCCGCACCTTGAGCATCCCCGGGCCTGTTTCCGGCGTGGGAAACTCCTCGTAGCGAATGTCCTCATTTCCATGGAGTACGGCTGCCTTCATTGTCTGTCCTTCCTTTCCCAACCGCGTCTGCAGGGGGATTGCCCCTTGCCCGGACGCTATTTCATCAGTGGTTTCAGCTGTTCATACAGTGCAAGATAGGTTTGGAATCCGGCGTCGTAGGTGTCCCGGGTTGCGGGGTTTGGCTGGTGGGAGCGGCGCAGGCGAACCGTTTTTGAAACCGCGCTGTGAAAATCCGGGTACATGCCCACGGCCACACCGGCCAAAATGGCCGCCCCCAGGGTCGTCGCGTGATCCGACGCCGGCACATCCACCGGCTTGCCGGTGACATCGCTTTTCATCTGTGTCCACAGCCGGCTGTTGGCCGCGCCGCCCATGGCCCGCAGGCGCTCCACCCCGGCTCCGGCTTCCTGGGCCGCCAGCAGGTTGTGCCGCAGGGCGAAGGCCGCCCCCTCCATGCTGGCCCGCAGCAGATGGGCCCGGGTTTTGGTGTAGTCCAGCCCGTAATAGACCCCCTTGGCGTGGGGGTTCCAAATGGGGGAGCGCTCCCCCGCCATATAGGGCAGGAACACGACACCGTCGGAGCCGACCGGCACATCCGCCGCCAGCCTGTCCATTTCGGCGAAGCTGCCGGTGCCCTGCCGGACGGCGATGGCGCGCTCCCGGTCGCAGAATTCCCGCTCAAACCAGCGCAGGATGCCGCCTCCGCCCACGGTGCCGCCCTGGAGCAGCCAGCGCCCCGGCGCCACATGGTGGCTGAGAATGAGCCGTGGATCCGCCCGATATGTCTCGGTGCAGATGCTCATCCCGCCGGCCTGACCGCCCTGCTCCTGGGTTTCGCCGTCTGCCAGCACGCCGACCCCCAGGGCGCCGCAGGCAGCGTCCAGCCCGCCGGCCACCACCGGGGTTCCCTCGGCCAGGCCGCACAAACCGGCGGCTTCGGCGGTGACGGTGCCGATGATTTGGCTGCAGTCGACGATATCCGGCAGCAGATCCCGCCGCAGGCCCATGGCCCGGCACAGGGATTCGTCCCACCGACCGGTGCGCATATCAAAGCAGTGATAGCCGTAGCCTTGGGAGAGATCCTGGCTCACCGCCCCTGTCAGGCGGTAGGCGATATAGCCGTTGGATTGCAGAATCTTGTCGGCCTGCCGGTACAGCTCCGGCCGATGCTCCCGGTACCACAGCACCTTGGGCAGGGTATAGGTGGGCTGCAGGGGGTTCCCGCAGACGGGGAAGATGGCATCCTCGCCGATTTCCTCTCCCAGGCGGTTGCAGATGGCCTGTGCCCGCGTGTCCATCCAGATGGGGGTGTTGCACAGGGCCTTGCCGGCGCTGTCCACAGGGATGGCCGACCAGCTTTGACCGGCGATGCCCACCCCGGCAATCTGCCCCGGAGACACCTCTTCCTGCTCCAGCAGCTGGCGGATGGCCTTGCATACGGCATTCCACCAGTCGTCCGGGCTTTGCTCGGCCCATCCGGGCTGTGGGTAGAGTACGGGATAGTCCGCGCCGCTGCCGGCCTTGACCGCGCCGTCCTCATCGAACAGCGCCGCCTTGCAGGCGGAGGTTCCCACGTCGATTCCCAGCAAATAGGATTTCACCCTGTTCCCTCCTATGGTTCAGAAATAGTTCCCACGGAGTCTCCCTCCAGAAGGCCGGTGTTCAGCACCAGTTCCCGAATTTCCGGCGCATCCGCCTCCAGAGCCTCCAGGAAAATGCCGGCGGCGGCCTCGCCAATCTCCTTCAGGGGCTGTGTGACAATGGTCAGCCGGGGCTGTATCACCTGGGAAAGCTGCAAATTATCAAAGCCGATCAGGGAGAGCCGCTCCGGTATTTTCACAGACAGCTCGTTGCCGGCGATGATGGCCCCCAGCGTCATTTCGTAGTTGGTCACAAACACCGCCGTCAGCCCGGGAAGCTCCAGCAGCCTTCGCATGCCCTCGTAGCCGCCCTGTACCGTGTAGTCGCCGTATACCACAAAGGCGGCGTCCGGGGTCAGGCCGTTCCTTGTCATGGCCCGGGAGTAGCCCAGATGGCGCTGGGCGGTGGTAAAGACGCCCTGAGGCCCCAATATCACCCCGATGTGGCGGTGGCCGGCGTCGATGAGTCGCGACACCGCCGCCGAGGCTCCCGCCGCGTTGTCTACCAGTATGGAGTGAACCTTTCCCGCCAGGCGGTCGATCATCCGGTCGATGAGCACGACGGGCACCCCGGCCTCCAGGGCGCTGTCCAGATGTGTGCCGTCCCGGCTGACCGGCATGTTGAGTATGCCGTCCACCCGCTTTTGCAGCAGGAACCGCACGGCCTCCCGCTCCTGTGCGGCGTCGGTGCGGCAATCGCACACAATCACCGAGTAGCCGTTTTTCCGCAGGATGTCCTCCATCTCGGTGATGATGGTGGTGACAAAGGCGTTGCCCAACTCCGGAATTACTACGCCGATGGTGCGGGAGCGGCTGGTTTTCAGGCTCCGGGCCAACTCGTTGACGGTGTAGCCCAGCTTGTCGACGGCGGCCTCGATGGCGAGACGGTTTTTCTCCCGGACTGTGCCGCCGTTGAGGTATTTGGAGATGGTGGCCAGCCCCAGTCCCGTTTCCCGGGCGATGTCCTTAATGGTTGCCATGGCGGCCCTCCTCTCGTCGCTGCGTTACAGACTTCATGATGCAGGCATCAGGCACGGTTTTGGCAGCCGCAGACGCGCATCCGCTCCATCACCAGCTGCTTGACCCGCTCCCGGCCCGCGCCGCTGTATTTTTTGGGGTCGTAGGCGTCGGGGTGGGCGGACAGGTAGGCCTTGATGCCGTCGCTGAAGGCGATGCGCAACTCGGTGGCGAAATTGACCTTGCAGATCCCGTTTTGGATGCATTCCCTTACGTCGGCGTCCGACAGGCCGGAGGCGCCGTGGAGCACCAGGGGAATGTCCACCGCCCTGTGGATTTCCTTCAGCCGCCCGATGTCCAGCCGGGGGGTGCCCGCGTAGATACCGTGGGCCGTGCCGATGGCCACCGCCAGGGACGAGACCCCGGTGCGCTGCACGAACTCGGCTGCCTCGGCGGGGTCGGTATAGCCGCCCTGGCCGCCGTCCAGGTCGTCCTCCTTGCCGCCCACCTTGCCCAACTCCGCCTCCACGGGGATGTCGTTGGGCTCCGCCATGGCCACCACCCGGGCTGTCAGGCGGATGTTTTCCTCCAGCTCGCTGTGGGAGCCGTCAATCATGACGGAGGTGTAGCCCTCCCGGATGGCCTGCGCCGCCAGCCCGAAGCTGTCGCCGTGATCCAGATGCATCGCCACCGGCACCGATGCCCGCGCCGCCAGCGCCGCCACATTGGCCCAGTACAGGTGCAGCCCCCCATAGGCCACCGTGCTCGGCGTGGTCTGCACGATGACAGGGGCGTTCAGTTCCTCGGCGGCGGCCACCACGGCCTGCGCCATCTCCATATTCTCCACATTAAAGGCACCTACGGCGTATTGATTTTCCCGGGCCTTCAACAGCATGGTGCGCGTTGTCACCAACGACATATTCCATCTCCCCCATTCAAATCCGAAACGTTTCGCTTTCATGGTAGCACGGCGGATCCCGTTTGTCAATTCCCCGTACGCCATTCCCTGAAAAAAATATTTAATCCCAAATCCCTTGACAGGAAAAGCGGCCTCTGTTATTATACATACCAACGGTATGTATTGGAGGGTGACCCAATGGCGCGCAATAAATATCCGGAGGAGACGGTCGAGAAAATCCTGGACGCGGCCATGCGTCTGTTTATCGAAAAGGGGTATGAGAATACCTCCATCCAGGATATCATCGACAATCTGGGCGGGCTGACAAAGGGCGCCATCTATCACCATTTTAAGTCCAAGGAGGACATTATGCTGGCCGTGCTGGAGCGCCAGCACAACGAGTACGACGCCAAGCTGTACCGGATTCTCAACGACAGAGACAACATGACCGGTTTGGCCCGGCTGCGGGCCCTGTTCTGGATTGCCCTTTCCAGCCCCCGACAGGAAAATTTCTTTCGCAGTTCACCCAGCCTGTTGAACAACCCCAAGATGCTGATTTTGCAGATGAAGGGAACCATGGAGGAGGCCGCGCCCCAGCACATCGCCCCCCTGATTCAGCAGGGCATCGAGGACGGCTCCATTCGCACCGACTACCCCCTGCAGCTGGCGGAGGTCATTCTGCTGCTGAGCAATCTGTGGGTCACCCCCCTCGTGTTCGCCGCAAGCCCCCAGGATATGGAAAAGCGCCTGAAGCTGTTTGGCCAGCTACTTGAGCCCTTTGGCGCCAACTTCATCGACGAGGACTTTACCCGCCGCATCATGGATCTGACCGAGATGTACGGCAACCATCCCGACCCCGAATAGCGCCCAGAACGCACCATCGTCTTTTTTTGCCGCAATACATACCAACGGTATGTATCCATATACATTCAACTATATTGTTTGGAGGAACACCCCATGAAAAACACGGCAAACGCCAAGCCCCGCCTGTTCCAAAAGGATTTTACTCTGGTGGTCATCGGGCAAATCATATCCCTGTTCGGCAACTCGATCCTTCGCTTCGCCATGCCCTTGTACATCCTGCAGGAAAGCGGCTCCGCCGCTGTGTTCGGCCTGGTTTCCGCCAGCGCCTTCCTCCCCATGCTCATCATGTCGCCCATTGGCGGGATTCTCGCCGACCGGGTCAACAAGCAGCGCATCATGGTGGTGCTGGACACCGTCACAGCCGCTTTGATTGCGGCGTTTATGGTGTTATCCGGCAAGGTATCCCTCATCCCGCTGGTGGTGGTGACGCTCATGGTGCTGTACGGCATTCAAGGGGCGTATACACCGGCGGTAAAGGCCAGTATCCCGCTGCTGGCCAAGGGCGATTTGCTGGTGCCGGCCAACGCGGCGGTCAACCTGGTGCAGTCCCTGTCTGAGCTGCTGGGGCCTGTGGCGGGGGGCATGCTCTACGGCAGCTTTGGCCTGTGGCCCATTGTCGCTGTCAGCGGTGTCTGCTTTGCCCTTTCCGCCGTCATCGAGCTTTTCATCCGCATCCCCTATCAGAAGCCGGCACCCGGTGCCAGTGTGTGGGCCATTGTCCGGGATGACATGAGCCGAAGCATCCGCTTCATCGTCAAGGAAAACCCGCTGATGGCCCGGGTAATCCTGATTATATTCTGCATCAACCTGTTTATGAGTTCCATGCTCAACATCGGCATGCCGGTTATCATCACCAGCTACCTTGGCCTGAGCAGCGAGTTGTACGGCCTGTCCCAGGGGATCCTCGCGGCGGGCGGTCTGGCCGGAGGGCTCTGCGCCGGATTGTTCGCCAAGCGGCTGAACGTGGCCAACACCCATATTCTCCTGATTCTATGCGCCGCGGAAATTCTTCCCATAGGAATTTCGCTGTTGCTGGGTCTCCCCGCCGTGGTGTCCTTTTGGGTTCTCTCCTGCATGGGCTGCCTGTTGATGGCCTGCGCCACCTTGTTCAGCATACAGATGCTGTCGTTTTTGCAAGCCCAAACGCCCCCGGACATCATCGGCAAGGTTGTCTCCTGCGTCATGGCCATCTCCATATGCTCCCAGCCCATCGGACAGGCGCTGTACGGCATGCTGTTTGAAAGCTTTGCGGCCCTACCCTGGGTGGTTGTTCTCGGCTCCGGCCTGATTTCCTTGGTGGTCGCCTTTTACTCCAAGGCAAGCTTCAAGGCACTGGCAGCCGATGCCGCCCCCGCCGCATAGCGCCCTATAGAC
>JAJDGX010000095.1 GCA_030265885.1 Ruminococcaceae bacterium OttesenSCG-928-L11 | reverse complement strand
GGCGAAGTGAATGGCGCACGCAATGGAGTACAGCTTGCTCTCCGCACTGTCGGAGCGGGAGGTCAGCACAATGGGTGCGTCGGCCCCCACCACCAAACCGCCCATAGTAAGGCCTGCTGCTACGGTAAAGGTTTTCATGGCGGAGTTGGCCGCCTCAATCGTGTGGAACAGCAGGACATCCGCGTCGCCCGCCACATCGGATCGAATGCCCTTGATCTGGACTGCCTCCTGGGACAGTGCCAAATCCATGGCGAGAGGGCCGTCCACCGTACAGTTTTTAATTTGCCCACGACGATTCATTACAGTGAGAAGAGCGGCGTCAGTGGTGGCGGGCATTTTGGAGTTGACCAGCTCCACCGCCGCCAGCACCGCCACCTTGGGGGTGTCGACACCCATGCAGTGTGCCACCGCGACCGCATTGTCGATCATTTTGGCCTTGGTTTCCAAGTCCGGGTACATGATCAGCACGCAGTCTGTCAGATACAGTGTCTTGTGGGGGGCGTTGATTAGGGTGACATGGGACAATATCTGCCCGCCGGAGCGCAGGCCGGTTTCCTTGTCCAGCACGGCCTTCATCAGTTCGGCGGTGCCCAGATTGCCCTTCATCAGCACATCGGCCCGGCCGGACTTGACCAGCGACACCGCCACCGAAACCGACTGGGCGCTGTTCTCGGTCTCAATCAGTTCAAAGGGAGAAATGTCGATGTGCCGCTGTCGGGCCGCCCAATCGATTTGCTCAATGTCCCCACACAGCACGGGCTCCGCGATACCGGCCTTGTAGGCCTCCGATACAGCCTCCAGCACATGGCTGTCCTGTGCGGCAGCCACCGCTATCCGCCGGGGGCCGTTTGTTTGAATCCGGGCATTCAATTGCTCCAGCTTCAAGGCTCCACATCCTTTCGACATCATTTTCAGGACAAGTATAGCACAAGTTTTTGCAGATTCAAAGAATAATGTTTGAAAACAGGCGATTTCGTGGTATAATATATCGATATATTCCGCACAGGAAATGCAAAGGGAGATATGAGCAATGGATGAATCGCTGCTGGCGAACGAAGGCAAGTCCCTGACCATTGAGCTGGATGGGGTGAAATACGACCGCATCCCGCTGAAAACCCATGTCATCACCGACAAGGACAAGCTGTCGGATGTGTTTGCCAAATATGTCAAGCCCGTAGCGCAGGAGGGCGACATCGCCTTTATCTCGGAAAAAGCGGTGGCCTGCACACAAAAACGGGCCATCCCCATGAAGGACATCAGGCCCCGCTGGCTGGCCCGGACACTCTGCCGTTTTGTGTACAAAAACCCTTACGGCATCGGCCTCAGCATCCCCGAGACCATGGAAATGGCCCTGCGGGAATGCGGTGTCCTGCGGATTCTCTTTGCCGCCTTCATCTCCGCCATCGGCAAGCTGTTTGGCCGGCGCGGATGGTTCTACCAAATCGCGGGGGACAAGGCGCGCGCCATCGACGGCCCCTGTGACTGCACCATCCCCCCCTACAACGAGTATGTCGTCCTTGGCCCGGTTAACCCCGACGAAGCCGCCAAAGAGGCCGCCTTGTCCGCCGGCTGCCCCGTCGCCGTGGTGGATATCAATGATCTGGGCGGCAATATTCTGGGAACCTCCGACGCCGCTATGGACAGGCCCTGGCTGGTGCGCGCTCTGAAGGACAATCCCCTGGGCCAATCGGATGAGCAAACCCCCATCGGACTCATTCGCCGGGCTGTTTGACACGACAGGTGTTTCGTGTGTGAAGGTTAGATGAATCTTGGGGACAGATAGTTGAATAATTAAGTATCTGTTGCTATACTTTGGGTACAAAGAGGGATTGGGTGCCGCATTGGGCACCGGAGAGAAGCATTTGCAAGGGGACGACATCGTCCCTATTTGTATAATAATTAATAATTGGACAAAACGGACTGTCGGGCAAAATGACACGGCAGAGCCTGTTTGATAATACAGAAAGGTGTGGCTCGGAATGGATGAACAAAACGGTCAGGCACAGGCGGCTCAGGAGCAACCGGAGCTGTCGGAAATCCTGCAAATTCGCAGGGATAAGCTGACTGAGCTCAAACGGGAAGGGAACAATCCCTTTGAATTGACAACCTATGAGAGGACGGCCTATACCAAACCTATCATAGAGCAATTTGAGGAGTTTGAGGGTAAACAGGTTTCCATCGCGGGCCGCATCATCGGCTGGCGCGATATGGGGAAGGCCTCCTTCCTGGATGTGTTTGACAGCACCGGGAAGATTCAGGTCTATATCAAGATAAACGAGGTGGGCGAAGATTGCTACGCCCAGTTCCGCAAGTGGGACATCGGCGATATCATCGGTGTGGAGGGCGAGGCATTTCGCACCCGCCGGGGTGAAATTTCCGTCAAGGCTGTGAAGCTGGTGCTGCTTTCCAAGTCGCTTCTGCCCCTGCCGGAGAAATGGCACGGCCTCAAGGACACCGATTTGCGGTACCGCCAGCGGTACGTGGATCTCATCGTCAACCCCGACGTCAAGGAGGCCTTCATCAAGCGCTCCCGCATCATCTCCGAGATGCGCCGCTTCCTGGATGGCGAGGGCTTTATGGAGGTGGAGACCCCGGTTCTCCACACATTGGCGGGGGGCGCGTCCGCCAGGCCCTTTATCACCCACCACAACTCCCTGGACATCGACATGTACCTGCGCATCGCCCTGGAGCTTCACCTGAAGCGGCTGATTGTAGGCGGCTTTGACAAGGTATACGAGATTGGCCGGGTGTTCCGCAACGAGGGCATGGACGTCAAGCACAACCCCGAGTTCACCATGATGGAGTTGTACCAGGCGTACACCGACTACGAGGGCATGATGGACATCGTGGAGCGGATGTTCCGCACGGTGACCCAAAACGCGCTGGGCACCACTCAAATCACCTACAACGGCGTGGATCTGGACTTGGGCAAGCCCTTTGGCCGGATGCGCATGACCGACGCTGTCAAGCAGTTCACCGGCGTGGACTTCGACGCCATCACCACCGTGGAGGAGGCCCGCAAGGTCGCCAAGGAGCACCACGTGGACTATGAGGAGCGCCATGGAATCGGCGGCATCCTCAACCTGTTCTTTGACGAATTCTGCGAGGAGAAGATCGTCCAGCCCACCTTCATCACCCACCACCCGGTGGAGATATCGCCCCTGGCCAAAAAGGATCCCAAGGATCCGCGGTACACCGAGCGGTTCGAGATTTTCATCATGGGGTGCGAATACGGCAACGCCTTCTCCGAGCTCAACGACCCCATCGATCAGCGGGAACGCTTCATGCATCAGGCAGCCATGAAGGCGGCCGGCGACGACGAAGCCAACGACGTGGACGAGGATTTCCTCACCGCCCTGGAATACGGCATGCCTCCCACAGGCGGCCTGGGCGTCGGCGTAGACCGCTTTGTGATGATGCTGACCAACAGCTACTCCATCCGGGATGTCCTGCTGTTCCCCACCATGAAGCCTGTAAAAGAGTAACCTTATAGCGCAGCGATGCGCTAACATTGTCAGAAAGGAGTGCATGGCCAAGGCTTTGCGCAAAACAGGCGCAGGGCCTTGGCATGCTCATCCGGTGCCGGTGACCGGGTGAGCGATGGGTAGTATGCGATGAGCAAAAAAGGTAAAAAGTCAGATCCCGAGCAAAATCTGCAATACAAAACCGAAACCCAGCTGAAAGAAGAAGCACTGGAACGGCTCCGCAAGCAAAAGCTTCTGGAAGCACAGCGAAAACCGAAATCCACGCGGGAAAAGAAAGCGGAAAATTTTTGGTACCATTACCGGGGCGCCACCTTTGGCGTCATTCTTGGCCTGATTTTAGTAGTGATGTTTGTGAAGGACATCTTCTTTAAGACGGATCCGGATCTCAGCATCGTGATGGTCACGACGCAGTATATCTCTGCGGAATATTTGGAGGAACTGACACAGAAATTTGAAAATTGCGCGACCGACGTCAACGGTGACGGCAAGGTGGTCGTTTCCATAGATCATATCCCCTACACCCCCATCCGATTGTCGGAGGAGGACGTCTCCGCTGCCGGCGGCGAGGACGAAGCCATGATAGAGGCAATGCAGGATACCCAGACCGATTATACTTACACCATGAAGCTTATGACCATTCTGGGCGCGGGCACCGACCCGATTTATGTGCTGGATGAGGCGAATTTCGATTATCTGCACTCCATGGGTGCCGACAGCGAGGATCCCTACGAGATGTTCCTTCGGCTGGATGAGTCGATGCCATCACAGAATGGCTATGGCCTTTCCTTGGCGGATACTACTCTGGGCGTCGGCGAAGTGAACCCCTATTTTGACAGCCTGAACATCTACATCCGCGATATGCACATCACCAAGAAAAACGCGGACTACATCCGCGCCTGCCAGGAGTACGTGGAATCTCTGGTGAAATAGCACGCACGCATGCATGCGCAAAAAGGCCTCGGCGTTCGCCGAGGCCTTTTTGCAAAGGGAGTTTCTATCAGTGATGAGTAAAAGAAGAGAGCAATAGAGAGGAAATTGAATCATAAATATTATCCTTGATTAACATTTTTGATTCAATTTTACCACCAATCTCCGATTTGTCAAGGGCTTTGCGCCAAGTTTTTTCGAATGTTCAACAACGATTGGCGCTACACAAAGAAAAGCTGCTCCACCACAAACAAAATCCAGATGTGCACCGGGTAAAAGACATAGAAAAAATACTTGGCAAAGCGGTTATTCAACCCCCGCTTTCCGTTGTAGAGCAAAAATGGAATGACGGCAAAAATCATAAGCGCCTGCACACTGGCAGCCATACCCTGCATAGCCAAAAACGCCATGGAGACAGCAACATAGACGATACACATCAGACCCTTGCGGCTGCGCAGGTAGTAGCAGACCAGCCCGGTAAGCTGGCAGATAAACATCCCCTCGAAAAACAGCGACAGCAGCACCAGCCCCACAACCGCCAGAAGATAGAGCGGGCGGCGAGTGGTGGCATCCTCCCGCAGCTTGTCGATGCAGGCAATCAGGGCGGCGGTGATGGCCAGCGAAATCAAAATGGTGTTGGGCGGATAGGCGCCGAATATCATGAAGAGCACCACATCCGCCGCCAGCATCACTCCGCCGAACAGCGCCATCCGCCCGATGTACGCCGCCCGGTTGGAGGTGTACACCATGCCCTCGGCCACAAAAAACGCAAACATCGGCGCCACCACCCGGGATACCTGATGAAACCAGAAGGGCCACCCCGGCAAAAAGAAGTAGAGATGATCCATCAGCATCAGCACAGCCATAATCATTTTCAGGGTAAACCCATCCAGGATTTGCAGCTTTTTCAAATTCACGACAAAATTCTCCTCGATTCGACAAAAAATTGGGATATGCACACAGTTCCGACCGAAAACTTTGTACCATCGTCACATTGCGATAATTGGTAAATTATTGTAGAATTATATAGAAAATATTCCCAATATCTGAACGCAATGCCTGCGGATGCAGGCGACGCCACTCAAACATCTATCCGGATTAACCGGTTTGATGATAGCAGCATGGAGGTGAGACCAATGAAAAAAGTATCCCTTCTCAGGAAAATCGGGGAGAAATCCGCTCAGATGGCGGTAGAGCCCAGGTGCTATCCCAGGATTGCTTATCAGCCCCGCGTCCCCAGCCAGCTGAAAGCTCAGATGAAAAACGCGAAATAATGTTTCAATGAAAAACAGGAGGCATCCGCTTCCTGTTTTTTTACTATTGCAGAGAACCACATCACAGCGTCAAAACTTGGGTAAAGCGACCATTCGCCTGCGTGGTTTGCAGAGTCATATCATACCCCTTCTTGCGATATTTGGCAATCAGTGTATCAACGGTATTCAGCCCTACCCCAGTGTGGCCCGGCTTGGTGCTGTAGCCATCCTGCCGGATCTGATCCATTTCCACCGGTGTGCCGCATGGGTTGCTGACAACCAACACCGTACGTCGCCCCTGTTCCTCAAAGGTCACGGTGATTGTTTTGTCCTCCTCCAACGCGGCGGCGTCCATGGCGTTGTCCAGAAGAAGGCCCGCTATTCTGGCATAATCGACCTGATCGCAGTACATGAAATCCGGCTCCTTTTGAAAGGACAGGCGAATATTCACTCCGCGAAGCCCCGCCATAGACAGCTTTGTCAGCAACAGAGGATACAGGGGCTGGGATTGCTTTAGATAGGCGTTGACGACGTCGTTGTTGGAGATTTTTACTAAGGCAATCTGCAGCCGCCCAACGTATTCCGTTGCGGCGTCCCACTCGCCCACGCTGATATACCCATTGAGAATATTGACCAATGTGGCGAATTCATGCTTAAACCCCCGCAATTCATCCAACGATTGATTCACCGTCTCGGCATAAAGGTTTTGGGTTTCCAGTCTGGCGGCAATTTCATATACCTTCTGGCGACTTCGCATATAGAAAACGTTGTAGACAAAAAAGCCAAAGAATAACAGGATACTATATAAATCAAGGGACGTGAACGCCGATGGATCCATTTGAAGGCTTTCCACCTTTGTAATAAGGGGATCGGCAAATAGAAGAAGAAAAACAAGGCTTATCGCAAGATACCCATGCTTGGCATCCTGTGTAAAATAAATGGAGAAATCATGGATATGGGTAATCCAGTAGAGAATAACTAAAATACCCAAAAAGATGCTGCGGACAAACAGCATGTGATAGAAATTCTCGTAGTCGAACAGGAAAATATCCTCTAAAATCGCCAGGATAAACTGATAGACATACTCGATTGTGTCGATGAGAACCAGCTGCCCCATCGCCATCAACAGGCTTTTGGCCGGCGTTATCGAAAAAGCCAGCCAGTACAGCAGGAAAAAAATCAGTACCCACACGGTCATCAGCAAAGTAGACGGAATGGATATATGCGATAGAACAAACTCGTTGAGCAGTACAAACAAGGCTGCCGCGACAACAACCCGGGCTATATGGCGGCGGATTCCGGCTACACGCAGGATAATCAGCTGTTGCAGGCCCGTTTGAATCAAACCAAACAGCAAAAGTATTGTCCTGGTCATCTGGTCATGCACACCCTCCTGTTTCAAAGCGACGTGGGAGCCTGTACAGGATCAGTATAACGTACCCACACGGCGATCGCAATAAGGCCGCTGTCCTCGCACCTGTTTTGTGACAAATTTGTTACCCTTTGGTAAATAATTCACGGAAACATTATACAATAACGCGCATCTGGGGTGACAGATGCGCGCTTGCTTTGCACTTCTATTTCATAATGCCGGAAAGCCCCTCCAGCTTTTCCAGAATGCCACCGGTGAGAGCATCTACCAGCCCGAAATTGACCTTGGCGCTGTTGTCGATGCGCCAGCTGCCGTCATCCTCTCGGCGCATGCTCACCGAAACCGTCTTGGATGCCACCGGCAGTTCCTCCACCTTTACATTGTCCGCAATGTAATCGAGCAAGAAAGCCTCCGCATCCACCGGGGCGCCCTTCAGCGCCTGACTGGTGGCGTATTTGGTGATCTCCACCACCAGCTTGGTGATGACATCCGTCAAATCCGGCACACTCAGGGAAAGCTCTACCTTTGCGCTGTTCCCTCGCACGGTTTCGCCGTCAACCGAAAAATCCACCGCCGAAAGATAGGCTCGGGCGAAATCCATCCCCAGCCTGTCGTGAAAATCCATGCTGCCGTCTACCTGCAAAATGGCACCTTCGCTGTCGGGATCGGTGAGAAATTGCTGCATGGTGGAGGTATCCAGTGCCTTCAAAGCGGTCAAAAACTGCTTCACAACATGGGAGGGGCCGTCTGTCGCCTCCTCGGCCTCCGGTTCCGATGTGGCCGACTCCGGGCCGGAGGTGGCCGTCGTGGGGGCGCCGGGTTCAGACTCACTGCCGGGGGGCACCGGGTTTGTCGTCGTGCACGCGGTCAATCCCAGCAGCAATGCGGTGCACAGCGCACAGGCTGCAAGCTGTAAATTTTGTCTCATACTCATTTCCTTACGCGGTTAAACCGATTGCGCCGCTTTTTCATTGAGCGTCTCGCTGTGCAATCGGGTGTACCATTGAATTTTCCGTTCGATTTTGTCCAGGTTTTTCATCAGAGAATCCACCTCATCCAGAATGTGCTGGCGGTGGCTGATGAAAATGTCCAGCCGTTCGCTGACTGTGTCATCCCCTTGCTCGCACAGGTCAAAGTAGCGGCGAATGTCCTTGATGGACATGCCGGTGCTTTTCAGACAGCACACCATGGCAAGCTGCTCCGCGTCGGCATCGGTAAAGCTGCGGATGCCCTTGTCGGTCTTGTTGGGGGAGATGATGCCTTCCTTTTCATAATACCGGATGGTGTGGGGCTCCAAATGGAACCGCTGCGCCACCTGGGAAATGCTGTATGCCAAAACGGAGACCTCCTCTATGTAAAATGTGGGACAAGCATCTATAAGTGTAAAAGCCAACCATGGGAAAGTCAAGCGTTTTTTGGAGGAAATTGACCGATAACGCCCGCTCCGATTATACAATATCACAAAAAACACAAAACGGCTTGACTTAAAGTGAACTTTAAGTAGTACCATATAGTGGAAGTGGACCGCAAATGAACCTTCCCGGGGCTTGCCCCGGGATATCAAAATCACAATAACGCCCTGCGGGGCGAAAGGGGAATAACGAACGCCCCATAAGGGCGCGCCCAACAAAGTTGGGCAAGAGTTAAACCCTTTCGGTTCATTGAAAGGAGATCGCAATGGAAACACGCACACACAAGAAAACCGGCGACAAGCTGTCCCTCCTTGGGTTTGGGATGATGCGTTTGCCGAAGGTAGATCCCGATAAACAGGACATCGACTACGCCGCCGCCGAGGAAATGGTGGAATACGCCTTCCAAAACGGCGTCAATTACTTCGACACCGCCTATCCCTATCACGAGGGCATGTCGGAGCTGTTCACAGGCCACGCCCTGGCCAAATACCCCAGAGACAGCTTTTATCTGGCCACCAAGATGCCCTCCTGGCATTTGGCAAAGGAGGAGGACGCCCCTCGCATCTTCGCAGAGCAGCTGGATAAATTGAAGGTGGAGTATTTCGATTATTACCTCTGCCACGCCATCGGCCGCTCTCTGGACGATTTCAAGAGCAAATACATCGACACAAAGGCGCTGGAGTATCTGCGTCAGGAAAAGGCAAAAGGCCGCATCCGTCATCTGGGCTTCTCCTTCCACGGCGAGGTATCCGTGCTGGAGGAGCTGGTGGATTACTGCGACTGGGATTTCTGCCAGATCCAGCTGAACTATTTGGATTGGGATGTCCAGAACGCCAAGCGCCAGTACGAGATTCTGGAGGAAAAGGGAATCCCCTGCATCGTCATGGAGCCGGTGCGCGGCGGCAACCTTGTCACCCTCTGCGAGGAATCGGTCAATATTCTCAAGGCAGCCGAGCCCGACGACAGCGTGGCCTCCTGGGGCATTCGCTTTGCGGCTACCCTGCCCAATGTCATCACGGTGCTCAGCGGTATGTCCAACCTGGAGCAGGTCAAGGACAATGTCAAGACCATGACAGGCTTCAAGCCCCTGGACGACGACAGCCTCAACACGCTGCAGCAGGCGCTGACGGCATATCTGAACACCGGCACCATACCCTGCACCGGCTGCCGGTACTGTATGGACTGTCCCTCCGGCGTGGATATCCCCGCCGTGTTTGAACTGTACAACCGCTGCGCCACCGAGCACAAGCTGCCGGTATCCTTCGGCGACAAGCAGGCCCAGCAGGAAAGCGCCAAGGACTTCATCGCCATTTACGGCTCCCTTCCGGCCGAAAACAGAGCCAAGCACTGCACCAACTGCAAGGCCTGCCTGGAGCATTGCCCCCAGAGCATCGAGATCCCCAAGAAATTGCGCGAAATCGCCAGCCTCGCCCAAACCTTCTCCCTCTAATACTCTGACCAGCCAGAAAACACAAACGCTCCGCAGTCCCCCC
>JAJDGX010000094.1 GCA_030265885.1 Ruminococcaceae bacterium OttesenSCG-928-L11 | reverse complement strand
TTACGGCACGAGGTTATAAGATCAAAACCAATTAACTTCAATTGCGGGATTGTCAAGGGGATCATCCCCTTGACTGGGGTTTGGGGTGCAGCTGCGACAGCAGATGCTAGCCCCCATTTCAAATCTGTTGCTTTCTCTCCAAGCCCGCCTCCCTGCGGATACTCTTGAGCCGCTTCATCACGTCGTTTTCGCCTCGGCCAAAATACTCGTGGAGGCGGTCGTACTCGGCGTACAGCCGGTCATACACCCGGCAATGCTCCGGGATGGGGCGATAGACGGTTTTCTCCAGCCTGCCCATGGCGCGGGCCGCCGCCAGAATGTCGGGGTACAGCCCCGCCGCCACCGCCGCGTAAATGGCGCTGCCCAGCGCCGGCCCCTGCACAGAGCCGGCAATGTGAACCGGCAGACCGATGACATCGGCGTAAATCTGCATGGTCAGGGGATCCTTCCGGCTGATGCCGCCGGCGGCGACAAACTCGGTGACCGTCAGCCCGCCGTCCCGGAAGTTCTCGATGATTTTGCGGGTGCCAAAGGCGGTGGCCTCTATGAGGGCGCGGTACAACTCCTCCGGCCGGGTTTGCAGAGTCATCCCCAAAAAGAGCCCGGTCAGATCCACATCCACCAGCACCGAGCGGTTGCCGTTCCACCAGTCCAGCGCCAGAAGGCCGCTTTCACCGGGGGCGAGGCGCCGGGCTTTTTCCCGCAGCAGGGCGTGGATGCCCTGCCCGCTTTGCTCCGCTTCCCCCCGGTAGGCGGCGGGCAGGCAGTTGTCGATGAACCAGGCGAAGTGGTCACCCACACAGCTTTGACCGGCCTCGTAGCCGTGCCAGCCGGGATATATGCCGCCCTGTGCCACACCGCAGATGCCGGGAACAGCGGTTTCCCGCTCTCCCAGCAAAAGGTGGCAGGTGGAGGTTCCCATAATGGCCAGCATGGCCCCGGGGCGGTCAATGGCAGCGGCGGGCAGGGTCACATGGGCGTCGATGGAGGCGGCTGCAACGGCGATGCCTTCCCGCAATCCGGTCTGAGCGGCCATGGCGGCGGTGAGCCTGCCCACCCGCTCCCCGGGATCCGCCATGGGATAGCCCAGCTTTTCCGGCACATAGTCGGCCAGCCGGGGATCCACGGCCCTGTACCACTCGGGGGAGGGATAGCCGCCGCTCCGCCGCCAGAAGCCCTTGTACCCGGCAATGGAGCTGGCCTTTGCCGGATTGCCGCACAGCATCCAGGTAATCCAGTCGGCGGCCTCCACAAAAAAGTCCGCTGCATCATAAATCTCCGGCGCGCTGTCCAGGGTCTCCCACACCTTGGGCAGCTGCCATTCGGAGGAAACTCTGCCGCCATACAGGGGCAGCCAGGGCTCCTTGCGGGCCAGGGCCAACTCCGTCAGGCGGTTGGCCTTATCCTGGGGGGCGTGGTGCTTCCACAGCTTGGGCCAGGCGTGGGGATTCCCCGCGTACTCCGGCAAGAAGCACAGGGGCGTCCCGTCCCGCCGGACAGGGAAAAAGGTGCTGGCGGTGCAGTCGACGGCAATGCCCCGCACCTCGTCGGGGGAAACCCCGCTTTCCGCCAGCACAGCCGGGATGACAGTGGCCATCACATCCAGGTAATCCTGGGGATGCTGAAGAGCCCAATCCAGCCCCAGGGCCGTGCCGTCGGGCAGGCAGCGGCTCATAACGCCGTGGGGATAGTCCATGGCGGCGTGGGAAACTTCCGCTCCTGTGGCGGTATCCGCCAGCAATGCCCGCCCCGACAGGGTGCCAAAATCAACGCCGATGGTATAAGATGCCATAGGCAGCCTCCTCCGCTTAATTTGAAGGAACCTCCCCGGCTGTTGGCTTACCCCGGGGAGGTTCCTTGCGCTGTAGTTTGGTTATATCTCTTTTGGCCGGAATTGTCAACTGCATCGGCGCATTTAAATGATAAAGTGGAAAATCAGCGCGGCGGAGGAGACGCCACAGGCCGAAACCGGATTTCCACGGTGCCGTCGGCGGAGGCCTCCTTTGCCGTCAGCCGAAGGCGGAACAGCATGTCGCGCTCCCAATCTCCCCGCATGCGCGGGTCTGTCAGCGGGATTTCCTCGACGGTCGGCGTGAACGCCGCGCTGTCGTACGCCATGCTTACCCGCTGCCCCAGCACAATCTCGTTGTCCCTCAGCTCCGGCCGGGCAAAGCACAGATGGTTGAGGACAAGGGGCTGGGCACAGTTCCCCAGCTGATAGCAGTCGGTGACGGTCAGGCTTTCGCCGTGGCGGAATACAAAGGAGCGGTGATACCGGCGAATGTCGGCCCCGGCCGGATACGCCCCGCCCATCTCCATGTCCAGCCGGGTGACCCCGTCGGCGCTGGAAAAGGCGACATCCCGGGCGCGATGATCCTCTCCCGGCAGCTGGTCGGCCCCGTTGATGGTGGGCGTGTTGTGAAAGCAGGACTGCATCGTCCAGATATCGTATCGCTTGTCGCTGAAGGTAAACCGGGTGTAGGTCTCCACCCCGGCGTCGATGAGAATGGGGGCGCTGTCACAGAAGAGAATGAAGCTGCCGATGTCGTTGTGGTTGTGGCTTTCGTTGTTGCAGCCGCCCTTGGCGGAGAAAAACAGGCCGTCCAGACTGCCCTCCCGGTCTCTGGCGGTCACCACCTGGATCCCCGGGAACCAGCTGACAGCCGGTGCCTTGAACTCCGCCTGAGGGGATGGGGTGAACAGCCCGGACAGCTCCCGGAAGAGGGCGCTTCGGTGCTCCGCCTTCTCCTGCTTTCGTCCGTGCACCCGCAGATGAGCGGCGCAGCCCGTCAGATTGGCGTCTCCTGTCTTTGCCCCTGTGCGGGCCAGCAAATCCACACTGGCCGACACCCGGGGCGATGCGTCCGCGTAGTTGACAAAATAGCTGCCGCCGATGTAGGCCTTGTAGATATAGGCCGCCATATTGCGGATGAGGGGCTCCCGGTACAGATACTCCACATCGGTCACGCAGCCCAGCTCCTCGATGCAGTCCAGCACGGAGCCCCCCGCCACGTTGAAATAGCCGGGGCCCTCGTCACAGCCGCCGTCCTCTGCGTAGAAGCTGAGGAACCGGTTGACGCTCCGCGCCGTTTTGGGCACGCCCCGCCGGGCCAAATCGGGGGAGACCTGGGCAAAGACCAAAAAGGCCGCCAGCACATTGGAGTTGATCCACGGGTTCCAGTTGTTTACCGGGTTGTCGTGATCCAGCCCCATCCAAAAGAAGTCGTCGTGCTCCAGATAGGGAACCAGAATCCGGCAGCGCACCTCCCGCTCTATGCGGCGCTTTGCCACCGGCGACAGCGCCCCTATGGCATCCCCCAGGAAATAGTACACCCAGGACAACAGGGAGCCGGTCTCGGCGGCAAACAAATCGATGAACGGGGCGTCCTCCACGTCGTACAGCTCCAGGGAGGCCTTGCCCGGCGGGTAGTGGTAGTTGTGGGCGGGCACCACCCAGGTGCTCTCCTCACAGATGAGCCATACGCCGTTCAGAATGTCCTCCAGCAGTTCCCCCCGGCCGGAGATGCACTCCGCCAGCAGCAGCTCAAACAGCACCTGCCGGCGCTCAAAGTACAGGCTCTCGTACCGGGAGCGGTTGCCGTTGCGCTGAAAGTCCATATACCGCGCCGCGGGCAGGCTTTTCCATTCATAGCCCCGCAGGGCTTCCCCCTTTTGCCGGTATTTCTCCCGAATCTCGGGCGGAAGAGCCGCCCACGCCGCCCTGTCCCCATAGGCGGGGAAGGGGCGAAACGGCTTTTCCGGTATCACCTCTCGAATCACGCTTCCACTCTCCTTTATCCTTTGATGGAGCCAACCATGACGCCCTTGACGAAATACTTCTGGATAAACGGGTAAAACACCAGTATGGGCAGCGAGGATACGATGATGACGCCGTACTGGATGGTGCGGGCGATCCGCTGCATGTTCAGGAGCTGCTCCGGGTCGGCGGTGTTGCTGTTGGTCAGGGTGTGGCCGGAGATTAGGATATCCCGCAGGAACAGCTGCAGGGGCATAAGCGCCTGCTTGTTGACGTAGATGAGGCCGTTGAAGAAGTCGTTCCAGTGGGCCACCGCGTAGTACAGCGCCATAATGGCGATGGTCGCCTTGGACAGGGGGATGACGATGGAGAAGAAGAACCGGGGGATGGAACAGCCGTCAATGTCGGCGGCCTCCTGCACCTCGATGGGGATGTTGCTCTCGTAGAAGGTTTTGCAGATGATCAGGTTGTAGGCCGAAAAGGAGCCGAGGATGATGAGTACCAGCCGCGTATCCACCAGGTTGAGGCCCTTGACAATCAGGTAGCTGGGGATGAGTCCCCCGCTGAAGTACATGGTAAACACCATGATTTTCATGATGATGCCGCGGCCCAGCATGTCCCTGCGGGAAAGGGCATACCCCGCCGGGATGGTGATGCACAGTGCCAGCACAGTGCCCAGCACCGTGTAGAGAAACGTGTTCAGGTACCCTGTCATAATGCGGGGGTCGCGGAATATGTAGGTGTAGCCGCTGATGGAAATATCCTTGGGAATCAGAATAACCTGGCCCGACGCCACCAGATCCGGGTTGCTGAAGGACGCTATCACAATGAAATACAGGGGATACGCGATGGAAAAGGTGATAAGCGCCACCAGTATGGTTACAATGACGTCAAAGACCCGGTCGGCCTTGGTTTCCCGAATGCCGTGTCGGCTGCTTCCTTTTGCATGTGTCACAACATCGCCTCCTTTACCACAGACTGATTTTCGCGGTCTGGCTGCTGATTTTATTGACGATAACCAGCACAATGAAGCTGACCAGGTTGTTGAACAGCCCAATCGCCGTGGAATAGCTGTACTGGGCCTTGGTGATGCCTATTTTATACACATAGGTGGAGATAATCTCCGAATACTGCAGGTTGATGGGCTTTTGCAGCAGAAATGCCTTCTCAAAGCCGACGTTGAGGATTTGCCCGGTGCTCATAATCAGCAGGATAATGGCGGTGGGCAGAATGGCGGGCAAATCGATGTGGCGAATGCGCTGCAGTTTGGTGGCGCCGTCTACGATGGCGGCCTCATGCAGCTCTGGCGACACCGCTGTCAGGGCGGAGATGTAGATGATGGAGTTGAAGCCCATCCCCTGCATTACCCCCGACCACACATAAATGTGCTTGAAGCCCTTGGCGTTGCCGATAAAGTCGACCGACCGGCCGGTGAACAGCCCGATGACCTGGTTGAAGATGCCGTCGTTGGCCAAGAAGATGAAAATCATGCCGCAGAATACAACAGTGGAAATAAAGTGGGGCGCATAGGTCACCATCTGCGACACCTTGCGGAATCGGCCCGATTTCAGGTAGTTGAGCAGCAGGGCAAACACAATGGGAATGGGGAACCCTGCCAGCAGCGAATAGGTGCTGATGACAAGGGTGTTCCGCAGCAAATCCCAGAACTGATAGGACGTAAAGAATGTCTTGAAGTGCTTGAAGCCGACAAAGGCGCTGCCCCAGATGCCGTCCATGGGCTTGTAATCCCGGAAGGCGATTTGGATGCCGTACAGCGGCGCGTAGTTGAAGATGGCGATATACAGCAGCGCCGGAAGCACAAACAGATACAGCACCCAGGTGCGCTTAAGCTGGCCGGTCAGGCCCTTGCTTTTGGGTTTGACCGTGGCGGCCCGCTGGTTTCGTTGTTCGATCACCACAGTGACGCTTCCCCTCTCTTTAAAGACTTGTTGAATGAACCGAATGCCAATCGTCCCCGCCCCTTCAGCAGGAGATTGGTATCAGAAAAGGCGAGGCGGTAACCGCTTCTCGCCTTTTCTGACGTGAATTGTGCTGAACAAAGTTACCGGCTCTGGATAGCGTCCACAAACTCCTGGCACAGCTGCTTGTATTCGGGGACACGGAGCTTTTCCAGCTCACCCAGGTGGGTGTTCCACTTGGCGTCGTCGATGCCGTTGATGATGGAATCGGAGATGAACCGGAGCAGGTAGTTGTCCAGGTCGGCCTTGATCAGCGCCCGCTGATCCTCATTCTGGGGGTCGGCGATGCCGGCGGGCAGCGGGTTGAGACCGAAGGCAATGTCCGCAATGGCGGCGGGCTTTTTGCGGTCGGTGTCCACCTCGGGAGGCATCAGGCTCAGCTTCTCCTCATAGGATACGGCCAGGCACCAGCCGGAGAAGCTTTCCGCGCCGTTGTATTCGCCGTAGTTCTGGTAGCCGTACTGCTGATAGTCGCCGTCTACCATGTACTTTTGCTGGGGCACCTTCTGGCCGGAGCCATTGTCCACATAGTTCCAGACCTCGCCTTCCTTGCCCCATCTCCACTCGGCGAAGGTGTCAAGGTCGGTGTTGACCCAATCGTACCAGCGCACCAGTACCTCGGGCATTTCGCATTTGTTTGTGATCATAAAGCCGGTTCCCCGGGTCAGGTTGTTGAGACCCACATGCTGCTCGCCGGTGGGGCCCTTCAGCGCCACTACATGCTTAAACTTCTGATCCTCCGGATTCAGGCTGGAAACCGCGTTGCCGATGCCGGTGTCGCCGTATTCCATGTAAGCGCCGATGATGTCCTTGCCGGCGTTTTTGCTGACGTATTGATCCTGGCTGTGGGTGAACACCTCGGGGTCAATCAGGCCCTGGGTATACATGCTGTTCATCCATTTCAGGAAGTCGTAGTAGCCCTGTTCCTCGGCGCTGAACACGACTGTGCTGTTGTCGGTGGGGGAAAGGAACACGTGGTTGTCGTTTTCCACCACGCCAAAGGCGCCAAACATGTTCTCGATGCCCCGGGCCCAGCCCCACACATTCATGAAGGAATAGGGGATTTCGTCGTTGGGGTCGCCGTTTCCGTTGGCGTCCTGCTCCTTGAAGGCCTTGAGCACCGCCTCAAACTCGGCTGTGGTTGTGGGCATATCCAGGCCCAGATTGGTCAGCCAGTCCTGGTTGATCCACAGCTGGGAGTCGATGGTGTTGCCCAGAGATTCGTCGCCGATGGGCACAATTTTCAGCGCGCCGCTGGCGTCGGACAATGCCTGAGGATACTCGGGCCGGTCGGTGAAAAACTGGGTGGTGGTGGGGGCGTAGTCCGCCAGATAGGGCTTGAGATCCAGCAGCTGATCCCCATATGTAGTAATCAGCTTGACATCGCCGCAAACACCGTCGGGCAGGGAATCCGACGCAAACAGGATGTTGATTTTCTCGGTGTAGGAGGCGTTGGGAACCTCTGTCCAATTGATGTTGACGTTTGTTTTTTCCACAGCGTTGATGGCACACTGCTTTTCGTTGGCGGTTTTCAGCGTTCCCTGCTGCATGATGACGATTTCAAAATCGACAGGCTCATTGAGGATGGGAAGGCCCTCCGCGTTGAAATTGCCCGACGGTGCGGCGGTGGAAGCGGGATCTGCCGCAGCGGCGCTGGATGTGCTTCCGCCGGTGCTGTTTGCCACCGGCGCCGTGCTGACGCCGGAAGTCGAGCTGTCCGAGCACCCCGCAAACGCGGAGGCGCATAGCATTGCAGTAAGCAAAATGCCAAGGGTTTGCTTTCTCCACTTTTTCTGTGCTGTAAAAGCCATGTTTTCTCTCCTCTGACAAATTTCGCCTGCCGGTTGTTCGTGCCAACCGCTTGATATCGGTTCACAATTCCACCGCACAGGGTACCCTCATTGTATGGTGCAAACAGTCCGCGCACAAGTGCGAGATCGTGAAGAAATCGCACAAACAAGGCAAATTTGAATCATATGTGAAAAAAATACGGAGATTTTGAATATCCTGAAAGTCCTTTCAAGATTTCCCATCCCCGGGATTTTGCAAAAAAACGCACAGCATTGCCGGCTGGCAACGCTGTGCGAAACGGGCTCGGTCATCCTATGGCAGCTCCCGCATCTGTTTTTGATAGGCCTTTGGCGTTGTGCCCATATATTTTTTAAAGATTTCGATAAAGGAGGAGGTGTTGACATACCCCAGCCGCAGCGCGATGTCCGCCACCTTGTTGGCGGGGTCGCCCAGCAGCTTGACCGCCTCCCGAATCCGCACCTGGTCGATGTACTGGGACAGGGTCTGCCCGGTGGATTTCTTGAAATAGTGGCTCAGGTTGGAGGCTGAGGTGTCAAACACATCGGCCATGGCCTTGATGGAAAAACTGGGGGACATGTAGTTGCCCTCGATGTACCGGCAAATGTGGCTGATTTTCCGGCTTTGTCTGGGGGCGGCGCCCTCCTTGCGCTGGGTCTGCTGGCGGGAGTGGACATAGCTTTTGTAGGTCTGGGTCAAAAAGGAATCCACATCCTCCACGGTGTGGGAGTCGGCGGTGTCAAACTTTTTAATGGCGGCCATCTCATCCTCGTGGTTAAATATGGCGGTTATCTTCACCATCAGGTACATGCGGGTAAATTCGTTGTAGTAGATGAGCCCCTCCCGGATCATTTTCAGGGAGGCTTTGATTTTCACATCGTTTTCCACGGCGACGCCTTCGGCCAGCGCCTCCAGTTCTACCTCCGGGAACAGCCGCTCGCCGCTCGCCCGGGCCCCCAGCGGGTCGCCGGTGCCGGGGGAGTACACCGCCAGCCGGTAGGTGTCGGCGATGCGATCCGGCTCCTCCACAATGCCGCCTACACCGATGAGTTCCCGGTTGCCGTTTCCGCCGGCGGCGATTTCCCCCAGAATCTCCTGGAGAGTCTCCACCGGCAAATCGGTGCAGATGAGGAAAACATACCGGTTTTCCGCGATGTACAGTTCATAGACGTCCAGATTCTGGTAGCGCAGCCCCAGCTCCTCCTTAATATACAAAAAGGTCTGCATGTTGGAGGGGCGGTCGTGAATCATCACGCACACAAACCGTTCCCGGTCAATGCGGATGCCGTTGTCCAGAATGGTGCCGTACAGGTGAGAAAATCGCTTGACCTTGTTGCCCAGCAGCATGTAGAGGAATTTCTCCTTTTTCAGCTGGTCGTTGGTCTCCTGCAGAATGTTGCGGGAATAGAACACGTCGTTGAGCATGAAATCCAGATGGACAAACTCATTGCGCAGCCGCTTGGAGGAGCTTTGTCCGGGGAAGCGATCCATAATGGTCATCAGGGGCTTGTACTCCTTTTGCACAAACAAAAACAGCGCCGCCGTGACAAGGGAGATCAGCAGAAGCGTCACCACAGCCTGCCGCGTTACCAAAGAAAACAAGCTGTTGTTGTAAATGGTTCCGGGAATGCTCCAACGCAGGGTAATGTCGTTGTGGGAATAGGAATACTGAATGTTTTCCCCGCTGTGTTCCTCCAGGCGCTCGTACTGCTTTTTATAGATGTAGCTGTTGGCTGTGGCGTCGGAGGAATAGATGGGTTGGTCGCGGTAATACAGGGTGACCACACTGTCGCCGCCTGCCAGCTCCGGGGACACCGCCTCCTGCATAATGATGTCGTCGATAAAAAACAGGAAATAAGACTTTGCTGCCCCGGTGCCGTAATCCCGTTCAAAGGGTGCTACAATAACAACAGCTTTTGTCTTTGCTGTATCGCTGACGGTGTGGAGGAAGGTTTTGTCCCGGTCGTCAAACTCGGAAAACACGACAGGGGTGCTGGTTTTCATTTTGGCCCCCAGAAAATACTCCCGGCTCTCCGTTCCCTTGGAGCTGATGAACACATCGTTGACCGCGTCGTAGAAGTACACCCCCTGGTACAGCGAGGTCCAAAAGGTGACGCTGCTGAGCTCCGCCTTAATATCCATATAGCTGAAAGGGGCGTCGCTTTGGTAGTGGTGAAAGAAATACTTGTTGCCCCGAAATCCCGACACCGCCTTGGACATATCCTGCAAATTCAGGCTGAACCGCTCCAGCCGCTTTTGGGATTCCGCCTGGATGCTGTTTTCCAAAAGGCGATAGTTCTGATCCCGTATGGTGATGAAGTTTATCACAGATACCAGCAAAACCGGAATTACCATCAGCAGAACATACACAAAGAAGGTCTTGTAATATCTGAAAAAATGGTGCTCACCGGTGCCAGAACGCTTTTGCTTCGCGGAGCGCTTTCCCTTTTCCGCCTGGATATCGACCGCATGCTCCAATTGATCCCCTCCGCCCCTGTTCGCTGAATATTGGGATTGTATATCTGTAGCAGGATATTTGCATGTTTGATTATACCATTATATCATATCCTGAGTAAAAAAAGGAGCCATGCGTTTCGC
>JAJDGX010000093.1 GCA_030265885.1 Ruminococcaceae bacterium OttesenSCG-928-L11 | reverse complement strand
CAAAACTTAATTTTTTTATTTTTTTATTTAAATTTACGATCAAACGCTTTTTAAAGGGTTTGCGGGGTTTGGGGCAGCGCCCCAAGGTCTTTCCGGTTAGTGGATTTTCCCGCGGGCTTCGTCAAACATGTATTTGTCGAACTGCTCCTGGGCGGAGGCCAGGTATGCCTTGCTGATGGGGATTCTGCGGTTGTCCTGGAGCACGAAATCCCGCCCGTTTATATCGACCACCCAGCGCAGGTTGACAAGGAAGCTGTTGTGGCACCGCACAAAGGGAACGCCGCCCAGCTCCTGCTCCAGGGTGTCCAGCGATGTTCGGATGCGAAATTCGCCGTCGATGGTGTAGATAATGCGGTCGTTGCGCTGGGTTTCCAAGAATAGGATGTCCTTGTGGCGGATGGCGACGGTTCGCCGGTTTTGCGTGAACCGCAGGAATTTGACGCGCTGTGCCAGCAGCGGACGGCACCGCTCCATGGCCATGGCAAGGCCAGAGGCGGAAACAGGCTTGACCATATAAAAGGTGGCGTTGATGAGGTAGCTGTCAACGGCGAAATCCGGGCTGATGGTGATAAAAATAATGGCGATTTCCTCATCGCGCCGGCGGATGGTCTGGGCGGCCTCCATGCCGGTCATCCCATCCATGATGACATCCAGAAAGGCGATTTGGTACTTCCCCGGCTGAAAGGCCTCCAGCAGCTTTTCGGCGCTTTCAAAGCAATCGATGACGGTGTCCAGCTGCATGGTGTCGCAATACTCCCGCAGCAGCTGGGCCAGGGCGGCCATATCGCCGGGCAAATCCTCGCAAATGGCTATGTTCAGTATGGGGATCACTCCTTATACCAACCGTTGCCGAAAAAACGACCGGTATTATTGGTTGTGTGTGTGAATGGGTTCGGCGTCCTCCGATGAAAGCACCAACGATATTTCGCTGTGAAAGATCGGTTCCCGTGGGTCGGGGTAAAAATAACAGCGCCCCCCGTAACGGGTCGTCACCGCCTCCACCGACAATAGACCGATGCCCATGGAATGCTTGCGCTTGCGGGAATAAAGCCGCCCCTGTGACAGGTGAACCGCGCCGTCGTAGCTGTTGTCCACCACGATGCTGAGACGGGAGCGCTTGTATAAAATGCCGATTTTAAGCCAGCGCTGATCCGGTGGGAGTTTTTCGCAGGCCTCCACCGCGTTTTCCAGAAGATTGCCCAGCACCACGCACAAATCCACCTGCTCAATATCCAGCCGGGGAGGAATCTGGACAGTGACGGACAAGTCGATTTGCTTGCGCTCGGCGGTGCCGGCGTAGAGGCGCAAAATCATATCCACGGCATAGTGGTTGCAGAAGGAGATGGCTCCCGTTTGAAGGTGCCGGCCCTGAAATTCGTCCAGATATTGGGCAAGAGACTCCAGATTGCCCTCCGCTACCAATTGCCGCAGCAGGGACAGGTGATAGCGCATATCGTGCTGCACCGTTTTGATTTGCTGTTCTTTTTCCAGCAGCTGGGGGTAATACTCCCGCTGGACTGCCATCATGCGGGTGGCGGTGTCCATCTGCTCCTCCAGCATGCGCTTCATCCGGTATTGGCGGGCGACCTCCCCCGCCATAATGACGCCGATGATTCCCACCAAAGCGCATCCGCCGATTTCCCGGAACCAGCCTGTGACAATGGGCTCATACACCGGCAGAAGTCGCTCCCAAAGCAGGGCGCAGTCGAAGGCGACTATCCCCGCCATCATCAGGGGGCTGTGGATGGTTCCCCGGAACAGGGCGTAGGCGGCGCTGGCGGTGAGGAATGCCACGCTGACATAGGTGTAAAGCCGCAGGATGCGGGAGAAGGTCAGCATAAAGAGCAGATTCCCCGAGGGCAACAGGGAGACAATGGCGCAAAAGCAGCAGACAAACAGCCCCAGCAGCACAGCGGCGGTGGTCGCCCTGCGCCCAAACCCGGAGATGCGGTGCTGAATCAGAATGACAAGGAGGATGAGAACACAGCGGCAGATGTTTTCGACGGTGTACCACCAAATTCCGCTGCTGGACAGGGTTTTGACCACCGGGTAGCAGATGACCCCCACCAGGCAGAAGCAGAGCAGGCCATACAGGAGCAGCAGGCCGTTGTCCTCTACGCGGCCTTTGCGGGTCAGCGCCCGAATGCAGAGGGACAGCAGGCCGATGCACAGGGCAATGGCGATGACGGCTGTGCGCAGCACAAGGCGGACGTTTAGATATCCCGTGACGGAGGGGGAAAGGCCAAAGGCCGGGGGATAAATCAGACCGCTGTACAGATAGCTGTAATCGGAGACGGCGAGAAGGATTTCCAGACTGTCCGCCGCCTGGAGGCTCACCGAGCGGTTGCCGGTTTGGGCGCGGTAGCTTGCCGGGTTGGGATCCCCCATTTGGACAAGCTGTCTGCCGTTCAGATACAGTGTGTAGGCGCTGTAGATTTCCGGCAGTTCCAGGGTGTAGCTGTCCATTTCCGGGGGCAAGGCAATCCGCAGGCGATAGGTGGCGCTTCCGTGGGGGGAGCGGCTGCGGTCGCCGCCCTCAAAGCCCTTGTACTGGCCGATAAAGGTGAACTCGTCCGGAGTTGGGGGATTGTGGGCAAAATCCGCCGGGGCAAGGAGGGTATCCCGGTAGATCTCCCAGTCGTTCAGCAAGAACAGTACGGGGGAACGCTGCAAGTCCTCCCCCGACAGATGCAATACGCCCTGAACCGGCTGGGGGCCCGGGACGGTGTATTTGCTGTCATACCGGTAGCAGAGCAAAAACAGGCAGGAGGAAGCAAGGGCTGTGACGGTCAACAACACAGCCAACCGCGTTATCTCGGAGTGGGGCTTTTGCAATATCGAACGATTCACCGCGTCACCACACGCTTTCTCCGCATCCCTGGGGGATGGTTGCAATACTGTCATTTTATCACAGAATGAGGCGGATGCAAAGAAAGCGGCGTCCCGGGATTTGTCAAGGGGGGACGCCGGGGGAAGGAATCCAAATGTACCGAAAACCGGCCCAAATATACCGAGGACATTGGCGGCGGGAAAAGAAACCCCGCCGCCGGATATGTTCGGCGACGGGGCGATATCGATGGGTCATCGGGGGCTGCCGGGGGTGCGCTCAAAGCCCAGATAGCGGTGCCCTGAAAGGTGAGCCTTCCGGTGTCGCCCTCTGCCAGCATGCCGTATTCGGTGCCGCGAACGACAAGCTCCATGCGATCGCCGCTGGGCACCTCAAAGGTGACATAATAGGTGGTGGAGGACGAGTGGTGATTTTCGCCGGTGTGGTGATGGGAGTGGACATCGGCTCGCTTTGCCCGCACGGCGGCATCGGTGGTCAACACCGGTGAGTCGTTGTTCCGCTTCCATTGGGATGCGCCCCGCACAAGCTGGGCGATGATAAAGGCAAACACAAGCACAAAGCCGATGGCGACGACAATGGGCACCACGGCAAACAGCGTGCGGCCAAAGCCGTCAAAGGGGGAAAATCCCATCATTGCAATCCTCAATTCATTCAACGGGCACAGCGTTTATAGGCGTTTTAAATACTCGGCAAAATTTGTTCATCAATTGTTGACAGAAAAAGGCAGTAATATTCACCTTTATTATATCACTTATTTACAATTTTGTCATCAATATCAGTTGCACAACCGTTTTTGTGACCAACGGATTTCGGTAACGCTGTTTTTTACTATGGAAATCTGGCGACAATTCCAGAAAAGAGAAAAAGCCCCGAAAACGCAGTGTTTTCAAGGCTTTTTTGGCACCCCTAGTAGGAATCGAACCTACAACTAGCCCTTAGGAGGGGCTTGTTATATCCATTTAACTATAGAGGCGAATATCAAATTTTACGCTTGCTTAGGAAACGGTTGCTCCATCCCGCCGAACAACGGGCGTGTATGAACCCTGCCGACGCAACCGGGCCGCAGCACGGGGGTGTACCGAAAGCACAACTTATTTTACTATTCTTTTGGGGGAATGTCAACCGAAACCGCCCTATTTCTGCACCTGCAGAAGCAAAACCGGCATCCTTTGCCTGGCAGGATGCCGGTTTTGTGAAGGAAACGGATAAGAGGGAGGCGGGGCTGACTGTCAGAGGATGATGCAGACCAAGCCACTGCAGCCCTCGTTGATGATGCGCTCGATGGTTTCCTGAAGCTTCATGCGGGCATCGGCGGGCATGCGGTACAGCTTGTTGTGCAGGCCCTCGTTGACAAGCTCGTGGAGGGATTTGCCGAAGATGTTGGAGGACCAAATCTTCTCCGGGTTTTCCTCAAAGTCGTTGAGCAGGAACATGACAAGCTCCTCCGACTGCTTTTCGCTGCCTACAATGGGGGAAACCTCGGTGGTGATGTCGGCCCGCATCATGTGGATGGACGGCGCAGAGGCCCGCAGCTTCACGCCGTAGCGGCCGCCCTGGTGCACGATCTCCGGCTCCTCCAGGGTCAGTTCATCCAGACCGGGCATGACAATGCCGTAGCCGGTGGCCGCCACCTCTTCCAGGGCACCCTTGATTTTCTCGTACTCCCGCTTGACGGCGGCCAGTTCCATCAGGCAGGGCATCAGCCCGGCCTCGCTTTGGATGTCCAGGCCGGTGGCTTCCCCCAGAACCCGGTACAGCAGCTGGTTGGGGATGACGACGGTCAGCTTGACGGCACCCTGGCCCAGGTCGATGTCGTCGATGCGGTAGTGCTGGATGTGCTCGCAGTCCGTCAGGCACTCGAAGCTGGGGCTGACCTGGGAGATGTGGGCGATCTCCCGGGCGGCATCCTGCACGCTTTGCAGGACATCGCTTTTCAGCCAGTGATCCTTATCCAACGTGCTGAGCCATTCGGGGATGTCGACGCAGACCTCCTTTACCGGGAACTGGTAGAGGATGCTGGAGAGAATCCGTTTGATGTCGTCCTCAGTCAGATCCAGGCAGTTGGTGGCTACTACGGGCACGCCGTATTTTTGCTCCATTTGCCGGGCAATCTCCCGGGAGTCGTCGGAGCGGGGATTGACACAGTTGAGCAGCACGGCAAAGGGCTTGTCGATCTCCTTGAGCTCGCCGATGACGCGCTCCTCCACCTCCTCGTACTCGCTGCGGGGGATGTCGCTGATGGAGCCGTCGGTGGTGATGACAAGGCCGATGGAGGAGTGGTCGGTGATGACCTTTTGGGTGCCGATTTCCGCCGCCATGTTAAAGGGGATTTCCTTGTCGTACCAGGGGGTAACCACCATCCGGGGCTGCTCGTTTTCGAAGTAGCCGATGGAGCTGGGCACGATGTAGCCCACACAGTCGATCATCCGCACATTGAGAGAGGCGTTGTCGTCCAAGTTGACGTGGACAGCCTCCTCGGGGATGAACTTGGGCTCGGTGGTCATGATGGTTTTGCCGGCAGAGGACTGGGGAAGCTCATCCACAGCCCGCTCCCGGGCATAGTCGCTTTCGATGTTGGGGATGACCAGTGTCTCCATAAACTTTTTGATGAAGGTGGATTTGCCTGTGCGGACAGGGCCCACCACCCCGATATAGATATTCCCGTCTGTTCGCCGGGCAATATCCTGATAAATGCTGCGGTTTTCCATATTAATATTTAACCCCTTTCCCCCAGCTTTCAGCCGGACCAGCTTGAAGCCGGACACATGCCGCTTTGCGGATTGCCGATAGTAGTGGGGTGAAAATCTGTATGCCGTTGACCGTGAACCGCTCCTTATACCAATATCCCATTTGTCCACTTTTCCATGAGAGATTGGCATTATGCCATGGGGATGAGGATCATCTTCTTTTCGGGCAGGATGTCGTTGTCCAGGGCGTTTTCCTCCCAGATGCGGTTGGCGGAGGTGTTGTAGTGCTTGGCGATGCCCCAGACGCTTTCACCCTCGTCGGCGTAGTAGAGATAAAGCTTGTTTTTCTCCTTGAGTTTGGGGGCGGATTCGTCGATTTGAATGTCGCCGATGGCGCTGTGCTGGATGGTCTGATAGACACAGCCCTCCACCGCCACCTCGCAGCGGATGTCGATTTTCTCCTTGCCGCTGAGAGCGTAGTCGGTGCCGGCAATGCTGCAGCTGGGGTCAAAGCGGATGTTTTGGCCGTCGCAGGGCAGTGTCACCTTGTGGGTGACCGCTGTGGGCTGCTCGAAGTACATGCTCTCGCCGTCCAGCATTCTGGCGAAGAGGGAGACAAGGATGCTGACGGTGATGGAAAGGTCGCTGCCCTCCATATTCCACTGGATGTCGGCCACATCGCACCAGGAATCCAGAACGGAATCGACTTCCTCCGGCAGATCCATGGATGCCTTGTGGAGGACGCTGTCCTTGAGGATATCCACCAGCCGCATAAAGCTGACAGGGCGGATCTGTCCCTTGCAGTCGTAATCGGTGGAGTAGCAGTCGCTGGCAACGGGGATTTCCTGATTCATGTGGGCGGTGATGGCGGCCTTCAGCTGGGCGTCTACGGAGAAGAGGCGATATTCGCCGGCCTCGTCGGCTTTGGGCATGATGTCGCAGGCGTGGACGAAAACCTTGGCATCGCAGCGGCAATCCTCGGTGACGCCGTCGCAGTCCACGATCTGGCTGATGGGCAGGGAATAATCCATGACCTCCAGCTCCTCGCTCTCCACCGGCTGGTAGGAGATGTGGATGGCCATTTCCCCCTTGAGGACGATTTTGCCGGACACAATTTTGTGATCCGACAGGTTGACCCGGGCGTCGGTGCGGACAATGTTGCCGATGGGGGGCTTGCCGTATCCGCACTCCAGTTCCTCCTGGACGGTGAAGGGGGATTCGGTCTGGCGGATGATCTCCGTGGCGCCCACCATATCCCGGCGCAGCTGGATGCCGCCGCCCTGGGCATCGCTGACAACCGGCTCCGGCCTGTTGTTGGTCACCTTGACAGACAGGGTCAGCGCGCCCCGAATGTCAATCCGGCGCTGGTTGACGGCCCGGCAGTTGACATAGTCCACCCGGGGCTTTACGGTGATCACCGGGAATTCCGGGGCCTCCCGCAGGTCGACGGCTCTGGCAAAGGGAATTTTGTACTCGGTGTGCCGGATGGCGCACCCACCGGACGAATAGTACACGTGAGCGACGGCCATACCTTCGATAGTCAGGCGGTCGCCGCTGAGGGATGTGGACAGAATATTGGTTGTGACAGCGCATTTCAGCACCTTTACAATGTCCGGGCAGTAATCCGGCAGCAGCGCGTCACATTCAATGGGCTGTTCCACGTCCCCATCGTATACCACTTCGCTTATGGTGATTGACTGTCTTTGCAAATTCAGTTCCATAAGGACTACCTCACCTCTTAATAAATTCTAAGACAAATATATTCGGCCTGTACCCCGGATATTACAAAAGCCCTTCTTTCTTTTTGAATCGAATAAGAGATGAGCCTGCTCCCCAGCCGAGGAGGAGCAGAAAAACACCCGCTCCGCGATTCCTTAAATAGGAAATCGCGGAGCGGGTGGGATTTCTTGATCTTGCTATTTCTTGTGGGGATAGGGTTTTCGTTCATCGGTCAGGCCAACCAAATAGTCAATGCTTGTGCCGTAAAACTGTGCCAGCTTAACCATAATGTGAAGGGGAACGTCCCGCTCCTGCCGCTCATACTTGGAGTATAAGGATTGATCGCAGCGAAGGTACTCGGCGATCTGTCGCTGCTTCATGTCGGAATCCTCTCGCAGATCTTTAATGCGGAGTCTCATTTCTACATCACCCAGAGTTATTATAGGATAGGACACCCGGAGACGACACTTGAGTCGTCTCCGGGTGTTTTTAACAGAGATTCGCATCATCCCGCCTGGGGAGGGCTGTCCAGCATGGGGTACTGGTACTCGTTGCTGAGGGTGGAGCCCCGTGTCCACAGGGAGGTATCGTTGCCTGCCGCCAGGTCATCCACCATCTGGGAGGAGGCCAGCTCCTCGGTGGTGCGCATTTCGGCGCTGCCGTCGCCCTGGCCGATGCCGAACTCCGCCGTGTCCTCCAGGTAGTAGCAGTTGGTGATCTTGGCTTCGTTGAGACCGCAAATCGCCCCGGCCGGGTCACCGGCGTCGATGGTGCCCGCGTTGTAGCAGCCCGCCAGGGAGCCGCCGCTGCGGTTGACGCCTACAATGCCGCCGGCGTGGGTATCGGCGGTGATTTTTGCAGCGGTGTAGCAATCCCGGATTCTGCCGCCGTAGTTGTAGCCGACAATGCCGCCCACATAGGAGGCCTTGCCCGTTACCTTGGCCCGGTTGGAGCAGGATGTGATCTGCCCGTTTTCATAGTTGACGCCCGCTATCGCCCCCACATAGGCCCCGGAGTTGACGGAGCCGTTGACCTCGCCGCTGAGAATGTGGAGATTGCGGATGACGCCGGAATTGGCGGCAAACAGTCCCACCTGCTCCCGGTCGCTGATGATTCGCAGATTGCGCAGCACATGGCCCTGGCCGTCATACACGCCGGTAAAGGCGGTGCCCGAGGCCGCTATCGCAGGGAAGCTGCCGGCGAACTCGCTGTGGTCGGCGATGTCGATATCGGCGGTTTGCAGGAAGTAGGAATCCAGATGCTGGGTTACATGGGCAAGCTGAGCCGCGTTCTCCACCTGGAAGGGGCTGTCCTTGGAGCCGTCGCCGGCTAGGAAGCCGCCGCTTTGTCGGGTGTGGCCGCAGGTGGTGCTGACATCGTCGTCCTCCTCGTCCGGGGAATCGGTGGTGCCGCCGGTGGCGCTGGGCAAGTCCAGATTCAGGTTGGGGCGCTCCGTCGTTGTATAGGGCGGATGGACGCCGCTCGCCACCACGATGTTGTCGGGCTCCCGCTGGTAGACCACGTCGTCGTCGTTGACCCGCAGGGTGTTGACCTTGTTGCCCAGTGCGTAGACCGAGGCATTGCACACCAGGTCGTTTATTTTGGCCGAGCCGGTGCAGTCGATGCGGGTCTGGGCCTCGCAGATCATAGACAGCACATTGACGTCGGTCAGGCCAATTTGCAGGCGGCTGTTGCCAAACCGCTCGTTGACTGTCAGATTGCCGATGGTGCCGGATCCGGAAATGGAGATGGGATCCGCCGTGGCAATAAAGTCCACGTCGGTGTTCAGCACAAAGTCGCCGGGGGCCTTGACGTTCATCGTGGCCACCGATACCCCCTTGACCCTGACCTGCAGCGCGTTGAGTGCCGCTGTGGGAGTCGCCTCGGCGGGCTGCTGGGAGGGGACGGTCATAGGCTGAAGGGCGCTGCCCCAGTCCAGGGTGCCCCGGGCTGCTGCCGCCGCGACAGAGGAGGTATTGACGGCCAGGATGCCGATGCGGCCCGTGCCCTCAATGGAAAGGGAGCCGTCGGCGGTCAGGCTGTCGACCCGGGTGTCGCCAAAGCGGAGAACGGTTTCCCCCTCCGCTGTCAGAACCGGGGTGTTGAGGCCGGTGAGTCCGGCAGTAATGGAGCTGCCCGCCGCATCCGCCTTAACAGTGACAAGCTGGACGCCGGGGGCGTCGGCGGAAAGGCCGCTCTGCTCCACATTGGTGTCGGTTTTGATTTCCAGCACCCCGATGCTGCTGTTGCCGCTGACGCGAACCAGCATATGGGCGTCGGCGTTGCTGACAATCAGCCGGGGGGTCTGCACATCGGTGAGGATGAGCTCGTTGAGGGCGCTTGTTTTGACGTGAATGGATCCGCCCACGTCCACATCCTGCAGGGTTACGGCGCCCTGGGAGTCAATGTCGGACAGCACCATCAGATTTTCCACCGACATATTGGCCACGGAGATGCCGGAGCGCTTGATCATGGCGTCTGTCGCCTGGGCGCGGCCGCTGCTGTTGGTGCGGGTTTCGTATATGGTGACGGTCTCCCCTGCCGCTGTGGACTGCTCCGGGTCGCCATCGCCGGTGGCGGCGGCGGAATTGACCAGTGCGGGCAGCCTGCCCAGCTCGATGCCCAGCTTGTTTGTGACGGCCAGCAGCACCAGACACAGCACCACGGTGGCTACCAGGGCCGAGGGAATGACAATGCGGGGGTGAAAGCGCCGCTTCTTTTTCTCCACCGCCACAGGGATGCGGGGCTGTCGGGCCTGGGCGACCTCCATTCGCTGCATCTGCTGCATTTGGCGGGTGGCGCGGTCGGTTTCCTCAGTGGGGTTCAGCGACATGCCCGCCGAGCCGTTCCGGCGCAGTCGCTCCTCCGCCGCCTTTGTCTGGGCGGCCAGCTCCATCAGCAGCTCCTCGCTGCTCTTCTTTCCCCCATGGCCGGGCAGTGGCGGCTCAGAGGGGCGCTCCGGCTCCCGGGTGGGGGGCATGTACAGCATATCGTCGTCCGGCTGTTGTTTTTTCC
>JAJDGX010000092.1 GCA_030265885.1 Ruminococcaceae bacterium OttesenSCG-928-L11 | reverse complement strand
GCACTGCTCTTTTGGCGTGTGTGAACAAATGCGCTGCATTTGATACCGGGATTACAGGCCGAGAACGTCCTTGATGTAGATGCGGGAGACCTCGGCGGAGTGGAAGTTGCAGATTTCGGGGCGATCCAGTTCGACGCAGAGCACGCCGTCGTAGCCGACCTCCTCCAGCGCTGCCTTGACAGCGGGGAAGTTGACGGTTCCGTGGCCCAGCGCGCGGAAGGACGCCATTTTCTCCCGGCCCTCGGCCTTGGAGAGGGCGTAGGTGTCCACGTCCTTCAGGTGCATGTAGGCGATGCGGTCGCCGTACTGGCGAATCAGGGCGACGGGGTCGATGCCTGCCAGTGTGGTGTGGGCTGTATCCAGGCAGAAGGAGACAAACTCCGGCTTGGTGTTGGCCGCAAAGTAATCGATGTCGCTCTGGGAGAACACGCAGGTGTTGTAGTGGGGATGGAAGCACACGGTGACACCCTTGGTCTTGGCGTATTCACCCAGGGTATTGACGATGTAGCACATTTTGTCGATCATATCGGTGTTGGTGGGGCGCTCGGTGGGGCCATCGTCGCCGAAGCCGGCGTTCTGGCAGTTGTACCACTTGCCGCCCACAGCCGCCAGGAAATCCACCTGCTTTTTGGCGATATCCAGGGCTTCCTCCACATCAAAATTGAAGTGGCCGTACAGGTTTACCAGATCCACGTCGTACTGCTTTTGCAGATCCACCAGTTCCTGGGGATTCTCGTGATAGAAATCGCGGATGAAGGCGAAGTTTTCCACATAATCGTAGCCGAGGAACTTGCACTCCTTAAAGGATTGCTCGACAAGGCGTTTGGCAGCTTCCGGGTCGCGGCTGTTGATCCATGTCCAGCCGGTGTAGGCAACTTTCATCATGATGCAATACCTCCATTATTCCAGTTATACGGTTGTTTTGGGGTGTCTGTTCTTATGCGTCCAGAATGCCCTTCATGGGATTGTTTTTCATGGGGGCGGTGCGGGTGTACCGGGTTTTCAGGGGGATGTAGGTGCCGGTCTCGCTGGATTTGGAGAAGGCGGTGAGGATTTCCAGCACGTGGTGCTGCTGCTGGTAATTGGCGCGGAAGTCCCGCTTGGTCTCCACAGCCTTGCACATATCGGACAGGCCCAGCGCCCGGGAGTTGGTGTTGTAGTCGAACATCAGGGGAACTTCCTTGTAGCCGCGATAGAAGTTGGGCGGCTCCTTCATCATGGCGGCGATGAGACCGGGATCCCGCTGAGGCCCGGCGTTCTGATCCTCCGGGCGGAGCAGCAGTACGGGCCCGCCAAAGGTGTTGGGATCCGGCACGCAGATGGTGCCCTTGGTGCCGTACAACTCGAACCGGCACTGAGCGCCCATGCCGTAGTGTACATCAAAGGTAGTGCAAATCTGGGCGATGGCGCCGTTGGCAAAGAGAATGCTGCCGGTAAGGTGGGTGTCCACATCCACGTCGATGGTTTCGCCGTGGTGGGGGGCCGAGGTGATCAGACGCTGCTGGAAGGTCTTTTTCGTCATGCCGATGACGCCCTTGGCCTCGCCGATAAGCTGGACAAGCGCGGTGACATAATAGGGGCCCATATCCATCATGGGGCCGCCGCCCCGCTTGTAGTAAAATTCCGGGTCGGGATGCCAGGTTTCGTGGCCGTGGCAGATCATGGCGCAGTTGGCACCGATGACATCGCCGATGGCGCCGTTGTCCACCAACTCCCGCACGGTCTGGATGCCGGCGCCCATAAAGGTATCCGGCGCGCCGCCCATGTACAGGCCCTTTTCCTTGGCCAGGGCCACCAGCTGGTCGGCTTCCTCCATATCCACTGCCAGGGGCTTTTCGGAGAACACGTGCTTGCCGGCGTTCAGCGCCGCCTTTGTCACCTCAAAGTGCTCGTAGGGGCGGGTGAGATTGAGGATCACGTCCACCTCGGGGTCGGCAAAGGCGTCGTGCATTGTGGCGTAGATTTTCGGCGTCACAGCCTTGGCGCCTTTTTCCTGCTGCTCCTTGACATAGGCCACGCCCTTTTCAGCGCGCTCGGGAATCAGGTCGCAGACACCGATCAGCTCCACTTCCTTAAAGACATTGGTGAGGTTTTCCAGGTAAATGCCACTGATGGCGCCGACGCCGATCATCGCTACTTTGACCATCTCAATTCCTCCTCAGTCTGTCTGTGCCGCATGAGCGGCCCAGAACGGTTTTCTTTCGCAATGAACCTCCGCCGGGGTGGTTCATTGGCATCGAGGGTTTCCGACAACAGGCAACGTTCGTGCACGTGCACACTTCTTATCTATCAGGATAGTACGCCGGTCTCCACTTGTCAATAGCGTTGCATAGAATTAAGCGCAATACACAAGAAAAGCCGGGCTAATTTTGTGAAAAGAACTCAAAGAAAAAATGCAATTGGCCGGCAAAAAAGTTACCTTGTGGCAACCACCGCGACACGGCCCACCGCCGCAGTTCGGTGAAAATGCGAAAATTGGTGATTCCCACCAGAGAAACGGTATGTCCCGAACTTCTTTTATTAATAAGGGATAGAATTCTCTTGTGTTTCAGGAATTTTATGGTATAATAACCGCAAAGTCGGCGGTTATTATGCGAGTTCGAGGAGGTCTCATGGTTAAAAAGAAGAACCGGAGTATGCTCAGGCAATTCGTAGTCTCCTACATCGCTCTTATGACGATTTTGTTTATGGCTATCAGCTTGTGCTCCTGTCTGCTTTCCATTTGGCATGCGGACAGAGAGCTGCGCAAGGAGTGCACCACCCTGCTGGAGGACGGCAAAAGCACCATTGACCTGCAAATATACTCCCTTCTCAACCTGCGGATTCCCCTGGTTACCCGGGATAACGCCCTGGCGTTTCAGGATTTGTCCCGGCCGCTGCCCAGTCAGGTATACCCGGGCTTCAACGAGTTGAGCAGCCGGCTCAGCTCCTACAGCATGATGGGCAACTTCGCCGAGGGGATGACGCTCTATTACCAGAAGAGCCGGGTGTTTGTCTCCAGCAAGGGGGTGGGAGTGTATTCCGAGGCCTTTTACAACGGCTGGCTCAACTACTATGACATCAGCTATCAGGAATGGAGCGGCCTGGTGCACGGAAGCGGGCAGCCCCAGATCATCTCCAACTACACCGCCAACACAGACAAGGAGCCGGTGCTGGAAATCGTCAGCACCCTGCCCAACGCCAACAATCGCACGGACAATCCCATCTTGATTTTTACGCTGAAGGGCAGCACGCTGGATCGGGTGTTTGAGCCCTTTCGCCAGTATGGGGACGCCTGCTTTAGCGTGACGGACGGGGCGGGCCATGTCTACTATGCCAACACGGCCCCCGAACAGCTGGCGCGACTGGACGACGAGAAGCAGTATCTGCACCTGAAAAGCGGCAGCAGTGTGCTGGATGTGGCCTACCATGTCTATGTGCCCCGCAGCGCCATTTTCCGGCAAAGCGTGCAGCTGCTGCAGACCTATATTTTCATCTATGTCGTGCTGATTTTGCTGGCGGGGCTGATGTTCTGGCTCATCACCTATCGCAATACAAAGCCGCTGCGGCGGATTGTGGCCGATATCTCCCAGCGGCAGGGGCTGAGTCTGGACGGAACCACCTGTGAGGTGGACTTCATCAGCGGTGTGGTAACCGAGCTGTTTGATGATATGGAGCAGCTGGAATGGGCCATTCACTCCAACTTTATGGAGAAGCTGCTTCGGGGAATCCCGCTGACAGAGGGGGAAATCCAGAGTCTCGACAGCCGAAGCATGAGGATTTTCTCCCACGACCGCTATGCCGTAGCGGTGTTCCAGATTGTAAATGTGCCGGGGGACGACCCCCGGGAGCGGTTTGCGGTGTCCAGCTCGCTGCAGCGGCTGATGCTGGAGCAGCTGGAAATCTACGAGGAGGAAGGGGCCTACGCCCACCCCGTGGACTTCGACAAGGCGGCGCTGATTCTGGGCTTTCACCGGGATTGCGGCGAGCCCCAGTTGGAGCATCGGCTGGAGGGGATTTCCGCCCGTCTGGCCCAGATGAATCTGCAAACTGTGTGCGCCGTGGGCGATGTGCGCTCCCTGTGTGATCAGGTGTACCTCTCCTTCCAGAATGCCTGTTGGATGCTCAGCATCGCCGAGGATGCCCCGCCCCAGACAATCCGGTGGTTCCGCCGGCAGCTGGTGCCCATGGAGCATTACTACTACCCCATGGACATTCAAGGTCGGCTGCGCAACCAGATTCTGGAGGGGGCTGTACTGGAGGCTCAGGCGACGCTGGAGCATCTGTTTGAGCAGAATTATCGGATTTTGCAGCTGCCGGAGCAGGAAAAGGCCCGATTCAGCGAGGTGCTCTGCCACGACCTGCAGATGACGCAGAAAAGCATCGGTCCGCTGGAAGAGGAAACGGATCGCTTTCACTACCTGATGACTCAGGTGAAGCACAATCCCTGCCAGAAAAATAACCTGAAATATTACCAGATGATTGTACAGATATTGGCCCACAGCGCCCAGGAACGGAGCCACAAGCGGGAGGGCGACCTGATACGGGACATTCAGGCGTATATCCAGCAGGGCTACGGGGCCTTTGATATGGGGCTTGCAGCCATTGCGGGCCACTTTGATCTCAACGAGAATTATCTTTCCACCCTGTACAAGCAGCAGACGGGGGAGAATCTTTCCGCCTATGTGGAGGATTGCCGGATGCAGCGCGCCGTGGAATATGTGCGCGACGACGTCTTGTCCATCAAGGACATCGCCGAGAAGGTGGGATACTCCAACATCAACACGTTTTACAAGGCCTTTAAGCGGCGCTACGGTGTGCCGCCCAAAAAATATCAGGAACAGCTGCGCATGCAGCACACACACCAAACTCCCCCGCCGCCTGCGCCGTAACCCGGATGCCCCAATAACACAACGCCCTGTCGCACGAAACATTGCGGCGGGGCGTTTCTTTTGGGTCGAAATGGCCCCTCTGTGGAACCGTGCACGGGCACATCGGTAAATATTACCATGTTTATAAGGATTTCCAAGCCCATATCAAATGGTTTTCCAATGATTTGGGGAAATTACAATATACAAATCGCCTGTATAAAATTATGATTATCATTAGGCAACGGCACACTTTTTTTATCTAAATTAGACCAAAAAACAGAAAGAGGGTCGTGGATGTTATGACTGTGGACAGCAAGGTGCGGCAATCGTCGCCGGCAGTGCGAAGCAAGCGATTGGGTTCGCTGCGGCGAAGGCTCAACATGGACTGGCAGCTTTATCTTATCATACTGCTGCCGCTGATTTGGCTGATTGTATTTCAGTACATACCCATGTACGGGGCGCAAATCGCCTTCCGCAAATTCCAGGCGACCAAGGGCATCGTCGGCAGTGACTGGGTGGGGCTGGCCAACTTCGCCAAGTTCTTTCAAAGCTACAACTTCAAGAAGGTAATCGTCAATACCCTCGCCGTCAGCTTTTATGACCTGATTGTCGGCTTCCCCTTCCCCATCATTCTGGCATTGCTGCTCAACAACTGTCTGCGGCCCCGATTCAAAAAGATAACCCAGATTGTGACCTACATGCCCTACTTTATCTCCACGGTGGTTATGGTGGGCATGATCATCCAGTTTACCTCCCCCAAGGTGGGCATCATCAACTTTGCCCGACAGGCCATGGGGCTGTCGGCCATCGACTTCATGGCCATTCCGGGATATTTCCGGCATATCTATGTGTGGACGAACATCTGGCAGGGCTCCGGCTGGAACGCCATTATCTATTTGTCGGCGCTGGCGGCCATTGACCCGGGCCTGCACGAGGCGGCCATGATCGACGGCGCCAGCCGGTGGAAGCGGATGATTCACGTGGATATCCCGGGGATATTCCCCACAATCACGGTTTTGCTTATCCTGCGGGCGGGGCAAATCATGAATGTCGGCTTTGAGAAGATGTTCCTGATGCAGAATCCCCTGAATCTGGACGCGTCGGAGATCATCTCCACCTATGTCTACAAGCAGGGGCTTGCCGCCGCCGCACCGGACTTTTCCTACGCGTCCTCCATCGGCCTGTTCAACTCGGTCATCAACCTCATATTGATATGCACGGTGAACTATGTGTCCAACAAGCTCAGCGAAACCAGCCTTTGGTAATGCCAATCTGCGGATTGTCAAACAAAGATTGGCAGAAGGAGAGGAGTGCCACAATGACTAAAGTGCCCACATCCCAGATAAGCGACGTGCAGAAAAAACAAAAGATCCAGCGCTCCCTTAACGACAGGGTGTTTACTGTGGTCAACGATTTTCTGCTGCTGCTGTTTTTTCTCATTGTTCTTTACCCGCTGATCTACATCCTCAGTTCCTCCTTTTCCTCGCCCAAGGCGGTTTCCACGGGGCAGGTATTTCTGTGGCCGGTGGATTTGTCCCTGCGGGGCTTTGAGGCGGTGTTTGAGTACAAGGCTGTTGTAAGCGGCTTTGCCAACACCATTTTCTACACGCTGGTGGGAACCTGCATCAACATTGTCATGACGCTCATGGCGGGGTATCCCCTGTCCCGGCGCACCATGCCGGGCCGCCGGGTTCTCATGTTCCTATTTACCTTCACCATGATTTTCAGCGGGGGACTCATCCCCTCCTACCTGCTTATATCCAGCATGGGTATGATAAACACCCGGGCGGTGATGCTCATCCCCGTGGCGCTGAATGTGTACAACGTCATCATCTGCCGCACCTTCCTGGAGAACACCATACCGGAGGAGCTGGTGGAGGCCGCCCAGATTGATGGCTGCAGCCACATTCGATTTGTGATACAGATGGTGCTGCCGCTGTCCAAGGCGATATTGGCGGTGCTGGTGCTGTACTACGCCCTGGGCCACTGGAACGCCTACTTCCAGGCGTTTATCTACCTGACTGACCGGAACAAGTTCCCCCTGCAAATCATCCTGCGGGACATTCTGGTGCTCAACTCGGTCAGCGATATCATCGCGGATCCCCAGCTGTACAAGGCCCGGCAGGGCATGGCGGATCTGCTGAAATACTCCCTGATCGTCGTTTCCAGCGCCCCGTTTATGATAGCCTATCCCTTTGTGGCCAAGCACTTTGTCAAGGGTGTGATGATAGGCTCTGTCAAGGGATGAGACATCCCGGCCCCAGGCAATCCATTTTTCCCGGTTACTGTCCGCCCCACGCGGGCCGGATAGACATTATTGACGCATAGGAGGATTTGTAATGAAAAAGTACCTCGCACTCTTTTTGGCGATACTGCTGGCGGCGGCTTGCTTTGCGGGCTGCGGCAACACCAGCGAGCCTGCGGGCTCCGGCTCCGGCGGCGCGGCCACAGGCGGCAGCAGTGCCCAGCCGGCAAGCGGCGGCACAGCCAAGGTCTCGGGCCCCGGTGAGCTTCCCATCGTCACTGACCCGGTAACCCTGCGTATTTTTACCATGCAAAACACCAGTGTCGAGGATTATTACGACAACAAGTTCACCCACTTTTTGCAGGATCAAACCGGCATCACCCTGGAGTTTGACCTGGTGCCGGAGCAGGATCAGATCCAGAAGGTCAACCTGCTGCTGGCCAGCAACACCAACCTGCCCGACATCTTCATCTGCAGCGGCGGTATTACCAATGACATCATCGCCGATATGGCGGATCAGGGTATCTTTATCCCCCTGGACGACATGATTGAGGAGCACGGCTATTGGTACAAGCAGGCCCTGGAAAAGGATCCTCTCATCGACCCCATGATGAAGCTGCCCGACGGCAAGCAGTATTCCATGCCCCGGGTCGTCAAGTCCCTCCCCAACTCCACCGCGGGCCGTATGTGGATTAACCAGGTGTGGATGGATAACCTGGGACTGAAAACGCCCACCACCATCGACGAGCTGGCGGATGTGCTTCGGGCCTTCCGGGACAACGACGCCAACGGCAACGGTGACCCCACCGATGAGATTCCCTTCATCGGCGCTTCCATCACCGGCTGGAACTCGGCCCCCGACCAGTTCATCATGAACGCCTTTGTGCAGTATAACCGCGACAACATCTACTACATCAAGGACGGCAAAATCGAATCCGGCATCGACAAGGATGAGTATCGCCAGGGCTTGATTTACATGAACATGCTCTGCGCCGAGGGACTGTTGGATCCCGCCACCTTCACCCAGGATCAGACCCAGCTGACCCAGCTGTTTGACAACGAGGACATCGCCCTGGTTGGCATGGCTCCCGGCGGCGGCACCTTCCAGTGGGCCAGTATGGACGAGGATCGCGTGCGGGAATATGTTCCCCTGTCCCCTGTGGCAGGCCCCGACGGCACCCGCCGCGCCTTCTACAACCCCTACACCGACTACCGCGTCAATGAGTTTGTCATCACCAGCGCCTGCAAAAACCCCGAGGCGGCCTTTAAGCTGGCCGACTTCATGTACAGCCGCGAGGTTTGCATGCGCAACCGTCTGGGCGAGCCCGGTGTGGATTTCCGCATTCCCGATGCCAGTGAAAAGGGCATCGACGGCGACCCTGCCAGCTATGACCCCATCCTTCTCTGGGGCTCGGTGCAGAAATCTCACTGGAACGAGGTTGGCCCCGCTTACAACGACTTTGATAACAACGGCGTTTTGGGCGACAACCCCTATGAACTGCAGCAATACCTGTGGAATGCCATGGAAAACTACTACCTCCCCTACATTCCCGCCCCCGAAAGCGTCTACAACAACCTGACCTTCTACACTGTAGAGGATGCCAGGAAAATGTCTGACGTGTGGTCTACGCTCCGCGACTACCAGCGGGAATCTGTGGCGAAATTCGCCACCGGCGTCATCGACCCCAACAGCGACTCCGACTGGCAGCAGTACCTGGCCGAACTGGAGAACATCGGCCACTGGGATCGCATTGAAATTATGCAGGCCCGCTACGACCAGACGAAATAAGGGGCACGTTGTCTCGCTCAAAAGGCAATTGTCCCGGTTCCAAACGGAGCGCCCCGGGCCTGCAAACAGGCCCGGGGCGCTGCCCTCTTGACAGAACGGGGCGCACCCTTTACAATATGAGGCATTCGGCGGCATTGCCGCCAAAAAGAAGGGAAAAGGGGGAATCGTTGTGGCGGAAAAGCCCATACAGGTGGCCATGATAGGCGTAGGCGCCATCAGCGGCATCTATCTGAAAAACATCGGGGAGGTGTTCCCGGGGATTGCCCTCATCGGCGTATGTGATCTGGTGCGGGAGCGGGCGGAAAAGGCCCAGAGAGAATACGGTATCCCCAAGCTGTACGAGACCATGCACGATGCCTTCGCCGACCCGGAAGTGGACATTGTGCTGAACCTGACCCGCCCCTATGAGCACTTTGAGGTGACAAAGGCGGCGCTGAACGCAGGCAAGCACGTCTACTCCGAGAAGCCCCTGGGGGCGACCTGGGAGGAAGGGAAAGCGCTGGCAGCGCTGGCCGAGGAAAAGAAGCTTGCACTGGGCGGCGCGCCGGACACCTTTTTGGGGGCGGGGATTCAGACCTGCCGCCGGCTCATCGACAGCGGCATGATTGGCACGCCAATCGGCGCGGCGGCCTTTATGATAGGCCACGGCCCCGAAAGCTGGCACCCCGGCCCCGCGTTCTTTTACAAGCGGGGCGGCGGCCCCATGATGGACATGGGCCCCTACTATGTCACGGCGCTCATCAATTTGCTGGGCGGGGTAAAGGGGATCACCGGGTCGGCCCGGGCTGCCTTTCCCCAGCGCACCATCACCAGCCTGCCCCATCGGGGTACGGTTGTGGATGTGGAGACCCCCACCTATGTCACCGGCATTCTGGAGTTTGCCAGTGGCATAACAGGCACGCTGTTCACCACCTTCGACGTGCACTACAAGGGTCAGGCCCGCTTCGAGATCTACGGCTCGGAGGGGACGCTGCTGGTGCCGGATCCCAACTTCTTTGGCGGGCCCATCCGGCTGCTGCGCCCCGAGGAGGGGGAGCTGCGGGAAATGCCGCTGCTGTTCGATTACAAGGAAAACAGCCGGGGACTGGGGCTGGCGGATATGGCCCGGGCCCTTCAGACCGGGCGGGCGGCTCGAGCGGATTATCACCAGACCCTGCATGTGCTGGAGATTCTCACCGCCTTTGAGCGGAGCAGCGACGAAAAGCGATATCTGCCCCTGACCACTACCTATGAGCGCGGCCTGCCCATGAAAAACAACCCGATTCACGGGCTTCTGGATTAGGTGCCAACGGAGCCATGCGGCAAAACGGCTTATAAGCAAAAGCAACGGATTTGAAATAGGGACTAGCATCTGCTGTCGCAGCTGCACCCCAAACCCCATTTAAGGGGTTGAACCCCTTAAAAATCCCACAATCAATTTATTGTGTGGGGGTTTTTAGAATCCCGCATTTAAAGTTATTTTGGGTTGGGTTTTGTATCTCTGCGGCC
>JAJDGX010000091.1 GCA_030265885.1 Ruminococcaceae bacterium OttesenSCG-928-L11 | reverse complement strand
TCGCCGGGAACTTTGCGAGATGCTCACGCGCTATCAGGAAGAGAAGCAGGTGGCGTTTGACATGACCTCTTTCCAAAACAGCGATGAGCTGATGCGCTCTTATGAGCCGGGGCGGTTTCAGATTCTCTTTATGGATATTTACATGGACGGCACAAATGGCATGGAGGCTGCACGAAAAATCCGAACCTTGGATCAGGAATGCGCACTGATCTTCACCACGGTTAGCACAGAACATGCATTGGATGGCTTTGCCGTGCGAGCCACCCACTACCTGAACAAGCCGCTGATCTATGACGAAATTGAGGAAGCCATGAGCCGGTGCGAAGAGCAGGTTGGCCTCTATGCAAAAAGCATTGAGTTGGCAGCAAACGGCATGGCACTGCGGGTACGCCTGCGGGATATTATCTATGTCGAGGTGTTCCGCAAAAGCTGTGTGCTGCACACGGTAAAGGGCGATATGACCCTTAACCAGCGCATTGATCATCTGGAGGAAATGCTGGGCGGACTGCCGTTCCTCCGCTGCCACAGAAGCTATATCGTCAACCTCCTCCATGTAAGGGATGTGGAGGAGCACCACTTTGTGCTGTCTGACGGCAGCCGTGCGCTGATTCCCATTCGCAGCTTTGCGGCAATGAAGAAGGCGTTTCATGATCATAGGTTTGCGCAGATGGCTCACTGAGTGCTTTGTGTTACTCTGTAGATATCTGTTAGCTTGCAGGGGATACTTCCCTTTCCCATGCCAATATGTCACCGACCCGATGACACGAACAGGACAGACTACCGCCTTGGCGAAAGTCTGTCCTGTTTGCGTAATTTTATGGAGCGCATAACTCATACTAATCTCAAATAAAACATTCCCTTTATCCGGTTATAGATCAGTTTTGCCCTTTTGGCGTTAGTGCTCCATCACTGATAATGATATCTCCCGCCACCTCAGTAGTAAAATGCAGATAGCCGTTTTGATCAATCCAATAAGCAGAATTCTCAATGCGCTTGTAGGTATTGGTCGCCCTGTCATAGACGTAAAGCACAAGCTGCTTTGCATTCATCCCGGTCAGATCAACCTTGGCGACAATTTCCACCGGCTGCCCAAAGCTGCCGGACTGATCCAGATGGATCACCTGCACCTTGTTTTTGAACCACTTTTCAAAGAAAGCCTTGCGGGCATTTACAGCGGAGCCTGTCAGTTCGCCGGAAAGGTGCATTTCCGAGGTCATCTTTCCCGGATTTTTGACAGTAATCCGCAGCTGAACAGCGCCTTTTGCGAGGGTATCAAAATCCACAGGGGTTGAGCCAAGCGCCTGCCATGCGGAGGGAGTCATTTTGATCTGGCCGTTGCCTGTAATACGGGCTTTTTTGCGTCCGGTTTTCTGCATATCTGTGAGGGCTGCTTTTGCCTTGGCTTCATTTACGGTAAGGATTGGGCGAGTGAGGGCTGCGCCACCGCCTCCGCCAGAACCGCCGGATCCACCGCCGCCGGACTTGTTGCCGGAGCTGTTGTTGTTAGAATTATTGTTGTTGCTATTATCGCTGTTATTATCGACAAGCGTGTTTTTGATTTCAATGGGCAGGCTTCCGGAGCCCCCATCATTAAAGCCTACGGTAAGGGTATATGTGCCGTCGGGCAGGGTTTGCAGGAATTCCTTATACAGCGTAACCTTCACGCTGCCGGATTCTGCTTTGCCCACCACACCGGAATAGCCACCATACCCGCTCAAATCGATGTGGGTGCCATTGGGAGTTTGGGTGAGGGTTTGCCCATTAAACTGAATTGCCTCCAACTGAACAAACTCGCCTGTAAAGGAAACGGTCGCGTTACTCTGGGTATTGATTGGCCCGACAGGCGGATTGATGGGCTCGTGATTATCGCTGGAGTTTTCACGTGTGACTGTAATTGTATGCGCCACATCGGCTGCGGCGTAGTAGTTGCCATCGCCGGGCTGTGAAGCTGTGATTGTGACAACTCCCTCCGCCAGCAACTCAAGCATACCGCCGGTAACTGTTGCGATTGCTGTATCACTGCTGGCATAGGCAATTGTCTGTCCGGAGCTTGCGGTAGCTGTCAGGGCTTCTGATTTGCCGACCCGGTTAATTGACGGTGCGGGGAAGCTGATGGTTTGCGCTGCTTTTGTGATTTCAAAGCCGATCATCAAGTCGGCTACATCATAATCGGTGCCGCCGTCTGCGGATATGGTAAGTGTGTAGCTGCCTGCGTTTATCGGGGCTGACCCGCTAGACCATGTATAAATCGGCGTGAGTGTCGAGACAGTGGTGCCCTGCACAGTGCTTGTGAATACAGGCGTGCCACTATACGCAACAGCCTCACCGTTGTATGTCCGGCTGGTTACCGTCACGCCGCTGATGGATACCGGATACTTGTCGGTGACACTGATTGTCAGTGTCGCATCGGCAATCGCGTAGTTGTCGCTGGCGAAAGAAACTTTCACCGTGGCGGTATTTGCGCCGACAGCAGTATTGGCAATCGTAAGTGGCAGGGTGGTTCCGCTCACAGTGCCAACGGTGAGGATATTGGCGCTGTCCACAGTCTCCACTGCGCTGTACGCACTGATCTGCGAGGGGTCAATGCCGGTTGGGAGCATGTCCGATAGAGCGAAGTTATAAGTATGCGCAAGGCCGGATTTCACTTTCAAGCTCTGATTTGTGCTGCTCAACGAAGCCTTGTTGATGATATAGATGCCGCTCAGAGCGATATCGGAGCCGGACGCGTTAATGTTATCCCCACCGGATGCACGAACCGCCACAGAGTAATCTCCGGCATTGGTCGGTGCAGAGGAGGAGCGTGCATAGACGGTGCCGTTTGTGCCGGTGTAATATACCGTCAGTATGCCATAGCCGGTTTTATCGGACACAGTTACATTCACCGGCTTTGCAGCGCCGTCATAGGTCACGGCGGCAAGGGAATAGCTCAGGTCGCTCGCCATAAGGTCGGCTTTGGCGATGGTAAAGGTCTGCGTTGCTGTGCCAGAGTAGTTTCCTTTGCCGGTAACCGTGAACGCATAGCTTCCTGCATCTGTTTTAGACAATGAAGGGGCCGTGTAGTGGACCCCCGGTGTCAGCGCGGTTCCGTCTGTTACGGTATACACTGGCGATTTCGCTGTGCCATCGTAGATGTAGGTTCCTGTGATGGCGAGCATGCTGTCGGTCAACGCTTTACCGGCTATGGTAAAGGTTTGGGAGGCGGTGCCGGAGTAATTGCCCTTGCCGGTCACAGTGAGGGTATAGCTGCCGACATTCGTTTCGCTTGGAAGCGCAGTTTCTGTGTAATCCGTGTCCTTTATGAGTGTTGTGTTGCCGTCTGTTACGGTATAGGTCGGCGATTTCGCTGTGCCATCGTAGGTGTAGGTTCCTGTGATGGCGAGCATGCCGCTGGTCAGGGCCTTGGGGGAGATGGTATAGCTGCCCAGGGCAATTTTAGTCGAGCTATACACAGTGCCTGTGCCAATTTCCGCTGTTACGGCGTAGCTTCCCGCATTTGTTGGCGCGACGGTGTTTTTGGCGTAGACTGTGGGGCTGATCCCCTCATAGTACACCTTGATTGTGCCTATGCCGGTAACCCCTGCCTTTGCCGTTACCGCGCCGATGCCCTGTGCACTGCCGTTGTAGACAAGGCTCTGGGGCAGTGTGAAAGAGAGGTTATCTGCTGTTAGCTTTGACTCAACGCCGGTTACTGATGCATCGGGTAATGAAACAAAACCAGCGTTTGTGCCGTTTTGATAAGCAATGCCGCCCTCATTGTCTTGCACGCCCCAGGCTGCGGTTGCGGCCGCAGGTAATTTGAAGATGCCGTTTGTGCTACCTTGGGCATATGGGCCGCTGACCGAGCTATCCCAGGCCAATGCCACGCCGGTGCTGGACGGGCCGCTGAACTTGTTAACAACCACACTCTCATCTTCTACAATATCGGCGAGTGTGCTGCCAATGGCAAAGACCGTGCCACCAGAGACGGTGGTTTCACTTGCGGCAGAATCGTTATAAATTGCCTTGCCTGTTCCGGCATTTGCAACCAGGCCGCCGTCGATCTCCAATGTCCCCCTGTTTGTGATGACAGGGCCTGTGCCGGTGTGCTGCACCACACCGCCGGAGATTGTTGTTGTGCAGGTGCGCCCCAAATGTGTGTCGCCCATAATGGTGCTGCCATTCCCGGTATGGGTCACGATGCCGCCCGTTATTGTAACGGAACCCACACTGCTAACGGTTGCACTTAAGTCTGACGAGCTGTTGCTGGTCACGGTACCGCCGGAGATGGTGATGTCAGCGTAAAGGCCTTCAATGGTTCTGTGTCCATAGATTCCGCCAGAGGTCTCGATTGTACCACCGGAAACCACCACAGTGCCACCAGCGGCATAAATGGCTCTCCCCCCATCTGAACGGACTACGCCGCTTGTGACCGTCACAGTGCCGGTGTTTTCCTCCCCGGCATTGACGATACCATCCTTGTTGTTTGGCACACTAACTGTTCCGCCAGCTACGATTACCGAACCTTCTGTGTTGTAGATACCACTAGTTGTGCCGCCTGAAATTGTTACCGAGCCGGTACCAAAGTTCAGGATTGAGTAGTAGTTAGCACTGCTTAGCAGTGCACCGCTAGCAACCTCGAAACTACCACTGCTAGAGTCGGTTATATAAATATGGCCTGTTCCATAAGCCTGCCACTGCACTGTTACCCCTGCGGGGATGAGTATTTTTGTATTTGTTCCCTCAAAATCAACAAGGGCATTTTCCGTGCCACCTACCACTGTTACAGTATTGCCGCTTGCCACGCAGTCTATAGCAAACTGTAACAACCCCTCCATCGAGTCAGCGTTGTAACCGGTGATATCGACGGTTAGGTCAGAAGGGATATGACCTGTTCCATTTGGATTGTACACGCTGCCAAGTCCACCTGTAATTATCCCGCCTGTGGTGCTTACCGTTCCATCAGAGTTGTTATAGATACCCCAGCCTGCACCGGTGTTTGTCACAGCGCCGCCTGTAACACTGATGGTAGTCACGCCGGATAGCTCCGCGGCAGCTTGATAGATTGTAGCTTTAGCCGAACGAGAGGTTACAAGCGTGGGTGTGCTTTCATCTGCCTGCGAGATGGTGACTGCTCCGTCAGACACGTTTTCAATGGCATAGCCTGTGCCGGAGTTTTGCACCGTCCCGCCAGAAACCACAACAGTACCGGCAGAACTATTCTGGATGGCATGGCCTGCCCCAGTGTTTTCCACTATACCGCCGGAAACCACAACTGTGCCGGCATATTCATTTCGGATAGTGTTGCCTGTGCTAGAGGCTCGCACTGTCCCGCCAGAAATTGCTACTGTTCCAGTAGAGCGGCTGTTTTGAATAGCGCAAAACGTTCCAGTGTTTTCCACTTTGCCGCTGGAAACCGACAGCGTACCAGCGGCACCTGACCATAGTTCTATGGTAGGCATTTCCCCTGTGCCCGTTAATGTGCCTCCATCTACCTTAAATTCACTGTTGATATCGGAAGACATTATGATAATAAGGTAGGAACTGCCCACTGCGTGAGCCTGCCACAAAACAGTTGCCCCTGCGGGAATGGAAAAATTTATGTATTCATTTCCAAAATCAACAGGCGCATCCGCCGTTCCGCCGATAACCGTTACGGTGCTGTTATCCGCCAAGGCGGCTTCAATTGCGGTTGTCATATCGGCAACAGCCATGCCGGTAATGTCCACGGTATTATTAGCGGCATAGAGCTGTATGCCCATTGCCACCGTCACGGTAAAGACAGGAGCGTCCACGTCATCCGCCAGCGCATAGCCCTCACCCAGCACAGCGGTAAAGCCGTAATCGCCGGAGACTTCGCTGTTGTAGCCGTCATCGCCCGCCCAATCCACAGGGATGTCGGCGGGATCATCCTCGCCGTCAACAGTTGCCCGCAACGTATCCGGCAGGGGCAGTTGGTCGGTTGCAGTTCCCATAGAAACAGTCGCTGTCCCCTCAAAATCGGAGAAGCCCAGTACCAGTTTGGCCTCCTGCGCCGCCAGCACGCCGATGGGCATGCCGCTCAGCAGCAGGCATACTGCCAGTGCCATCGCCAGTATTTTCGATGATATTGTTGATTTCATGCTTGTTCCTCCAGCAAGATATAGTATTATGTATCGCTGCTATTTTCTCTCCAGTGGCCCATCGCTGATAATGATATCTCCTGCCACCTCAGTAGTAAAATGCAGATAGCCGTTTTGATCAATCCAATAAGCAGCATTCTCAATGCGCTTATAGGTATTGGTCGCCCTGTCATAGACGTAAAATACAAGTTGCTTTGTACTCATCCCGGTCAGATCAACCTTGGCGACAATTTCCACCGGCTGCCCAAAACTGTCGGACTGATCCAGACGAATCACCTGCACCTTGTTTTTGAACCACTTCTCAAAGAAAGCCTTGCGGGCATTTACAGCGGAGCCTGTCAACTCGCCGGAAAGGTGCATTTCCGAGGTCATCTTGCCCGGATTTTTGACGGTAATCCGCAACTGAACAGCGCCTTTTGCGAGGGTATCAAAATCCACGAGGGTTGAGCCAAGCGCCTGCCATGCAGAGGGAGTCATTTTGATCTGTCCATTGCCTGTAATACGGGCTTTTTTGCGTCCGGTTTTCTGCATATCCGCAAGGGCTGCTTTTGCTTTGGTTTCATTTACGGTAAGGATTGGGCGAGTGGGGGCTGCGCCGCCGCCTCCGCCGCCAGAACCGCCGGATCCACTGCCGCCGGACTTGTTACCGGAGTTATTGTTGTTAGAATTATTGTTGGAACTGTTGTTGCTATTGTCATCATTATCATTGGGGTTATTGTTGCTATTCTCGTTGTTATCATCGGGGTTATTGTTGCTATTCTCGTTGTTATCATCGGGGTTATTGTTGCTATTGTCGTCATTATTGGTATAAGTGACAGCAAAACGATAATCCTTTTTGTCCGCCCCATTCTCGGCGGTAACCCGGATGTATGCTATGTTGTTATTGCCGGGAGTGAGAGCCCACGCGCCGATGATTTCATCAGTGCAGCCGGGGGCACGATAGAGCTTCCATGTTGCGCCCTCGCTGACAGCAACATCCACCGTCACGCTGAAGCTGTTGACAGTCGCGTTGATAGCGGTGTCGTTGAGGCTTGCACCGACCGGCGAATTGACACTGAGTATTTCGCAGGCGGATGACAAATCCTCGGCAATGATTTCAACATACCTGTCTATAGTATTTTTCACATATGGTGTGCTTTGATAGGTGTAGGCAGCCGTATCACTCAACCTGTATTTATAGCGAGTCGGCAAAGTCGGCTGCTTATTGAACACTTCGGCATTTGTGCTTCGGACAATCAATGTTCCATCATTTATGGTGATATTACCACCGCCAGTTTTTACACCATATGAAAATTTATCAGTGCCGGTAAATATAGCTTCCACTATGCCTCCCTGCACAGTCAGAGATCCACATTGTATTCCAGATTCCGTTGTGCCTGTGGCCTTCACCGTGCCACCATTTATCGTGAAGGATGAATTAGCGCTATAGAACTCGATTCCTTTGTTTCCCGTCGCGGTCACAACCCCACCGTTTATTGTGAAGGATGAATTATCGCCATAAACCTCGATCCCTTTGTCTCCCGTCGCGGTCACAACCCCACCGTTTATTGTGATACCGGGTGATGCGCTGCCAGTAAAAATTCCCGATTGATTAGAGTTGGTAGGATTACCGTTTAAGTTAAGAGTTCCGCTTTCAATTGCCAGTGCCCCGGAAGCCATATATATTCCGCTGCGACCGGCATTGACCGTCAAAGCGCCATCGCCTTGGATGATAAGGGAGCCATTTGCATAGATTCCGTGGGCTTCTTCGGTTTCAATTTTATTATCTGACCCCTCCAGCACAATCGTTATGTTAATCGCGGTCTGGATGCCGCGGTTACTGCCAGTCGTTGCAATATCAAGGCCATTCAGGGTCAGGGTGCTGGTGTTTTGATCCCACTTCCAGCCCTCTGTGGCGATGTTGTCTTGGGTGGCTGTGGTGCTTTCAATGTGCAGTGTGGATGTCCTTTGGGTGGGAGTTTCCGATGCTTTTGCTTGGGTTACCGTTGCAGTGGGTGCGATCAACCAAGTAGCACCATTGTCCACGCTGACGCGGAAGGTATGCACAATATCACTTGTGGTGTCTTGATTTGCGGGAATAGTTGCAGAGGCAGAATTATTTGTCACAGACCACGATTGTTGACAGTCGGTTCCGATAAACCTGCCAACCTTAACAGCATGCAAATCAAGGTATGTGCCGGTTAGCGTGAGGGAGACAGTTCCTCCTGCCGCAGTCAGGCTGGTGGGATCGGCTGTGATGTCGCTCACAACAGGGTCTGGCAAATCCTCTATTATGATTTCAACATACCTGTCTGTAGTATTTGATACATATGGGATATTTGAGTATGTATACGAGGCGGTATCACTCAACCTGTATTTATAGCCAGACGGTAAAACCATTCGGCCATAAAGTGCCATGGCATTTGTGCTTCGGGCAATCAATGTTCCATCATTTATGGTGATATTGCCGGAGCCATATCTGGCGTTTACTCCATATGAAAAACTGTCAGTGCCAGTCGATACAACTTCCACCGTGCCGCCCTCTATTGTCAGGGATTCGCACCATATCCCCGCATCCGCCGCACCTGTGGCAGTCAGTGAGCCACCGTTTACCGTAAGGGTGGAGACAGAGTTGCTGACTCCACAGCGTCCCGTCACGGTTACATTTCCATCATTTATTGTGATACCAGTTTCTGTACTAGCGGAATGTATTCCATGTCCATTAGAGAGAGCAGCATTACCGTTCAGGTTAAGAGTTCCACTTTCAATTGTCAGCGCCCCGGAAGCCATATATATACCGCTGCGACCGGCATTGACCGTCAACGCGCCATCGCCTTTGATGATAAGGGAGCCCTCAGCTCGGATTCCCGTGGTCGCTTCGGTTTCAATTTTATTATCCGCCCCCTCCAGCACAATCGTTATGTCAATCGCTGTCTGGATGCCGTGGTCATATATGCCAGTCATTGCAATATCAAGGCCATTCAAGGTCAGGGTGCTGGTGTCCTGATCCCACTTCCAGCCTTCTGCGGCAATATTGTCTTGGGTGACAGTGGTGCTGTCAATGAGTAGTGTGGAGGTTCTCTGCTTGGCTGTCCCCGATGCCTTTGTCTGGGTTACCGTTGCAGTGGGCGCGGTCAACCAAGTGGCACCATTGTCCAAACTGACGCGGAAGGTATGCGCAATATCGCGTATGGCGCTTTGGTTTTCGGGAATGGTTACAGAAGCGGCATTATCTGCGACATCCCACGATTGCTGACAATTGGTTCCAATAAATCTGCCAACTTTAACAGCATGCGAATCAAGGTTTGTGCCGGTTAGCGTGAGAGCAACCGTTCCTCCCGCCGCAGTCAGGCCAGTGGGGTTCGCTGTGATGCCGCTTACATCAGAGTTATACAGCCCCTCCGCAATGATTTCAACATACCTGTCTGTATAATTCCATACATATGGGATAGTCTGGTCTGTATATGCGGCAGTATCGCTCAGCCTATATTGATAGGTAAGCGACAAAACCGGCTGGTTAAGGAACAATGCTCCATTTGTGCTTCGGGCAATCAATGTCCCATCATTTATGACAATCCCATCCTCTTTGGTTTCTACGAATACCGCATATGGCATATGGAGAGAACTTGTTGAGGTGGCTTCCACTAATCCCCCCTTGATTGTCAGGGATTTACATGTTATTCCCGCATTCGCCGCACCTGTAACAGTCAGTGAGCCATCGTTTACCACGATGCTGTGGGTGGTGTAGATTCCGTAGCCGCCTGTCACGGTCACGTTTCCGCCGTTTATTATGATATCAGTTGCTGTATTAGTGGAAATTATTCCACGTCCATTAGAGCCAGCCAAATCACCGTTCAGGTTAAGAGTTCCACTTTCAATTGTCAGCGCCCCGGAAGCCATATATATGCCATCGCCACCGGCATTGACCGTCAAAGCACCGTCGCCTTTGATGATAAGGGAGCCGTCCGCATAGATTCCGTAGATTGCTTCGGTTTCAATTTTATTATCCGCCCCCTCCAGCACAATTGTTATGTCAATCGCTGTCTGGATGCCATTGTTACTGCCAGTCGCCGCAATATCAAGGCCATTCAAGGTCAGGGTGCTGGTGTCTTGATCCCACTTCCAGCCCTCTGTGGCGATGTTGTCTTGAGTGACTGTGGTGCTGTCAATGATCAGTGTGGATGTCCTTTGGGTGGAATATAGGGCGTTCCGCTGTATGCCCATTCCCACCGTCACGGTAAAGACAGGAGCAACCACGCCATCCGCCAGCGCATAGCCCTCACCCAGCACAGCGGTAAAGCCGTAATCGCCGGAGACTTCGCTGTTGTAGCCGTCATCGTCCGTCCAATCCACAGGGATATCTGCGGGATCATCCTCGCCGTCAATGGTTGCCCGCAGTGTTTCCGGCAGGGGCAGTT
>JAJDGX010000090.1 GCA_030265885.1 Ruminococcaceae bacterium OttesenSCG-928-L11 | reverse complement strand
CCTTCCAGTCTCCATGGAGCGTCTGGCCGCCTCCACAATGGCGAGAATGGCGAAGCCGTCGGTCTCGTTTTTGCTGTGGGAGGTGCCGTTGACGAGGTCGTCAAAGAACAGCCGGTGATGCCGTTCCCCAAAGAACTCCGGCTCCACCTGTACGGGCTCCCCCGCTTCCGCCCGGAAATCGAAGGCGCTGCCGGCGCTGAGACGGAACAGCGGTGTGCCCAGATGGGGATTGAGCATGTACAGCGCGCCCTTGGTGCCGTAGACCTCCAGCTCAAAGCGCCGGGTGGCCCCCATGTGAGACCAGCTGACCATATGCTGCACCACTCCGCCGCCGGTGAGGCGGTAGGTCAGGGAGGCGTTGCGCTCGTCGCCGTTGAGGTGGGTTGTCCCGCTGATGGCGGGGGCCGCCGCGCCCTCCCGGTTTTGCATCCACACCCGCTCGATGTCCTGCCCGGTGACAAAGCGAACCAGATCCATGCCATGGCAGCCGATGTCCATCATGCAGCCGCCGTAGCTGGCCGCGCTGTCGGTGGGGTTTTGGGTGCCGTTGAGGATGCGCACATTCTCGATGTCGCCGATGACGCCCTCCTCCACCAGACGGCGGGCCGCCAGACTTTCGGGGAAATAGGCGTGCATAAACGAGGGGGTGTAGACGATGCCGCTTTGACGGACGGCATCCACAATCTGCTTGCCTTCATCGATGCAATAGGCAAAGGGCTTTTGTGTGAACACGTGCTTCCCCGCCTTTGCCGCCGCCAGAGAGATCTCCAGGTGCGCCTCAATCTTGGTAAAGATGCACACGGCGTCGATGTTGGGATCCGCCATGATCTCCCGGTAATCCAGGGTGTACGACGCAAAGCCGAAGCGCGTCATGGCGTTTTTGGCCCTGTCCTCCACCAAATCGCAGGCATACACCAGCTGCACATTCTCCAGCCGTTCAATGGCCGGAAGGTGATAGCCGTTGGCAATGGAGCCGCAGCCGATGACACCCAGTCGAACCTTCTGCATGATTTCCCGCCTTTCTCTTTTGCGATGCTTATTTTTGAGACACGTGTAACATTTTTTGATGCAACACATTCTTTTATCGAATAGTATCAGATCCATTTCCCATTGTCAATAGAAAATTAGATAAAACTTCACATATGCTTGCCAACATACCCGGTGTATGGTAAAATATTTATAGAAAATGTGCGCGTGTAACATTATTTGCGCGGGGAGAGTATTCACAATGACAATGACGGAACTGGCCCGCATGGCGGGCGTATCCCGGGCAACCGTCGACCGGGTGCTCAACGGGCGCGGACAGGTGCACCCGGACACGGAGGTGCGCATCCGCCAGCTGGCCGAGGCCATGGGATATCGGCCCAACATCGCCGCCAAGTCCCTTGCCACCCGCAAGCGGCAGCCCAAAATCGGCTGCATCTTCAACCGCATGGGCAACTCCTTTTTCGACGATGTCATTCAGGGTGCCCGGTCGGCGGCGGCGGAATTTGAGACCTTTGGCGTGTCGGTGGACATTCGCCAGACACGGGGGCTGGAGCCCCAGGAACAGCTGAGCCTCATCGAGCAGATGGCGGCCGACGGCATTCACGCCCTGGCCCTCACCCCCATCAATCACCCCGACATTGTGGATGCCCTCAACCGCCTTGCCAGGCAGGGCATTCCCATTGTATCGGTGACCACAGACGCCGAGGGGATTCATCATCTGGCCTATGTGGGCTGTGACCACGAAAAATCCGGGCGAATCGCCGGCAATCTGGCGCTGCTCTTTAACGGCGGACAGGCCAATTCCGCCGTCGTCATCGGCTCCCACCGCATGCAGGGGCACGCCCTGCGGGTCAAGGGCTTCAAGGACGCGGAGGCCCGGTACCCGGGCTTGACTCTGGCCTGCATTCTGGAAACCGGAGACGACGACATCACCACCTACAAGGAGGTAAAGCGCCTGCTGACCAGCCAGCCGGACATCAACTCCATCTTCTTTGCCGCGGCCGGTGCCCGGGGCGGCATTCGCGCGGTGGAGGAGCTGGGCCTGGCCGGGTCGGTGACGATCATCGCCTTCGACCTGACTGAAAGCAAGCGGGACGCCCTGGAACGGGGTGTCGCGTCGGCAGTGCTCTGCCAGGAGCCCTTCCGCCAGGGATACACGGCGGTCAAGCTGCTGGCCAACCGCCTGATTTCCGGGGAGTCCCCCCGTTCCGACAAATGCTACATGAAAACGGAGATCGTGATTCGGGAAAGCGTGGAGGACGCCGACGGGAATGAGGGGATGGCGGTTGCGGTGGAGTAGGAGAGGGATTATCGCAGCAGCAAAGGCAGCCGCAGCGTTATGACAGTGCCGCCGCTGTCGCTTGTTATTCCCATTTCACTTTTGTCGCCATAAAGCAGCAGACACCGGTACCGGATGTTGGCAATGCCGATTCGCTTGCGGCTGCGCATCTCCTGCTCCAACCGAAGCTTGTCCTCCATCATGCTGGTCAGCTGCGCCAGAACTGCCCCGTCTATCCCCGGCCCATCATCGGATATCCGAATATACAGAGAATCCTCTTCCTCCGTGATATCAATCGCGATGTGGGACGGGGTTTCTTTTTTTTCCACGCAGTGGTTGATGGTGTTTTCCACCAGGGGCTGAATGATCATCTTCAGGATTATGGCGTTCAAATTGGTCCGGTGAGTGTCTACTTTCCAGTTCAGCCGGCCGGAAAAGCGCACCTCCATAATCTGCAGGTATTTGCGCACAATCTCCAGCTCCTCCCGCAGAGGCACATTGTAGCTGTCCCGCACAGAGTAGCGGAAGATGTCCGCCATGGAATTGCAGACCCTGGGCAAAACCGGCACATTGTTCAGCAGCGCGATCCCGCCTATGATCTGTATGGTATTAAACAGAAAATGGGGATTGATCTGGCTCATCAGTCCATACAGCTCCGTATCCCTGTGCAGAAGCTCCGCCTCATACATTTTCTGCTGTGCCTCAAAGATGCGGTGCGACATGGTGTCAATGCTGGTCAGCATGCTGTTGATGTTCTCGGCCAACCCGGAAAGCTCGCTGTTGTACTGTCCCTCCAGCCGTTTGCGGTGTCTGTTTTCCCGCCCAATCTCCGACACCTCGCTGACCAACCGATGGACAGGCTTGGCGATGCGATGATGATAGAGCAGCGCGATGGCTACATAGATAAAGACAAACACCGCCCCAGCCACCACCACGAAAAACCGAACCGGCTCAAAATCGCGCAGCACCTTGCCCCGATTGATATAGCCGACAATCCGCATCCCGGTGTTCCCCACCTGCCGTTCCATGCGGATGATGCCGTTTCCTTCCTCAATGGGGGTGTCGTCCCCTGTGTTGCTGGCGACCAGGCTGCCCTCGGCATCCAGCAGGTGAAAGCGCACCTCCTCCATGTTCCCGGCCTCCCGCATGGTTTTGACCACTGCGTCCAGGTTAATCATGATGATAATCTGTCCGGCCCGTCGGCTTTCTATCGGGATAATGGGCGCGTCGAGAAACACCGATGTGATGCAGGCCAAATGCCGCCGCTCCGCGTCATAATGCAAGCGAACCTCACCGCCACTGACTCGGCTCTCCTCCTTGATTTTGTTGATATCGTTGTACAGGGGCATATTGATGGCGTTGTAATAAAAGCGGTTGTTGCCCTCCCTGTCATACAGAATTACATTTTCAATCATTCCGTCTGTATTGATGGCGGCCCTGGTAAAGTCGGAAAAATACCGGTGCAGCAGATAGGCTTCGTAGGAATCCTCCTCCAGCAGATACTGCCTGGTGATTACGCTGGCGGAAAAATAGGACGCCGTATTCTGGGCTCGGCTAAAAATCAAGCCCAGCGCGTTTTCGATCTGCCCCATGCTGGATTCCGTAAACTCCTCCACCCGCCTGTTGGACGTCTGTGAGACCCGGGTGGAATAGAATACCAGCAGAACCCCAAACACCGCCATCGCCGTTATGGTCAGCAGTAAAATCTGCGTTCGAAATCTCATGGAACCCGCCTCCCATTTCCTCGGCGTCGCCTCATCTGTCTGCCCGTAGCGTAGCCGGTGGCTTGCCGAAATATCGCTTGCAGACCTTGTTAAAGTAAAAATAGTCGTCAAAGCCACAGGTGGCGGCAATTTCCTTTATGGGCATATTGGTAAAGCAAATCAGCCGCCGGGCCTCCTTCATCCGAATGGAAAGCAGATATTCCGAGAAGGAGGTTCCCAGGTTTTTGCTAAACAGCAGAGAGCCGTAGTTGGCATTGAGATGGAAACGATCCGTCAGGCTTTTTAGAGTCAGCTTCTCCCCAAAATGCCCGTTGACATACCGAAGCAGCTCCGAAAAGTTTTGATTGGCGTAGGCGGCCCCGTCGTATTCCGGCGCGACTTCCTCATCCCTCTGCCCCGCAAGCACCTCCCGGATTCGGGTCAAAAGCTTGATGATCTCCTCCTCCACCGGCTTGAGCAAGTAATCAAACAGTCCCAAAGCCAGACCTTCCCGGGCACAGGCAAACTCTGCATACCCGCTGACCACCACAAAAACCGACTCCGCACCACCCTCCTTGGCGCGGCGGGCCAGCTCCAGCCCCGACATGCCCGGCATATTGATGTCCACCAGCACTACATCGGGGCGCAGCAGTGTAATTTTCTCCAGAGCCGCGGCAGGGGACTCCTCCGTACCGATAACCGAAAAGCCCTGGGCGCCCCAGTCCGTAATGCGCTCCAGATATACCAGGGCCCAGGGTTCATCGTCCACCAGCATTACAGTATACGGTTCCACGGCTATCAGCCCCTTTTTGCAAATAAATCCCGAACAAACTCGCAGTCTCTCCCCGCCGTCCTCCGTCTCAGGCAGTGGGCTCGGTGTGTTTCTATTATAGACGCTGTCTGTTCATATGTAAATCAAAAACGCCTTCCATTTTTGTGATATATGAGATTTTTCCATACATTTGCAGTTATTTTACATACAATTTAAATAAAAATATTGATACGATAGCACCAGTGCAACAGGAGCATCCACCCGAAGTCGCGGTGCGGAAACCGCACATCGCGGCAGCCAAAGGTGGACTGCCAAAGCAAAGGAGGGGAGTCCCGCCCCGCGGGCCAATGCCATGCCAAGAAAAAAAACACTTTCCCTGCGTCCCTTCAAAAAAAATCTTGCTCTGTACCTCTTTATTCTGCCCATGCTCGTCTACATCGCCATCTTCAATTACGCGCCGCTGTATGGGCTGCAAATTGCCTTCAAGGACTTTGTCGCCATTTTGGGCATCTCCGGCAGCCCCTGGGTGGGGCTGAAACACTTCCGTCGATTCCTGGATTCCCCCCTGTTTTGGTCGCTGCTGCGAAACACCCTAGTACTCAGCCTGTACCAGCTGATTGTGTCCTTTCCCATCCCCATCGTTTTGGCTCTGGTGCTCAACTACACCCCCAGCCAACGCCTGAAAAAGCTGACCCAGACAGCTACCTATGCCCCCCACTTCATCTCCACCGTCGTCATGGTGGGCATGCTGTTTATTTTCTTCGACCCCTCCGGCGGGCTCGGCACTCTTATCATGAAGCAGCTGGGACTGGGCGATTTCAACCTGTTGACAGAGCCGGGGGCCTTCCGCCATTTGTATGTGTGGTCCGGCATCTGGCAGAATGTGGGCTGGTCCTCCATCATCTACATCGCCACCCTGTCCAACTCCAGCCCGGAGCTCCACGAGGCGGCCATTGTAGACGGCGCCAGCAAGCTGCAGCGAATTTTCTACATCGATATCCCCGTACTGATGCCCACCGCCATCATCCTTCTCATCCTCAACTGCGGCAACGTGATGAACCTGGGCTTCGAAAAGGTCTTTCTTATGCAGACCTCCCCCAACCTCTCTGTATCGGAGGTCATCAGCACCTATGTATACAAAATCGGCCTGCAGGGGCAGCAGTACAGCTACGCGGCGGCCATTGGCCTGTTCAACAACATCATCAATTTCATTGTTTTGCTGTTTGTAAACCAGGTAGCTGCCAAGACAACCCAAAACAGCCTCTGGTAGCAGCGCCGCAGAAGAGGAGAGGAAGATATGACCCAAACCCGCAGCCACATTCGCGACAACACCGGTGATCGGATCTTTTCCGCCGTCACCACCACCATTACCGTACTGGCGCTAATCATGGCGCTTTATCCCCTTTACTTTATTGTCATCGCATCCTTTAGCTCGCCGGAGGCCATTTCTATGGGCAAGGTCATTCTCCTTCCCTCCGGCTTTAACACGGCGGCATACCGCTTTGTGCTCACCGAGCCGAAAATCTGGAACGGCTACAAAAACACCATCCTTTATACCTTTGTAGGTACGGTGTTCGGCACCATGGTGACCCTGATGGCCGCCTACTCCCTGTCACGCAAGGACTTCGCGGGCCGCAAGGTCATCAATATGCTACTGATATTCACCATGTTTTTCTCCGGGGGACTTATCCCCACCTACATCGTTGTCAGCAACCTGCGCCTGACCAATACCCCCTTTGTGCTGATGATTTTGGGCAGCGTCAGCGTCTACAACATGATCATCGCCCGAACTTTTTTCCAAAACAGCCTGCCCGACGAGCTGCTGGATGCCGCTCAAATCGACGGCTGCGGCAACGCCCGGTTTTTCTTCGCCATTGTGCTGCCGCTATCCAAGGCGATTATCGCAGTCATCGCGCTGTATTACGCCGTGGCCCACTGGAACTCCTACTTCAACGCCATGATCTACGTCTCCGACCAGAGGCTGTACCCCCTTCAGCTTATCCTTCGTGAAATCCTGGTGCTGGGCCAGTCCCTGACCAATATCACCGATCCCTCCGAGGTCGAGGCCCTGGTGGAGCGGCAAAAGGTCGCCCAGATCATCAAATATGTCGTCATCATCATTTCCTCCCTGCCCGTTATCTGCGTATATCCCTTCCTGCAGAAGTACTTTGTGCAGGGTGTGATGATAGGCTCTGTCAAGGGATAGCCGCATTGTTCACCGTCCATACAGGGGAAACCCTTTATGCCGCATATTGCTTTATGAATCAAAGGAGGTTTTCGCGTGTTATATCATCCTCGCGCAAGCAAGCGCGCCACTGTCATTCTGACCCTGATTCTTGTCATCGCCCTCTTCGCAGGCTGTGGAGGAGGCGGCCAGTCCTCCCCGTCCACTCCCGCTCCTTCCTCGACCACCGCAGCTCAAGGCTCCTCCTCCCAGCCCCAGCAGACCCCGGCGGAGGAGGTCGGCCCCGTCAACAAAACCGGCTACCCCATCATGAACGAGGATCACACCTTCAAGATCACCCACTCTATCGCAACCACCGACAAAACCGGCTCCTGGCAGGACAAGGAGTTCATCCACAATCTAACCCGGGACACAGGCCTGAAGCTGGAATTGACCGGCATTCCGGAGCAGTCCTACAACGAGCAGGTCGGTATCATCATCGCCTCCAACAACCTGCCGGATGTATTCATTGGCGAGCCCCCCAACTTCTCCCAGTTCATCACCTCCTTCTATGAAGTCACAGACGAAGCCATCGCCGAATACGTCCCCACTCTCGCCCAGTTTTACGGGCAGAACGCCGATTACCGCACCATGTCCGTATTTCCTGACGGCAAAATGTACGGCCTGCCCTACACCCAAATGGACGGCATCATCGCCAGCAAGTGCCTCTCCATCAACCAAACCTGGCTGGATAAGGTAGGCGCTCAGCTGCCCAACACCCCCGACGAGCTCTTCGACGTTCTCATGAAATTCAAAACCGAGGATCCCAACGGCAACGGCCAGAACGACGAGATCCCCTATTCCTTCTATAAGGATCAGAATCGCGACGACAAGCTGTTTGGCATGCTCCTCAGCGGCTTTGGCCTCGTCAACGACGACGACGCCAATTATCGCTTCCTCATGGTGGAAAACGGCAAAGTGCGGTTTTATCCCAGCGATCCGCGGTATCTGGAGTTTTTGCAGTATGTCAACAAGCTTCATGTCAACGGGCTTCTCGATCCCTCCGGCTTTACCCAGGAGGAGGTCGACATGATAGCCAAAGGCTCCTCCAATCTGGTTGGCGTTTTCCCCAACTACTCCTATGACGACATCACCGTCGGTGAATATGCCGACGACTTCACCCACCTTCTCCCCCTGCAGGACAAGGACGGCAACCGCCGCTATATGCAGAGCAAAATTCCCGGCAACCTGACCCCCAACCGCTTTGTCATCACCCTGAAATGTCAGTATCCGGAGGCCATGCTTCGCATGTACGAATACGCCAACCAGTCCTTTGAGAATCGCATTCTGGGCACCTGGGGCCCCGAGGGAACCGCATGGGCCAAGCTGGCCGACGGCTCTCTGGAGAAGCTGGCCAATCCCCTGCCGGACGGCTATACCAGCTACGCAGAGATCCGCCACTCCTTCAGCCTGGGTGTCAAGGGCTTTACCATCTGGATGCCGGAGGACAACCAGCAGTTTGCCGTCACCACCGACCGGGAAAAGAAGCTGCTGGCGCGCCAGGAGCCCTTCGTCCCCTACATCATGAACGAATACATCCCCAAGGGTCAAAACGACCCCGCCGATTCCCAGGAAATCAACATCCTGCTCACGGAAATCAAGAGCTATATGGATAACTTCATGGCCGAGGCTGTGCTCAAGGGAATCGATCAGGCCAAATGGGACGCCCATGTACAAAGCTGCGAGCGCCTCAACGTAGACACCTACGTCGAACTCCAGCAAAAGTATTACGACCTCGTGGCAAAATAACCCCCATCTCCACCAAAATCAGGGCACGAGGCTGTTCCGGGCCTCGTGCCCTTTTCGCAGAGACGGGGCATCTATATTACAAAGGAGGAATCCCTGTGAAAGCCATCATGCTCATGTTCGACTCTCTCAATCGCCACATGCTGTCCGCCTATGGAAACGACGAAACCATTACCCCCAACTTCGCCCGTCTTGCCCAGCGCTGTGTCACCTTCGACAAAAGCTATGTAGGCAGCCTGCCCTGTATGCCTGCCCGACGAGAGCTCCACACCGGTCGGCTCAATTTCCTCCACCGTTCCTGGGGCCCCATCGAGCCCTATGACGACTCTATCTTTGAGCTTATGCGCGAAAAAAAAGGCGTGTACAGCCATCTCATCTCCGACCACTACCACTATTGGGAGGACGGTGGCGCCACCTACCACAACCGTTACAGCTCCTGGGAAATCGTCCGCGGTCAGGAGGGCGACCACTGGAAGGGCCGTGTCAACCCTATAGATCTGCCCGAGCACCTGGGCAGAATGAGTCATCAGGATCAGATCAATCGCCGGCACATCCGCGAAACCGGGGAATACACTCAAATCAAAGCCTACGATTTGGGCCTTGACTTTCTGCGGGAAAACAAGGACGCCGACAACTGGTTCCTGCAGCTGGAAACCTTTGACCCTCACGAACCCTTTTTCTCTCCCGACCGATGCCGCGAACGCTACGGTCTCGACGCGGATCCCCTCTGCTTTGACTGGCCCAATTACGCCCCTGTCTCCCCGGAGGAGGCCCCTTACGTCGACCATGTGCGCAAGGAGTACATGGCCCTGCTCACACTCTGCGACGAGCAGATAGGCCGCATATTGGACTTTATGGATGCAAACAATATGTGGGAGGATACCATGCTCATCGTCAATACCGACCACGGCTTCCTGCTGGGAGAGTATGGCTGGTGGGCCAAGGGCAACGAGGTCAACTTCCACGAGGAGGTCTCCCACACTCCGCTGTTCATCTACGACCCCCGCAGCAGGGCCGTCGGGCGGCGGGATATGCTGGTTCAGACAACCGACCTTGCCCCCACCATCCTGGATTTCTTTGGCCTGGAGCCCACCCCCGATATGACAGGCAAGCCTCTGCGGGACGCCATCGCAGAAAATAAGCCGGTGCACGACGCCATCATCTGGGGGATTCACGGTGCGCAAATCAACTGTACCGATGGCCGCTACGTCTATATCCTGGCTCCCAACGAGGAAAATGAACCTCTGTATGAGTACACTCTCATGCCCACTCACATGTTCAAGCTGTTTCATGTCGAGGAGCTTCACACCATGCGGGAAGTGCCGCCCTTCCGCTTTACCAAAGGCTGTAAGCTTCTGAAAATCAGGGATCTCCGCATGGGAATGACTCACAAAGGCCAGCGCTTTGAAACCCTGCTCTACGATCTGGACACCGACCCCGGAGAGACTCACCCCATACGGGACGAGGCAGTCGAGCACCGACTGAAACAGACTATAGTCCGCCTCATGGAGGCCGCAGACGCCCCTGAGGAGCAGTATCAGCGCCTGGGGTTGGCCGACTACCACACGCAGTCGTAGCGGCCTTGGAGCGTGCCGCAGGGGCCTTTCCCGGCACCTCCGTCCCCTCCCCCTTGATACCGCATAGAAAAGAAGGAATTTGCATAGCTATGTGCAGGTTCCTTCTTTTTTGCAGCTTGAGACGAGACGCTTTCTTTCAGTCCAGGTGGATGCTTACCCCACCTACCTCCCCCCAAAATCCCCATCCTCCACCAATCGCTCCAGCTCGGCCAGAGCATAGGACGCCTCCCCGGCGGAGGCTGTGTTCTGTGGGGCTGTTCGCTCTCGCAGGGGCAGCTCCACCAGCCAATTGTACAGCGACATCCTGCAATAGGCCCGCAGATTTCGGATGCTCTTTCCGCGGATGCCATCCTGCAGGTGCCGGACAA
>JAJDGX010000009.1 GCA_030265885.1 Ruminococcaceae bacterium OttesenSCG-928-L11 | reverse complement strand
CCGGGGCGGACTGCCACACCGGCTCCGTCTTGGCAGGCTCGTCCTCCACATAAATATCGATGGAACTCGCCCCCAGCTCCATCGGCTTGTGGAAGCCCTTGGAGGGCTTGCTCCCCCGCTGCTGTTGCTCAGCTGCCGCCTTTTGGGTCTGCTCCCGGTCGAACATTTGGCGGAATTCCTGCACTGTCAGCCGCTCCTGCTTGTACTCCTGCTGGGGGAGGTGGATGGTCAGCGGTGTGACCTCGCTGCGGCGGGAAGGGGCCTCCTGCTGGGCGGTGAGGGGGATTTCCGTGGTGGAGAGGGCGCTTTTCACGGCGTAGAACACGGCGCTGAACACCGGCTTTTCATCCGCAAAGCGCACCTCGATTTTGGCGGGGTGGACGTTGACATCCACCGACTGGGCCATCACCTGTAAATTCAGGACGCACAGGGGGTGCTTGCCGCCCATCAGCTTGCCCTTGAAGGCTTCCTCCAGGGCGGCCATGCAGGTGCGACTGCGGACATAGCGGCCGTTGATGAAAAAGTTCTGGTAGGCGCGGCTTGGCTTTGCGCCCTGGGGGCGACAAACATAGCCTGTCACGCGGATGGCGCCGTTCATGAGGTAATCCACCGGCAGCAGCTGGGAGGCCGCGTCCGCGCCGTAGATGGCCCGGATGACAGCCGCCAGATCCCCGTTGCCCGATGTGCGCAGCTTGTCCTGACCGTCCCGGATGAAGCGGAAGGCCACCTCCGGGTGGGACAGGGCGCATTTGTCCACCACCTGGGCGACGGCGTTGCCCTCCCCCACATCCTTTTTCAGGAATTTCATGCGGGCGGGGGTGTTGTAGAACACGTCCCGGACGATGATAGTGGTGCCGGAGGGGCATCCGGCGGGAAAGGTATCCACAAATTCGCCGCCCTCGATTTGATAGGTGGTGCCCTCGTCGTCCTCGGGGGTGCGGGTGGTCAGCTCCACCCTGGCCATGGCGGCGATGGAGGCCAGCGCCTCGCCCCGGAAGCCCAGGGTCAGGATGGAGTCCAAATCGTCGGCCTTTCGCACCTTGCTGGTGGCGTGGCGCAGAAAGGCCCGGGGGAGGTCGTCCCGCTCGATGCCGCCGCCGTTGTCCGTCACCCGGATAAGCTGTACGCCGCCGCCTTTGATTTCCACCGTCACAGAGGTCGCCCCCGCGTCGATGGAGTTTTCCAGCAGTTCCTTGACGATGGAGGCGGGGCGTTCCACCACCTCCCCCGCCGCGATCAACTCGGCGACCGCTTTGTCCAGCACATTGATCTTGGCCATTGCGACCCCTTTCTCCGGTTATCCCAGCTGCCGGGCATTTGTCATCGGCCCAGCTTTTCCCTTAAGGTATACAAAATCGTCAGCGCCTCGATGGGGGTGACGGTGTTGAGGTCGGTTTGTTCCAGAATCGACTCGATCTCCGTCTTTTTGGGGGTGAGGGCGATTTGGATGTCGGCGCCGTCGTCCTCCTGCCGCCGGGAACTGATGCGGGCCTCCCGCACCGGCTGGGCGGATTCCAAATCCTCCAGCACCTTGTAGGCCCGACGGATGATCCACTGGGGGATTCCCGCCAGCTTGGACACCTCGATGCCGTAGCTGTCGTCGGCCCCGCCCCGGATGATTTTCCGCAGGAAGGTGATGTCCTCGCCCCGCTTTTTCACCGCCACATTGTAGTTTTTCAGGTTGGAGATGTCGTTTTCCATCTCGGTCAACTCGTGGTAGTGGGTGGCGAAAAGGGTTTTGGCCCCCAGGCGCTTGGGCTCGGCGATGTATTCGATGACGGCCCGGGCGATGCTCATGCCGTCGTAGGTGGAAGTGCCCCGGCCGATTTCGTCCAGGATCAGCAGGCTTTTGGAGGTGGCGGAGCGGAGAATCTCGGCTACCTCGCACATCTCCACCATAAAGGTGGACTGGCCGGCGGTCAGGTCGTCGGACGCGCCGATGCGGGTGTAGATGCCGTCCACCACGCCGATGGTGGCGGCGCCGGCGGGGACAAAGCAGCCGATTTGCGCCATCAGCACAATCAGCGCCACCTGCCGCATATAGGTGGATTTACCCGCCATATTGGGGCCGGTGATGATGGCAATCTGGCTGCTTCCGCAGTCCAGTGCCGTGTCGTTGGGCACAAAGGGCACGCCGTCCAGCATTTGCTCCACCACCGGGTGGCGTCCGTCGGAAATGGAGATGGCGTCCCCCATGTTGATGGCAGGGCGGACATACCGGTTGTCCAGAGAAACCCGGGCGAAGGAGCCGAACACATCCAGCCGGGCTATGGCGGTGGCGGTGCATTGGATCCGGTGCAGCTGGCACGCCACCTGCACCCGCACTTCCTCAAACAGCCTGCTCTCAATGGCGATGGCCTTTTCGCTGGCGGTCAGCACCTTCTCCTCCAGCTCCTTGAGCTCCGGGGTGAAAAAGCGCTCCGCGCCGGCCAGGGTCTGCTTGCGTATGTATCGCTGGGGGACGAGATCCTTGTAGGAGTTGGTCACCTCGAGGAAATAGCCGAACACCTTGTTGAACTTGATTTTCAGGTTCTTGATGCCGGTTTCCTCCCGCTCCCGGTTTTCCAGAGCGGTCAGGAAGCCTTTGGCGTTGGCCATAATCTCCCGCAGCTCGTCCAGCTCGACGTTGTAGCCTTTGCGGATGACGCCGCCGTCCTTGAGGCCCACCGGAGGCTCGTCCTCCAAGGCGGTTTCCAGCAGAGCCTTGACGTCGCCCAGTTCGTCGATATCGCCGCAAATCCCGGCCAGATACTGGGACTTGGCCGGGGCCAGCACCGCCTTCAGCGTCGGGAACCGGCAGATGGTCTGCTCCAGGGTTTTGTATTCCCGGGGGCTGGCGCTGCCGTAGACAATCCGGGTGGTCATGCGCTCGATGTCGAAGATGCCGCCCAGCAGATCGGTTACATCCCCCAGCAGCATCTCGTTGCCAAACAACTCCTCCACCGCGTTGAGTCGCTTTTCAATTTCCAGCGGATTCAGCAGAGGCTGGCTGATATAGCTTTTGATGAGCCGCTTGCCCATGGGGGTTTTGGTTTTGTCCAGCACCCACAGCAGGCTGCCCCGCTTTTCCTTGGCGTGGAGAGTCTGGAGCAGCTCCAGATTGGCCCGGGCGCTGCTGTCCAGCGTCATAAAGCGGCTTTCCTCCACCACGTTGACGCCGATGAGCCGCTCCACCCCTGTTTTTTGGGTGCCGTACAGATACGTCAGCAGGGCCCCCGCCGCGCCGACGGAGAGGGGCTTGCCCGCCATGCCCAAATCCTCCAGGGATTTGCCGAAGTGGCTTTCCACCCGCTGGGCGGCGGTCTCCGGGGCAAAGCCGGCGTCGTCCACCAGGTCGGCGGTGCAGAACAGCTTCTCCCGCATGTATTTGGCCACGGCGGTCTTGGAGAGAAAGGCCGAACTGAAAATGACTTCCTTTGGCATATACCGGGACAGCTCGTTGATGATGGCGGTGTCGGAGTCGGTGTCCAGTTCCATCAGGTTCATTTCGCCGGTGGAGATGTCGGCAAAGACCATGCCGCAGCCCACCTCCGGCTCCAGGCAGATGGCGCACAGGTAGTTGTTGGCGTCCTCCTCCAGCAGGTTGTTTTCCATAAGGGTGCCCGGTGTGACGACCCGAATGACCTCCCGGGAGACCACGCCCTTGGCCACGGCGGGATCCTCCATCTGCTCACAGATGGCCACCTTGTACCCCTTTTTGATGAGGCGGGCGATGTAGGTTTCGCTGCTGTGGTGGGGGATTCCGCACATGGGGGCCCGCTCCTCCAGCCCGCAGTCCCGGCCGGTCAGCACCAGCTCCAGTTCCTTGGAGGCCAGCACCGCGTCCTCGAAAAACATCTCGTAAAAATCGCCCAGCCGGTAAAACACAATGTGATCCCGGTGCTGGTCTTTGATTTTGAAATATTGCTGCATCATGGGCGTAAGCCCGTCCCTGTTTTGCATACTCTGCCCTTCCTGCCCGCTATTCGTCAAGTAGATGCGGCGGATGTTTTGTGCCAGGCTTTGTCTGTTTTCAGCAAAGAATGGCAGTCTGCCGCCAAGTGAAACGGTCGGTGCGGATATGTCCACACCGGCCGTCGTTTCATGAGGTTCATTCTGTCAATTGCAGCCGGAACAGCTGGAGCAGGAGCCGCCGCAGGATTCCGCGTACTGGATTGCCTCGGGATCCTGGCCGTTGGAGGAGCCGGTGACAATCTGGTTGACAAAGTTGAGCAGATATTCCATGTCGTTCCGGGCGTCGGACAGTTCCACCATATTGGGGTTGGCGAAGATGTCCTTGTACAGGTTTTTCACCTGGGCGTCCAGCTCCTTGACCCGCTCCATGTCCTTTTCCGGCTTGCCGCTTTCGGCGTTGAGGTCGATGCGGGTTTCGTGGAATTTCTCTATCAGCTGCTGCAGGGCGCTGTCCTGCTCGTTGGCCTCCTGGGCCTTCATATACCGAGTGTACCGGTCGTCCTGCTGGATGATTTTGCCGAGGCTTCTGGCCGCGTTGATTACGTTGTCCATTGCTGTTCCTCCGATATAATAAATTAAAGAAATACAAAATGATGGCGTGGGCGATTAGGCTTGGATCTCCCCTGCCAGCGCCCAGCCCGGCGCGTCTGTGACCGCAATGTCCACAAACTGCCCCCGCAGCTCCGCCGTGCCGGGAAACTCCACGATGATGTTGGAGGCGGTGCGCCCCATCATGTAGCCGTCTCCGGATTTGCCGGGGCCCTCTGTCAGCACCCGTACGGTCGTGCCCACAGCGGCCTCGTACCGCTTCTTGCTGATGGCGTTTTGCACCTCCAGCAACTCCCGGAACCAGGCGCTCTTCTCCTGCTCGGGGATGGGATCCGCCATGTCGGCGGCCTTGGTTCCCACCCTGCGGGAGTAGATAAAGGTAAACAGGGACTGGTAGTCCATTTCCCGGATCAGCGCGATGGTCTGCTCCAGGTCGTCCCGGGTCTCGCCGGGGAAGCCCACGATAATGTCGCTGGTGAAGGTGACGCCGGGGATGCGCTGCCTGGCGTACCCAATGATATCCTTATACTGCCCCGTTGTGTAGCCCCGATTCATCTGATGCAAAATCCGGTCGGAGCCGCTTTGGACAGGCAGGTGAATGTGGTTGCAGATTTTGTCGCATTCGGCGATGCAGTCCACCAACTCCCGGGAGCAATCCTTGGGGTGGGAGGTCATAAACCGGATGCGAAATTCGCCGGGGATGTCGTTGACCATGCGCAGTAGCCCCACAAAGTCCACGTCGCCGCTGCGGTAGGAGTTGACATTCTGGCCCAGCAGCGTCAGCTCCCGGTATCCGGCGGCCACCAGCTCCTGGGCTTCCTCCAGAACCCTGGTGTAATCCCGGCTTCGCTCCCGGCCCCGGACATAGGGCACCACGCAGTAGGTGCAGAAGTTGTTGCAGCCGTACATGATGGGGATCCACGCCTTGATGTCGCCGTCCCGGCGGACAGGCAAATCCTCGGAGATTTCCCCGGTGGCATCCAGAATTTCGAACACCCGGCTGCCGGTGCTCAGCTTGCGGTAGAGGATTTCCGGAAACTCCGGCAAGGCGGAGGGCCCGAACAGCACATCCACAAAGGGGAAGCTTCCGCGGAATTTTTCCGCGATGTGCTCCTGCTGCACCATGCACCCGCACAGGCCGATGACCATGTCCGGATTGCGGTGCTTGGCGTGCTTGAGCGCGCCCACGTTGCCAAAGATTCGATCTTCGGCGTTTTCGCGGACAGCGCAGGTGTTGTATATGACAATGTCGGCCTCATCCGGCCTTTCGCAGAATGCATACCCCATCTCCCGGAGCATGCCGTCGATCCGTTCCCCGTCGGACACGTTTTGCTGGCATCCGTAGTGGTGGGTGAAGGCCGTGGGCCGGCTGCCGCTTTTGAGAAGCTTCTCCTCGTTGTAGCGGCGGATCCAGTCGATGTAGCCCTGCATTTCAGTCCAGTCTTTGTTTTGTATCAATGTGACGCTCTACTCCTCGATGCGGCTTCGTAATCCGGCCGGCGCGTTCCCTGTCGGCCCGCCGCAACCCGATCAATTTATTATACCTCGGATGGTGTCGAAAAGCAACAACGCCGGCGGGAGAATCTTGGGTGGGATGTCAGGCCCCGGCTCGCTGCTTTTCCCCCGCCCGCAGACGGAACACCGTCGCGGCGCTGTAGGCCGCCGTGACAACCTCCGCCGCCCCAAAGGAGAGCCATGCGCCGTTCATGCCCAGCAGGCGGCTCAATACCAGTACCAGAGGCACTATGGCCACAAATCCCCGCAGGATGGAGATAACAAAGGCCCGCTGCGGCTGCTCCCGGGAACTGAGAAACGACGCGGCCAGAACATTGAAGCCCGCAAAAAAGAACCCTGCGAAGTAGAGCCGCAGCCCCTCCCGGGCCAGCCGGGCCAGAGCCTCGCTGCCCTCGCTGTTGAACACGGCCACAATGGGGTCGGGCAGCAGGATGGCCACCCCGTATATCACCGCTGTGAACGCCAGCGCCAGCAGGGCAGCGGCCCGGAAGATTCTCCACACGGCGGCGGTGTCGCCCTTTCCGTGCCCCCGGCTGACAAGGGGCTGAATGCCCTGAGCCATACCGGTATAGATGGCGATGACCACCAGCGCCAGGTTTGCCACCACCCCATAGGCGGCCACGCCGGTGTTGCCCTCCAGCCCCACGATGACAAGGTTGAACACAATCAGCACCACGCCGGAGGATGCCTCGGTGATGAAGGTGGAGAGTCCCAGACCCAGCACGTCCTTTGCCGTGCGTAGCCGCAGGCCGGATTTGGCGAGCCGCAGGCGGTTGTCCCGGTGGCGAAAGCGGGTCGCCAGCAGGCACAGGCTGATGACAGGCGCCAGACACGTGGCAAAGGCCGCGCCAAACATCCCCATGCCCAAGGGGAACATGAATACATAGTCCAGCACGATGTTGGAGGCGCTCCCCACCAGCATGGCGGCCATGGCAAGGCCGGGGGCCCCGTCGTTGCGCACAAAGGCTATCATCACATTGTTCAGCAGGAAAAAGGGCGCAAAGCCGAAAATCGTCCGCAGATAGGTGGCGGTCAATGGGAGAATGGCGGGATCCGCCCCCAGCCATTGGGCCAGCAGCTCCGCCCCCGGCAGGCCAACGGCGGCAAAGGCCAGTCCCGCCAGCACCCCCAGCCGCACGGTTTCGTTGAAGATTCGGCCGGCGGCGGCCTCCTCCCCCCGGGACAGCAGGATGGCGTAGCGGGTGGCCCCGCCAATCCCCAGCATCAGCCCCGCCCCGCTGAGGATGCAGTACAGGGAGATGGAGAAGTTCAGGGCGGCCAGTCCGGCGGCCCCCAGCGCCTTTGATACATAGAAGGTGTCGGCCAGAATGTAGCAGGACAGCCCTATCATCCCTAGTACATTGAGGCTGACATATTTCGCAAAGCCGCGCATCATTCCGGTTTGGGACTTGGTTTCGTTGTGTGCCATATCGTTTCCTCCAACAAAAAAAGCGCCCTGTTCACATCCCTTCCGGAAGCGCCCCCTTGTGTGGGAGGGGCGGCATCCTTGGCCTAATGGAATGTGACGGAACGCTGTCAGGTTCTCTTGCCCGGCGGCAAACGTGTATTGGAACTCTTGGTTTTTCGTCTAACAGAATAGCACAACCGCCGCCAAAAGGCAAGTGCTCTCCCGGTAAAATTTAATTGGATTTTAATTTCCTCCCCATTTCTTTCAAAGGATCGGGGCATATACTGAGAGCAGAACCCAATGTCACGATGTTTTTGAATAAAACCGCAACGATAAAGAAAGGTGTGTTTGGAATGCTGTTGAAGATCCTCTTTTTTCCCTTTTACCTTGTGTGGAGTCTGGTGGGCTTTTTGTTTAACCTGATGGGTCGCCTCATTTCTGGCGTGGTCGGGTGCGTGCTGCTGATTGTGGGCATCATCCTGACTGTCACTGTGGTGGGCGCTGTGGTGGGAGTCCCCTTCATCATTCTGGGCTTTTCGCTGTGCACTAAAGCCATATTCCGATGAGAAATATACAGTTTTTCATCCATTTTCATTTGTAAGTCATAGCTAATTGCTTATAGCGTTTTTCCTTTTTGTGTGATATAATAGTTAGACGACAAACAAATTATATCTGAACAAGAGGGGAAACATTGAGTAAATTTGAAAACAACCTCACCGAAGGGCCCGTGTTGTCCAAGCTGGTTCGCTTTTCCGTCCCGTTTTTGATTTCCAATATTGTGCAGTCTCTGTACAACGTGGCGGATATGCTGATCGTGGGCAATTTCTGCGGGCCTGCCGCCATGTCCGGCGTCAACATCGGCGGACAGGTCACATTCATCCTGACCAACCTTGTCATCGGGCTTTGCTCGGGTGGCACCATCCTCATTGCCCAGTACCTGGGTGCCGGCAAAAAGGAGGATATGGAAAAGACCACGGCCACGGTGTTCACTGTGCTGGTGGCGGCCGCCGCTATCCTGACCGCGCTGATGCTGTTCCTGAAAACCCCCATTCTGCGCCTGATTCGCACGCCGGAGGAATCCTTTGCCGAGGCCTCCAGCTATCTGACCGTCACGGTCTGCGGCCTGATTTTTATCTTTGCCTACAACGCCCTGTCGGGAATTATGCGGGGTATGGGCGATTCCAAGCGGCCGTTTGTTTTTGTTTTGGTGTCATGCATCGCCAACATCGGCCTGGATCTGTTGTTCGTCGCCGGTCTTTCCATGGGAGCCTTCGGCGCGGCGCTGGCCACGGTGATATCCCAGGCCATCAGCATGGCCCTGTGTGTGGCCTACATGATTCGCAACAAGTTTGTCTTTGACTTTAAGCCCAGCTCCTTCCGGGTGGATAAGGCGAAGCTGTCGCTTATTTTTCAGCTGGGTCTGCCCAGCGCCATCCAGAATACGGTTTCCAGCATATCCTTCACCTTCATCACCGCCATGGTCAACGGATACGGGGTGTATGCCTCCGCCGCGGTGGGCGCCATCGGCAAGTTCAACGGCTTTGCCATTATGCCCGCTGTCGCCATGAGCGCCTCCATCTCCACCATGGCTGCCCAAAACATCGGCGCCGACAAGTGGGACAGGGCCATCAAATCCTGCCGGATTGGCGTGCTGGTGTCCGCCGTCATCGGTGTGGCTGTCTTTGTCGTGGTGCAGCTGTTCCCGGTTCAGATTCTCTCCATCTTCGGCACCGAGCCGGAGATGATTGCCGCCGGTACTGCCTATATCCGCACCTTTTCCCTGGATTATCTGGTCGTGCCCTTTGTGTTTTGCATCAACGGGCTGTTTACCGGTGCGGGACATACCATGTTCTCCCTGATCAACAGCATGCTGTCCTCTCTGGTGCTGCGCATTCCCGTCTCCTATATTTTCGGCAATGTGCTGGGCTGGGGACTTTCCGGCATTGGAATGGGCGCCCCCGCCGCCACCTTCGGCTCCCTGCTTGTCATCATCGGGTTCCTGATTTCCGGCCGCTGGCGGGTCAATGTGGTCAAGCAGCGCGGCGAGGCATTGCCCGCAAAATAGGCACGCGCGGTGTCATTCACAATCGAATCGAGCAAGGGGACGGCTTACGCAGCCGTCCCCTTGGTTTTTTGTTATTCCCCGGGAAAGCGCATCCGGGAGATCTCGTCCAGCCGCTCGATGGCGTACTCGAAAAACATCTGATAGGATTTGCAGAAGTGGTTGTGCACCAGCTTGTCCCCGGTGGCGGGCTCCCGGTCGCGGCGGCATCCGCCCCGGCACAGGGGCGCCCATTTGCAGCCGCGGCACGGCGGGGACACCTCCTGGGATGCCTGGATGAATCCGGTTTTGACGCGGTTGGCGTCGATGTCCGCAAAGGAAATCTCATTGAGATTTCCCAGCAGGTATTTGTCGATGACATAAAAGTCGCAGGGATATACACCGCCGTCGGCCTCCACCACGTTTTGCATGGTGCAGTGGCCCAGCATTCCGCAGCTTTCGGGGGGGTACCCCCGCAGCATCAGGATGAGATTGTCAAAATAGCGCACAGATACCAATGTCCCCTGCTTGATGTCCCGGTACCACAGGTCAAACAGAGTCATGAGAAACTGGCCGTACTGCTCCGCCGTCAGGGAATAGCCGTGGCCGCCCCGCTCCTCGCCAAAGGGGTCGAGGCAGGGGATGTACTGGTGGTACAGAAAGCCGTTGCGCTTGTAGAAATTGTAGATTTTATTGATGCTTCTGGCCGATTGGCGGGTCACCACCGTCAGGATATTGAAATCCACCTTGGCGGCTGTCATCACCTGGGCGGCGTGCATCACCTTGGAGAAGGTGCCCTTGTCCTGAAAGTCAGGGCGCAGGCTGTCGTGAATGTCCTTGTTGCCGTCCAGAGAAAGGCCCACCAGGAACTTGTTGGCCGCGAAAAAATCCGCCCATTCCCGGTCGATGACGTAGCCGTTGGTCTGGATGGCATAGGCGATATTCAGGTTTTTGTGGTTGTATTGCTTCACCATTTCCACAAGGCGGCGGTAGAAATCCAGCCCAATCAGCGTGGGCTCTCCCCCCTGAAAGGCGATGGTGCAGCTGCCGGAGGCATAATCCAGGGCCTTTTGCACAATATTTTCCAGGGTCCCCAGGGACATCATCCCGTAGGAGGGCACCTCCCGGTTGTGGGAGACATCGGCGTAGAAGCAGTACTGGCACCGCATATTGCAGTTGCTGGACGCGGGCTTTATCAGCATAGTTAACGGCGGCATGGCGTTGGTTTCCTTTCTGATTGAGCGATATGTTCCAGTATACGTCTTTTTTCGCCGGATTTCAACAGGTGGCCTTTCCCGAACTAAGGCGCAGCAGGATGCGACAGCAAATACAGATGCGATGAATGTGCGCTGTGTCGGGATTTGGTTTAAGAGATAGCGGACGATGCAGATAAGGTTAATTAGTTGCAGGGTTATGGTATAAGAAAAATGCTTTCTCTGTTATCAAAAATATAAGCTTCCAGCAAATCAGGCAATGTCGGAATCATTTCATAGTATATATCGTCCTCGACGGGGTCGGAATCCGAATCTTCGTCCGGTAAATAGCCGCAATCATCAGTATAGTGTATATGTATAGCTGCAGAAAGAAAGTTCGATGCAAATTTTTCTCCTGCTGTCTTTCGCAATGCTTCTGCAACCTCATCAATGGTAAACGTGTCTCCAAATCCATCAAAGAAGCCGATATGGCCTCCACTATTTACTTCCGCATCGTAAGCAAAGGCTATGATGGCATTTTTTTGTTCGTTAGAGAATCGTTTATCATTGTCACGAAGAAATAACCCATACACTTCATCAATAAATTGATTCCACAAATCAATATGTTTCATGGTTACTTATCCCTTCATCTAAAATAAATACTGTTTATTCGCCTTTTCAAGCAAAAAGCGGGGCTTCCTTCCACGGGAAGATCCGCTTTCTTTTCTGGCTAAACAGCGAACGATTCATCGGGTTTGCCCTGATGATGAGTGAGCAGACGGGAGTGCCGGGCCGGTAAAAGGGCGCAGGCATTGATACCCGCACAGCAAAATCGTTCGTCATCTTGAACGGTTTTGCGTCCCCATCCCGCCCGGCATGCAGTTGGCAACCACGGAGTGAATTGCGGGATTCCAAAGGGGATCATCCCCTTTGGCAGGGTTTGGGGCAGCGCCCCATTTCAAATGCGCCACAGGCACAACTTATTGCCCTACTCCACTATCTCGCTGTGGTACTGCTGCAGGGATTTGATCTCCTGCTTCCGGGCGGCACGGGCGTCGGCGATGCCCATTGTCACAGCCTCGGCGGCACGCATGGTGGTGAACATGGGGGTGCGGGTGCGGATGGCCTCCTTGCGGATGTAGCTGTCGTCCTCGGCCGCGTTGGTGGTGTGGGTGGGGGTGTTGACGATGATGTTGATTTTGCCGTCAGAGATGAGCTCCACAATGTCCCGGCCGCCCTCATGCAGCTTGGGCAGCGGGGTTACCTCGACGCCGCGCTCGCCCAGGAACTTTGCCGTGCCGCTGGTGGAATAGATGCCAAAGCCCAGCCCGGCAAAATCCTTTGCCACCTGCACGACCTCCTCCTTGTCGGCGTTGTTGACGCTGATGAACACGGAGCCTTCCAGCGGCAGGCCCACCTTTGTGGCCTCCTGCGCCTTAAAGAAGGCCATGCCGAAGGTGTCGGCCAGACCCAGCACCTCGCCGGTGGAGAGCATCTCCGGCCCCAGCAGAGGGTCAACCTCGGGGAACATATTGAAGGGGAACACCGCTTCCTTCACGCCGTAATGGGGGATGGTCTTTTCCTTCAGGGTGTTCAGGTCAAAGGGCTTGCCGGAATATTCGCCCATGATGATGCGGGTGGCGATGGGAACCATGCTCACATTGCAGATTTTGGACACCAGCGGCACTGTGCGGGATGCCCGGGGATTGGCCTCCAGGATATACACCTTGTCGTCGGCGATGGCATACTGGATGTTCATCAGGCCCTTGACGCCCATTTCCACCGCAATGCGGCGGGTGTAATCCTTGATGGTAGCAAGGTGATTGGCGGGAATCCCCACCGAGGGGATGACGCAGGCCGAGTCGCCGGAATGGACACCGGCCAGCTCCACATGCTCCATAACCGCGGGGACAAAGGCGGTTTTGCCGTCGCTGATGGCGTCGGCTTCCACCTCCATGGCGTGCTGCAGGAACCGGTCGATGAGGATGGGGTTGGAGGCGGAGATGCCGGTGGCGTTGTGCATGTACTCCTCCAGGGTTTCCCGGTCACCCACGACCCGCATTCCGGCGCCGCCCAGCACGTAGGAGGGCCGCACCATGACGGGATAGCCAATGCGCTCCGCCGCCGCGACAGCCTCCGCCGCGTTGGCAGCCATGTCGGATTCCGGCATGGGAATGTCCAGCCGCCGCATCATATCCCGGAAATGATCCCTGTCCTCCGCCAGGTCGATGGTCTCCGGCGAGGTTCCGAGAATCCGCACGCCCAGCTGCTCCAGCTGGCTGGCCAGGTTGAGGGGCGTCTGCCCGCCAAACTGGGCAATGACGCCGATGGGCTTCTCCTTTTGATAAATCGCCATGACATCCTCCACCGTCAGAGGCTCAAAGTAGAGCTTGTCGGAGGTGTCGTAGTCGGTGGAGACAGTCTCCGGGTTGCAGTTGACGATGATGGTCTCGTAGCCCAGCTTGCGCAGGGTAAACGCCGCGTGAACGCAGCAGTAATCAAACTCGATGCCCTGGCCGATTCGGTTGGGGCCGCCGCCCAAAATCATGACCTTCTGCCGGTCAGAGGGGGCGGGAGACATGTCCTTCTGGTTGTAGGTGGAGAAATAGTAGGCGGAATCCTTGACACCGCTGACCGGTACAGGCTCCCAGCCCTCCACCACGTTCAGTCCGATGCGGGCAGCGCTGACATCGCCCTCGTCGCAATTCAGCACGGCGGCCAGGTACTTGTCGGCAAAGCCGTCCTTTTTGGCCTGAGTCAGCAGCTCGGGGGGGATGGTGTCGATGGTGTACTGCTTGATTTTCTCTTCCAGTTCCACCAGTTCCTTCATCTGCTGGATGAAGTATTCCTTGATGTAGGTCAGCTGCTTCAGCTGCTCGATTGTGGCGCCCTTGCGCAGGGCCTCGTACATGATAAACTGGCGCTCGCTGGTGGCGTAAGTCAGCATACCCAGCAGCTCGTCCAGAGATTTTTCTGCGAAATCCTTGGCGCCACCCAGACCGGAGCGGCCGATCTCCAGGCTGCGGATGGCCTTTTGCAGGGCCTCCTTGTAGGTCTTGCCGATGCTCATAACCTCGCCGACGGCCTTCATCTGGGTGCCCAGCTTGTCCTCGGAGCCCTTGAATTTTTCAAAGGCCCAGCGGGCGAACTTGATGACAACATAATCGCCGGAGGGCACGTATTGATCCAGCCCGACGCCCTTCCAATAGGGGATTTCGTCCAAGGTCAGGCCGGCGGCCAGCATGGAGGAAATCAGGGCGATGGGGAAGCCGGTGGCCTTGGAGGCCAGCGCGGAGGAGCGGGAGGTGCGGGGGTTGATTTCGATGACCGCTACCCGGTCGGTTTTGGGGTCGTGGGCAAACTGCACATTGGTGCCGCCGATGACGCCGATGGACTCCACAATGCGGTAGGAGTAGTCCTGGAGTCTGTCCTGCAGTTCCTGAGAGATGGTCAGCATGGGGGCCGAGCAAAAGCTGTCGCCGGTGTGGACACCCAGCGGGTCGATGTTTTCGATGAAGCAGACGGTGATCATTTTGCCTGTGGAGTCGCGGACGACCTCCAGTTCCAGTTCCTCCCAGCCAAGGATGGATTCCTCCACCAGAACCTGTCCCACCATACTGGCCGCTATGCCACGGCTGACGATGGTTTTCAGTTCCTCTTCGTTGTGGACAAAGCCGCCGCCGGCGCCGCCCATGGTGTAGGCGGGGCGGATGACGCAGGGATAGCCCAGACGCCCGGCAATCTGCAGGGCCTCCTCCACCGAGTAGGCGGGCTCGCTGCGGGCCATTTCGATGCCCAACTCGTCCATCTGCTGCTTGAAGGCGATGCGGTCCTCTCCCCGCTCGATGGCGTCCAAATCCACGCCAATGACCTTGACGTTGTATTTTTCCAGCACGCCTGCCTCCGCCAATTCGGAACAGAGATTCAACCCTGACTGGCCCCCCAGATTGGGCAGCAGCGCGTCGGGCCGCTCCTTGGCGATGATCTCCTCCAGACGCTCCACATTGAGTGGCTCAATGTATGTAAAGTCGGCGGTCTCCGGGTCTGTCATGATGGTGGCCGGGTTGGAGTTGACCAGCACAATCTCATATCCCAGGTTTTTCAGGGCCTTGCACGCCTGGGTGCCGGAGTAGTCAAATTCACAGGCTTGTCCGATGATGATGGGGCCGGAACCGATGATCAGGATCTTGTCAATGTCTGTTCTTTTTGGCATAGCAACCTCCACTTCCTGCCAAGGCACAACGGATTCATATGCAAGCCGCGCCCCATGCCTTGGCTGGGTGGACTCCGCACTGCGGAGCCGGGGCAACAGCCGAAGAGGCTCTGCGCGATGTGCCGCGCTGTCCTCCTGTTTCCATTTACTGCTTGCGGGATTCAAATAATTATACTATATCAATGCATAAACATGCAATAGGAGCTCAAAATTTTTTATCTCTCATTCCATATTGTGAGAGATAATCCGCCGATTTGCCGCAAAAATAGCGCATATCCCCCGGACAAATCCTGTCCGGGGGCCGGTCAAACCAGAAGAGCCTCGGTTTGACCGGGATGCGCTTGTCGCTATTTTTCGCTCACCCGCTCCAGCTCGCCCGCATACAGGGTCAGGAGGGAGAGTCCGCCCTCCAGGCAGGTTACGTTGATGCTGGTGGGAACACGCTCGGGGTGATCCACCAGCATATTGCAGATGCGATCCTCCACATTTTTGCGGATAACCCGGCGCAAATCCCGGGCACCGCTCTTGTTGCCATGGGCCTCGGCGGCAATCCAGGCAAGGGCACTGTCGTCCCAGCTGATCTCGATATCCTTCTCGCCCAGAGGCGCCACCAGCTCGGTCAGCATCAGGTTGGCGATTTTCTCGTAGTCGGTTTGATCCAATGCCCGGAAAACCACCACCTCGTCCACGCGGCCGATAAACTCGGGCCGAAGGAACTCGTTGAGGGCTTTCATGGCCTTGTCTTTCTCTATCTGCTGGGTTTGCTTGTTAAAGCCCAGCGAGGTGTTTTTCAGATTGCTGCCCGCGTTGGAGGTCATGACGATGACGGTGTTCTCAAAGTTGACGACCCGGCCCTGGGCGTCGGTGATTTTCCCCTCGTCCAGTATTTGCAGCAGGATGTTCATCACATCGGGATGGGCCTTCTCGATTTCGTCAAACAGAACAACGGAATAGGGCTTGCGGCGAACCTTCTCGGTCAGCTGGCCGGCCTCGTCATAGCCCACATAGCCTGGCGGGGAGCCGATGATGCGGGATACGGAGTGCTTCTCCATAAACTCGCTCATATCCAGGCGAATCAGGGGATCGGCGGCGTCAAACAGCTCCTGAGACAGCACCTTGACCAGCTCGGTTTTGCCGACGCCGGTGGGGCCTACAAAGATAAAGGACGCGGGACGTCTGCGGCCGCTTATCTGCACGCGGGAACGGCGAACCGCCGCCGCTACCAGCTCCACGGCCTCGTCCTGTCCGATGATTTTGCTCTTCATCACATTGGCCAGATTGGCCACCTTGCGCAGCTCGGATTCCCGGATTTTGCTGGCGGGAATGCCCGTCCAAAGCTCCAGCACACGGGCCAGATCCTCGGTGGTGACCTGCACGCCCAGGGCCTGGGGCTCAATTTCCTTGAGGCGGTCAGTGATGCGGATTTTCTCCGCCTTGATTTCCGCTACCCGCTGGTAATCGATGTCCATGGGGTCGGCTTCCATCTGCTCTTCCTCGATGATAAGCTCCCGCAGCTCGGTGTTCAGGGTGTCGTATTCTGACAGGGAAGCGTTTTTCAGGGTCGCGCAGGAGCAGGCCTCGTCCAGCAGGTCGATGGCTTTGTCCGGCAGGAACCGGTCGGTGATGTACCGCTCGCTGAGGACGACGCAGTTGGTGACAATGGTATCGGGCACTACAACCCGGTGGAATTTCTCGTAATAGCCCTTGACGCCCCGCAGCACCTCGATGGTGTCGCTGATGGAGGGTTCCTCCACCTTGACCGGCTGGAACCGGCGTTCCAGGGCCGCGTCCTTCTCGATGTACTTGCGATATTCCGTAAAGGTGGTGGCGCCGATGACCTGGATCTCGCCCCGGGACAGGGCGGGCTTCAGGATGTTGGCGGTGTTCATGGAGCCCTCGGAATCCCCTGCGCCGACGATGTTGTGCACCTCGTCGATAAACAGGATGATGTTGCCGGCCTCCTTGATTTCGTTGACAAGGCCCTTGACCCGACTCTCAAACTGGCCGCGGAACTGGGTTCCCGCTACCAGGGCGGTTAAATCCAGCAAAAACAGCTCCTTGTCGGCCAGGCGGGGCGGCACGTTGCCGTCGGCCAGGCGTATGGCAATGCCCTCGGCGATGGCCGTCTTGCCGACGCCCGGCTCGCCGATGAGGCAGGGGTTGTTCTTGGTGCGGCGGTTGAGAATCTGGATGACCCGGTAAATCTCGTTGTCCCGCCCGACAATGTGGTCAATCTTGCCGTTTTTGGCCTTTTCCGTCAGATTCTCGCAGAAATTATCCAGGAACTTGCGCTTGCGGCGCTGCTCCCGTTTGGCCTTATCCTTTGCGCTGTCGTCCCGGGTGCGCTCCGATTTTCCGGCATCGCTGCTGTTTACGGGCTGCAGCTTGTTGGTGTCGTCCTTGCCCGCGCCGTTAAACAGGTTCTGCAAAAAAGGCAATGGCTGCGCTCCCCCCACTTCAAAATCGCCGTCGAGGTTGGCTTCTCCGCCCATCAAATCCGTCATCTGGTCGCTCATGGTCTCGATTTCCTCATCGGAGAGGCCCAGCTTATCCATGACTTCCTTCACCTGGGGAATATTCAGTTCCCGCGCGCATTTCAGGCACAGGCCCTTATCTTTCATTTCGCCGTTTTCCATGTGTGCCAGAAAAAGGACGGCCATCCGCTTCCTGCATCTGGAACAAAGCATATCCATCTATTGCAATACTCCTCTGTAAATGTCGTTGCCGCTTTCGCCTATTATGTAATATGCGTAGAATTGCGGCAAATATATCTTATCGTCGGAAAAGTCGCGCCAATTTCCTGACGAAACTCTGCTTTCTGCCGACTTGTTGCATGTATACCTTTTGATCCTTAATAGTATAGTGTATTTCCGTTTATTTGTAAAGTGAACAAATTTTGAATGGGAAAATCCACAAATCCCTGTTTTTATCGCTTTGCTTTACTATTCGGATTCCACAATAATTTCCTCTGCCAGCGCAAAGGAGTACAGCACACAGGCTTTTACTTCCGTTTCCAGGCTCTGCTCCAAAATGCGGCGGTACAGGGTTAGCTGGGCGGCGTACCGCTCGATGAGCTCCTCCGGCGTTTTAACCCGATCGGTCTTGTAGTCGACGATGACGGCCTTGCCGTCCTCCAGAAACACACAGTCGGCCACGCCGTTGAGGACAACCTTGCCGGTGTCGTCCATACCCTCCAGATGTCCGCCCAGTTCCTCTTTGCCGAAGGCGGCCATGAATTTCAGCTCCCGCCAAACCCGGGGGCTGGCCGAAATGCGCCTGTACAGAGGCGACTGGAAAAACCGACGAATCACATCGGCGGACAGACTGGCCGTCTCTGTCCGGGAGAGGAACCTGCTCTCCCCCATGCGTCGGATTTCCGCCTCCGTGTCCCGCGCCGCCGCCTCGTAGTCGGCGAACTGCATGAATTTGTGGAGAGCGTTGCCCTTTTCCGCGGCGTTCAGCTTCTCCCCGGTCAAAAATGCGGGGCGGGCCGCAAACCGGTGGGCCACGTCGTGCTTGCCCTTGGCCACGGTCGACACCGCCAGCTTGGAGGGGATTGTGCTCTGGCCTGCAAAGGGGTACCGGAACGCCAGCTGCTGTTCCAGCTGGGCCATCAGGGCAGGATCCACTTCGGCGGTAAATTCCCGCCGCCGCTCCTCTGCCTCTGCCGCCCCTTCCCCAAACTCCTCTACAATGGAGATGACCCAGGGGTTGCCGTCGTCGGTCAGGTGGAGATGCTCGCATCCGGCCCGCTCCCGCAAGGGTACCCCGCAGGAGTGGCGCAGCAGGGACATGAGAATCCAATCGGCATAGCCACGGGCCTCTCCCACCACATAAGGGGAAAGCTTGCCGTCCTCCGGCACATTGTCCAACCCCTTTAGCTTGCGGGTCAAATCCGTTTTGACGGCGGCGGTGACAATCAGCTTTTCCCGCGCACGGGTCAGCGCCACATACAAAATCCGCATTTCCTCGGACAGCATGGATTTCTGCACCGCCAGCCGAATGGCCTGCATGGGCACTGTGGGATATTGCTTGAAGGTCTCCATATCCCGCCGCACACAGGCAAAGCCGAACCGGGAGTGGAGGATGGTGTTGGAACGCAAATCCTCCATGTTAAACTGCTTGGCGGTGTCCGCCAGAATGACGATGGGATACTCCAGCCCCTTGGAGCGGTGAATGGACTGGATGCGCACCACGTCGGCCCCATCGCTGAGGGTGCTGGCGGTGTACAAATCCCCGCCCTTTGCCTCCAGCCGGGAGAGGAAGCCCACAAATCCGGCCAGCCGCTTGTAGCCCATGCTGTGATACTGGGTGGCGTACTCCACCAGCAGCAGCAAATTGGCGTGGCGGCTCTCACCCAAGGGCATTACCCGGGCGATTCCCAGGGCGTTTGTCTTTTCGTAAATTCGCAGCAGCAGCCGGTCGGCAGGCAGAAAATCCGCGTCCCGCCGCAGCTCGGCAAACAGTGCCAGGAAATCCCCCGCCTTCGGACTGCCCGCTTCGGCAGCGGCGGACAGGGCGCTGAAAAAGGGAACGCCCCGCGCCGTCAGGCGGATTTCGGCGATGTCGTCGTCGGTAAAGCCGAACAGAGGCGACAGCATGGCCGCCACCAGTTCGATGTCCAGCAGCGGGTTGTCCAGCGCCTTGAGCAGAGAGACCACCATGGCGATTTCCCGGGTTTGAAGGTAGCCGCCTGCGTTTTCCGCCCATGCGCCGATGCCAAGCTGCTCCAGCGCCTTGACATATTGTCGGGCCCGATTTTTGGGGGAGCGAAGCAGGATGCAAAAATCCCGGGGGGTGGCAGGGCGCATTCCGTCCCGGCCGGACACCTGGTATCCCTCGTCCAGCAGCGCCTTGATGCGGCCCGCCACCGCGGCGGCTTCCAGCTCCACCCCGTCGGCCTCCTGACCCTGCAGCCCCAGCAAAAGCAGCTCCGGAGAGGCCTTGTCGTAGGGCTCGTACCGGGCCCCGCATTTTAGGCTCTCCTTCTCGTCGTATTCGATTTCCCCCATCCGCGCCGTCATGACCTTCCCGAAGATGAAGTTGGTGGCCTCGGTTACCTCCCGGCGGCTGCGAAAGTTGGTGTCCAGGGAGATGGATGCCGGGAAAAGGCCGGTATCGTAGGGGAAAAAGACTTCCTTTTTGCGCATGAAAATCTCCGGCATGGCCTGCCGGAAGCTGTAGATGCTCTGCTTGACGTCGCCCACCATGAACAGGTTCTCCTGCCCCCGGGAGACGCTGGTGAAGATGAGATCCTGCACCTCGTTGGTGTCCTGATACTCATCCACCAGCACGTAGTCGTACTGCTCCTGCACCACGGCGGCGTGGGCAGTCCGCCGGTATTGGCTGTCCGCCTTTTCCACCAGCAGCTGCAGGGCCAGATGCTCCAGGTCGGAGAAATCCAGCCGCCGTTTCTCTGTTTTCCGCCGCTGCAGTTCCCAGCCAAACTCCTTTACAAGGGCGAACAGCACCCGGATTTTGGGGTGCAAATCCTCGATGTCGGCTTTGGCCTCGGCCTCCTCGGCGCAGAGGTACTTGTCCCGCAGCGCCTGCAGCGTGTCCTTGATCCGCTTGCGGGTGTCCTTGAGGTGCTCCTTTTGGGGATCCTCCCCCCGCACAGCGCCCAGCCTGCCAAAATCGTAAGCCCGCAGCCGGGATACCAGGGCGTCCCACTGCCAGTCGTGGGCCAGTTTCACGCATTCGGTCAGCAGGTGGAAATCCGCCTCAAAGGCGGGCAGATATGCCTTTTGCAGCTTTTCGTCGGCGTCGTATAGGATCCGCAGTCCCTCCGCCGCCAGTCCCTTGCAGTGCTCCAGGCTGTCCCCCGCATACCGCAGGATCTCCTCCCCCCAGATGGTCTCGGACACCGGCAAATCCGCCCCATACAGGGCGGCCTTCTCGTCCAGCCAATCCTCGTAGTAGGGGTGGGAGCGGCTGAACTCGTAGATCTGGTACACTGTCTGCACCAGCCGGGAGTCGTCCCGGCCGGAGGACAGTAGCTCCACCAGCTCCGCGAACAAGCCGCTTGTGTCCTCCGCGTAGAATTTCTCCACACAGTCGGCGATGCAGTCGCTTTTCATCAGTTCCAGTTCGTTGGTATCGGCGATGGAAAAATCCTGGGAGATGCTGAGATGCTGGAAGTTCTCCCGAATCAGGTTGAGGCAAAAGGCGTGGATGGTGCTGATCTGAGCCTTTTGCAGCAGGGCCTGCTGGCGCTGCAGGTGGAGATTGCCCGGCTCCTCTCGGATGAGAGCAGTCAGTCGGGCCCCTATGCGCTGGCGCATTTCCGCCGCCGCCGCAATGGAAAAGGTGACGATGAGGAGCCTGTCCACATCCACCGGGTTTTGGGCGTCGCAGATGATGCCCAGCACCCGCTCCACCAGCACGGCTGTTTTGCCGCTGCCCGCCGCCGCCGATACCAGCAGCGTGCCGCCCCGTGCGTCAATGGCGTCCTGCTGCGGCTTTGTCCAGCTTCGCTCCGCCATGTGGCTTGCCTCCTCCCTTGTGCAGACCTTTGGGCTCTGCACAAACCCACAAACTTTTTTGAAAATAGTTTGACTAAAAACTTAATGAATGCAATTTTATGATTTCAGCTATTCCTGCGTGCTTTCCTTGTCCTCCGACAGAAGCTTCAGCACCGCGTCCCTGTCCAGCTTGGCGATGGCCCGAACGCGATCGCCTTCCTCGAAGCCGCACACCGCCCGGTAATCGCAGAAGCGGCAGGCCGAGCCCTCGGCTGTCTCCACCGGCACAGCCGGTACCTTGCCCTCCAGCAGGGATTGGCCCATCAGGGTCACCTGCTCCCGCACCTTTTCCCCCAGCTTGCCCATCTGGGCGGCGGTGGCAAGGGCGGACTTGGAATCCAGCGTGCCGTCTTTTTTCACCTTGGCGGGAATGAAAACCCCGGCCAAGTCGGCCTCCATCCCCCGTAGCGCCTCCTCGTCCTCCAGCAGCAGGCCGCTCATGCGCCAGTTCTTGGCTCGCTCCGCTGCGATTTCCCCGTCGGAAGCCGAGCGGGACGCACTGACAAACTGCTCCCGCACCGGCATATACAGCACACCGGCAGGGATGCAGTTCGCCAGTTCGTCCGTGCCGTTTTCCTCCAGCGTGAAGAGGTACAGCAGCATTTGCAGGTTCAGGCCGTACAAAATATCGTTGAGGGCGAACTCCTTGCCGCCGGATTTGTAGTCCACCACCCGGACGTATTTTTTGCCGGTGGAGGCCGTCATCACGTCAATGCGATCCACGACGCCCTCCACGGTGACAACCGCGCCCTCGGCGGTGCGGAGGCGCAGCGGCTCCACCGCCTTGCCCGCGCCAATGGCAAGTTCGCTTGCCGCCGGCTCAAACCGGCTCTGGGCAAACTCTGTGCCCATGCGCTGCAGCAGTCGGGCCAATGTGCCGCACAGGCGGTTGTACAGGTACTTGAACCGCTCCGGCAGCAGGCTGACCGTCTCCACCCGCTCCTCCATATACCCGCCGATGATGGCGGATATCTCCTGTTCCAGTTCCTGTCGGGACAACTCCGCCAGCCCCTTGCCCCCGTGTCTCTGCACCATGACATGAAGGACATGGTGGATGACGCTACCGGATTCCAGCGGGGAATATTCCACCCGTTGCCGCCGGCGCAGCCCCAGGCCATCCTGGGCAAAAAAGGAGAAGGGGCAGCGGTAAAACCGCTCCACCCGGGAGGGGGAAAGCCGCAGCCGGTCGCCGAACAGTCCCTTGGCCAGCCGTCTGTCCCGCAGGCTGTGCTCCCATTTTTCCGCCGCGAGGGTCAGCTTTTCGCCGGCAGTTCGATAGTCCGATCGCTGAAAATACGCCCGCAGCGTGGCAGCCAGAGGGGTGTCTCGGTCATACTGCTCCGCGCAGACGGCCCAGGCGGCCTTTTCCGTGGCGATTTCCGGCAGACCCGGCTCCCACGGCTGCTCCACACCGTCGCCGAACAGTTCCCGCAGGCGGATGACAATCCCCGACGGCGCCAGTTCCCGGCCGGTCAGATCCGATTTGCGCCACGTCACCACCAGCTTGTCCGACGGCAGTGTCACGGCGTAATAGGCAAAATACCGCTCCAGCATCACCTGCTGCAGGCTGGGCTGGGAGATGGATATTCCGCCCTCCGCCAGCAGCTTGCGCTCGCTGTCACTGAACACCCCCGCCGTGCTGACAGCCGGGGGGAAGATTCCCTCGTTGGCACCCAGCACCAAAACAGCCCGCATGGGCCCCGGCCGAATGCGATCCGCCCGGCCCACCAGCACCTGATCCAACGTGCGGGGCGGGCTGTCCGTCGCGGCGGCGGACACCGCCAGCCGAAACAGTTCGCACAGACGGGCCGGTTTGACCTTGCGATCCCCCAATGCGCCGCCGAAGATATCCAGCACGCCCATCAATTGATCCCACAGCATGGCGCAGTCGTCCAGAAAGGCCTCCCGCTCCCCCTGGGGCAGTCGTTGGGCATATTGGGTCAGCTTGTCCCCCGCCTGAACTTGCTCCAGGAACTGATAGATGCCCTCGGCAAAGCGGCGGCTGTTCCCGGAGCGCACCTGTTCCCGCAGCTGTGTCAGCGGCTCCATAAGGGCGCGGCGGGTTGTGTTGACCGCGGCCAGCCGCGCCTCGTCCCCTTCATCCATGGGCCCCGCCATCCCCCGGGGATTGCCCGCGAAATCTTCCTGCCACACAGCACCCCGGACATTCCAGGTGTAGCAGTAGTTTTCCAGTTCCGCCACCGCAACCCCGTCCAGCCCCATCACCGGCGACTTGGCCAGCAGCAGTATGGACAGGGTGTCGAACCCGCTTTTGACCGCATCCAGCGCCGACAGCACCGCCCCTGTCAGGGCCTTGTTTTCGATGTCCTCCCCGTCGTCGATGAAATAGGGGATGTCATAGCGGGAAAACGCCAGTTCCAGCGGGCGTAGATAGGCGTCCGTCTCCCGGGCAACTACGGCGATTTCGTTGTAGCGGTACCCTTCCCGGACAAGCCCGGCAATCCGCGCCGCCGCCTGCAGCGCCTCCTCGTAGATAGTGGCGGCGGGGGATACCACAACGGAGCCGTCGCCTGTGTTTCCGTCAAACACCTGCATGTCCCCATAGGAGCGGGCAAGCCGTTTCAGCGCTTCCCCGCCATAGCGGACAGGCTCAGCCAGCATTACCGGAGAGGCCACCGGAATCCCGGCTCGGCCCGCAAGCTCCCGCAGACGGCGAGCCGACGCCTGCACGGCGGAAAAGAGTCCCGTTCCCCCCCGTTCGTCAAAGAGGCTGTCGGTAGTCAGAGCCACCCACACATGCTCCGCCTGCTCCATGCAATGGCGCAGCAACTCATACTCCCCCGCCATAAAGGCGGTGAAGCCATCCACATACACATCGTAGCCCGCAAAGTAGTTTTGGGATTCCAGCACCCTGCACGCCCGAATCAGGCTGTCCTCCGGGTCGGTGTAGCCGGTTTCCAGAATGGACTGGTACGCGCCGTATATCCGGGCCAGTTCCTCCGTCTTGCTTTTCAGGGATTCCTGCTCGCAGCCGGCGGCAAAGTCCTCCAGCTTGTCCGGCGTCACCCCGGCTGCCTTAAACTCGGCGCAGGCGCCGATCAGGGTATCCAGAAAGGTGGGATTCAGCGCGCTTTTGCGGTAGACCGTCAGGGTATCCCGCAGTTCGTCCAGCGCCATGGACATAAGCAGATACCGGGAGGCCGACGTCACCTCGATGCCCGACAAGCCCCCAAAGCGGCGAAACACGCTGTTGCACAGCCGGGTGAAGCTGAGCACCTCCGCCTCCAGGCTCAGCCGGGGGCCCAGGGTCGCATACACCAGCTTTTCCGCCTCGAAGGAGAACTGCTCCGGCACCAGCACAACCGCTTTTCTGCCGCTCTGCACCGTGCGCAAAACCTCCTCCATCAGGCAGGTGGTTTTGCCTGTGCCGGCCACGCCAATCACAAAATGAAGCACCGGTTTCCTCCCTCGCATTTTCGCCCATACAAGAACATGCCGCATAAGCGGCATGTTGAGAACCTGTATTCATAAACCGAAGCGGCGGTCTGGCGGCGATTTTTGCGCCGCACTTCCCAGAAAAACCGCCATAGGCGTCAGCCTTATGCCGCTTTTTCTGCTTGCGCGGCATCAAAAATCCCTCGCCATCTCACCATTTCTTGTTATGAATACAGGTTCTAAAATCTTCGGACTATTCGCATTAAGTACAATCGCCCCGATCAATCCTTTACAATGACAATGGGCTCCGCCGTCTCTTCCTCCACCGCCACTATAATGTTGCGGAAGGTGAAGCTGGCCACTTCCTTTTTTTCGTTGTAAATGCGCAAAAGGATGCGGTCGTCCTGCTCCTCCAGCACAACGTTGTCGATAAACCGGTTTGTTATGGGCAGGTCGCCCTCGGCCTTGGCGTTGTGCTGATAGCGCATGTAGTAGCCAAATCCGGCCTCAAACACCAAGCGGGTCACCACAAAGCTGGTGCTGGTGGTAAACACAAAAGTCACCATGCCGCTTTTCCGCTCGCCGTACTCGTTGTAGAATTCGCGGAGGGCGTCGGCATTGTAGGTGGCGCCCTGGGCAGAGACAGTGATGCCGTTTTCGCTCAGTTCCTCGGGCTTCTCCTTTAGGGGGATGATAAGGCCCTCCAGCTCGTTTACATAATCCTGGACCAGTTCATCCAGACGCTTTTGCGTTTCCGCGTGGGCAGTGCCGCTGCCCGAACCGCTGCAGCCCGTCATCGCCAATACAAGGGCAAGCGAAAGAATCACTGGCAAAATACGGTATGTACAATGTTTCACGCTATCACAACCTTGCATCACGGTAATTTGCAGTATCAACAAAGATTCCTGTTACACAATAAGAATATCACAAATCCCCATACATTTCAACCCGCTTGCAACAACAATGTGACAACGCCCCCGGCAAATGCAAGCCAGGAGCGTCATAATCACAACATATTTGTATTTATTGCGGCATCCTATTTGGACATGCCCAGTTTTATGGCGCGGATGTTGTGCTCCAGCAAATGGGCCTTTTTCGGGGGCACGCATTTTTCCAGCGCCTTTTCGACTGTCTCCATGGAGGCGATGCCGGTTTCCCCGATGACCTTGCCCAGCAGGATGATGTTGGCAATCCCCTCCAGGTGCTCGTCCTGGGAAAGCTGGGACGCCGGTACCCGAAACACCTCGATGTCGGTACGGGTGGTTTCGTTGGGGACAAGGGACGCGTCCACGATGACCTTGCCGCCGGGGGCGACACTGTCGATGAACTTGTCAAAGGAAGGGCCGTTCATGGCAACCAGCACATCGGGCTGGGTGACCAGGGGCGAGCCGATGGGCTCGTCGGAGATGCACACACTGCAGTTGGCGGTGCCGCCCCGCATTTCCGGGCCGTAGGAGGGCAGCCAGGACACTTCCTTGCCGTCGATGAGGCCGGCATAGGCCACAACCTTGCCGGTAAACAGCACGCCCTGTCCGCCAAAGCCGGCGATGACCATATTAAACGTGTTCGCCATTACGCTTTTCCCCCTTCTGCGGATTTATCCGAGGATTTGTCCGAGGATTTATCCTTGTAGACCCCCAGCGGATAGTAGGGCATCATGTTGTCCTTCAACCAGCCCAGAGACTCCACAGGAGTCAGCCCCCAGTTGGTGGGGCAGGTGGAGAGAACCTCCACAATGGAGAAGCCTTTGCCGTCCACCTGATTCTGGAACGCCTTCAGGATGGCCTTTTTCGCTTTGCGAATGTTGGGGACTGTATCCACCGCCACGCGCTCGGCGTACTCCACGCCCTCCAGGGTAGACAGCATCTCGCACACCCGAATGGGGTATCCGGCGTAGTTGACATCGCGGCCGTAGGGGGTGGTCTGGGTGACCTGTCCCGGCAGGGTGGTGGGGGCCATCTGGCCGCCTGTCATGCCGTAGATGGCGTTGTTGACAAACACAACCACGATGCTCTCGCCGCGGGTTGCCGCGTGGACAATCTCCGCTGTGCCGATGGCGGCCAGGTCGCCGTCACCCTGATAGGTAAAGACGATGTTTTCGGGGATGGCCCGTTTCAGGCCGGTGGCAACTGCCGGGGCGCGGCCATGGGGGGACTGCACCATATCAAAATCAAAGAAATTGTATGCCATAACCGAGCAGCCGACAGGGGCCACGCCCACTGCCCTCTGCTGCAGATCCAGCTCTGTGATGGTTTCCGCCACCAGCTTGTGGATGATGCCGTGGGTACAGCCGGGGCAATAGCTGAGAATCGCGTCCGTGAGGGCGCTTGGCTTTTGATAGACAACAGACATTACTTCGCACCTCCGGATAATTGTTTGATTTGCTCCAGCACCTCGGCGGGAGTGGGAATGACGCCGCCTGTATGGCCAAAGAAGTGGACAGGGCGCTTGCCCTCTACCACCAGGCGCACATCGTGCACCATCTGGCCGGTGCTCATCTCCACCACCAGCACGGTCTTTGCCTTGGCGGCAGCGGCCTCGATTTGCTTTTTGGGGAAGGGCCACAGGGTGACGGGCCGCAGCAGACCGGCCTTGATGCCCTGCTCCCGGGCGGAGTTGACCGCACTGCGAACAATGCGGGAGGACGCCCCATAGGCAACCACCAGCACCTCGGCGTCATCGGTCAGGTACTCCTCGCACTCGGAGTGGTTGGCCTCGATGGTTTCGTAGCGCTTCTGGCGCTCCAGCACCTTCTCCTCCAGGATATCCGCCTGGAGATAGAGGGAGTTGACGATATTCTTTCCCCGCTTGCCGTGCATGCCGTTGGTGGCCCAGGGCTTGGCGGCGGGTGTCACCTCCACGGCGGGAAATTCCACCGGCTCCATCATCTGGCCCAGCAGGCCGTCGCCGAGAATCATGGCGGGCATGCGGTATTGCTCCGCCAAATCAAAGGCCTTGAACACGGTGTTCACCATTTCCTGCACGGTGGAGGGGGCGAATACCAAAATGTGCAAATCGCCGTGGCCGGGGGCCTTGGTGGCCTGGTTGTAGTCGGCCTGAGAGGGCTGAATGCCGCCCAAACCGGGGCCGCCCCGCTGAATATTCAAAATCAGGCACGGCAGGTCAGAGCCTGCCATGTAGGAGATGCCCTCCGCCTTCAGGGAAATACCTGGAGAGGAGGAGGAGGTCATGGCACGGACACCGGCCGAGGCCGCTCCCAGCACCATGTTGACAGCGGCAATCTCCGATTCCGCCTGCAGATATGTACCGCCAATCTTGGGCATCCGCTTGGACATATAGGCGTTAACCTCGGTCTGGGGGGTGATGGGATAGCCAAAGAAATGGAGGCACCCCGCCTTGATTGCGGCTTCGGAAAGGGCCTCGTTGCCCTTCATCAATACGCGCTCCGCCATGTTATTTGTCCTCCTTTTCCACGGTGATGGTGCTGTCCGGGCACATAATGCCGCACATCGCACAGGCGATGCACGTGTCCGGATCCTCGCACATTGCCGGGTTGTACCCCTTGCTGTTGAGCCGCGACCGATCGATCTTCATGATCTTCTTCGGGCACGCGTGAACGCAGAGCCCGCAGCCCTTGCAGACCTCGGCGTTGACTGTCACCTTGTTGGCCATAGTCTCTTCCTCTCCAATCCTCACTTCATCGCGACCTATGCGAACTCCCCGACTCGATGAAAAGCCGGGAAATCCGCCGGGCCACACTCGTCACTCCCCCGGATTCCAGGGGACCTTTACATAAATATCCACAGGATAAAATCCCTGTTTTTCACTCAGCTGCTCCGCCACATCCCGTCTGGCCGCCGTTGCCGCCAGGGGAATCCCCGCCAGCTCCGCCACGCTTTGGGCGTAGGGGACGGAACGGGTCACATCCGACACCTCGGTCTGCCAGGACAGGTTGGAGTTGTTGACAATGTGGGTGGCCTTTAGCCGGGAGGCGGTCTCGATGTCCCGAAGCAGCTCCAGCGCCTCCTCCGGCTCCCGGGTCAGATAGCGGTAGGCGTTGACCACATAGAGCATGGTGTAGCCGGTCTCTTTGATTCGGGCGGAGTAGCGGCCCAGGGCGTAGGCCCCCGCGTCGTCGCCGCCCACATCGATGATAAGCTTGCCCCCCGCGCCGATTTTGGCGTCCACCCCGGCGCTGAGAGAGGGGATGTCCAAATTGGAATTGGCGTAAGCCGATGCCACAAAATCGATGCCCAACCGCTCCGCTTCCTCTTTAAAATCCGCCGAGCGGAAGTAGGGGTTGACGATGTCCAGATCCGCCAGTGTCACGCTGTGGCCGGCCGCCCGCAGATCCACCGCCAGGTTAATGGCGAAATTGGTCTTGCCCGAGCCGTAGTGGCCCGTTACGATAATCACATCCTGAGACAGGAAGTCCAGCAATTCATTCGGTTTCATATCTATCCTTCCGGCGGGGATTATTTCCCTGCGGCCGCTATCAGCTTCACGGTGTCCTGGGCGATGACAAGCTCCTCATTGGTGGGGATAATCCAGACATCCACTGTGGAATCCGCCGCGGAGATATTGGCCTCACTGCGGTTCTTTTCCACGTTCAGCCCCTTGTCCATCCGAATGCCGAAGGCCTCCAGCCCGTCGCAGACCATGGCCCGCATGATGTCGGAGTTTTCCCCGATGCCGCCGGTAAACACCAGCGTGTCCAGCCCGCCCATTTCAAAGGCGTAGGCGCCGATGTATTTTTTCACCTGCTGGGCCATGACGTCCAGAGCCAGCTGGGCCCGTTTGTTGCCCTGGGCAGCGGCGTCCTCAATTTCCCTTTCGTCACTGGAAATACCGGATATTCCCAGCAGACCGGACTGCTTGTGGAGCATTTCCTCGGCCTCTTCATAAGTCATGCCGGTTTTGCTCATAATATATCCGACCGCCACATGGTCAAAGCTGCCTGCCCGGCTGCCGCAGAGCAAGCCCTGTCCGGTGCCGAAGCCGAAGGTGTTGTCCATGGATTTGCCGTTTTTGATGGCGGTGGCGGACGCGCCGCCCCCCAGATGGCACACCACCATGCAGTGGTTGTCCAGAGGGTTGCCGGTAAGCTCCGCGTAGCGATCCGTCACAAACTGATAGGAGAGACCGTGAAAGCCAAACCGGCGAACATGGTACTTCTCATAATACTCATAGGGAATGGGGTAGATGTAGGACGTCTCCGGCATGGTCTGGTGGAACGCCGTGTCGAAGCCCACCGTCATGGGGATGGCGTCGCCAAACACCTCTTTGCAGGCGCGGATGGCGTTGACCTGGGGCGGGTTGTGCAGGGGTGTAATGTCGGACAGGGCGTCCGCCTCCGCCAGCACCGATTCGTCGGCGAATACCGTTTTCACATACTTGGGGCCGCCCATGGAAACTCGATGCCCCACGGCGTCGATTTCCCCAATGCTACCGATGACCTTTGTCTCCCCGTCTGTCAGCAGAGCCATAATCTTGGCAAAGGCGGCGTTGTGGTTGGCCAGATCCTCGGTGAAGAGGAACTTTTTCCCGGCCGTGTCCACATACTTTATCTCGCTGTCCTTCAGGCCGACCCGCTGGCAGTTGCCCTCGGCCACCACGCTCTGATCCGCCATGTCGTACAGCTTGAATTTTACGGATGTGCTTCCCGCATTTACTACCAATACCTTCATTTTCATCCATCCAAACGTCGGCCAAATTGCAGAATTCCGCCAAGCGAAACCCGGAGATTCTGTATGGCTATATATTTTATACTATTTTTCCTGTTTTTTCAAGAAAACTCACCCAACGAAAGCGCTGCGGCAGATTTCTCATAGAAATCCGACAGTCTTTTTCCAGACCCCGCGTAAAATATGTCTACAATTCAATCAACTGGGAGATCTGATAGATGCGTACGGGGATTTGCCTGCGCAGGCACTGTACAATGGTGTGGGCCGTGCCGCGGGATTCAAAATCCCAAAAGGCCAGCACCAAATCGGCGCTGTCGATGATCTGCAAATTTCGCACAAGAGGCGCCCGCTTGCCAAAGGTCTCGTAGTCGGGCAAAAACTTCTGGAACGGAAGCTCCAGCTCGTCGGCCAGCTGCTCGGCGATGGTGTCCACACCCCGGGCGCCGCCGCTGATGATCCGGCTGCAGTTTTCCGGCAGCCGCCTCGCAATCATATCCGTTGTGATGTGCCCGCATTCCCGCGAGCCAATAATTGCCACCCGCACAACGCCCCCGCCTTTCCACAGCATTCGAAGGCGAAACACCCCTTTTAAGGCAAATCCTTCAAACGCCATTTCCCCGATTTCATACAAGCTTTATTCTACCCGCCCTATGCATTTTTGTAAAGAAAAATTCCGATCCAATTTTGAAATAAAAAACTAAATTGCAATAAATTTTACTCAAATAATTCGGATCATCCATGGCAAAGTAATAAGGCGCAAACTGTGCGCCGGCCCGGCAGCATTGCATGCAAACCGGCATATTCCCGCCATCCTTCACGCTGCCGGCCGGCATTTTGATATCGATCAGCTAACAATTGCAATAGGAGGAGCGGTTGTCCCCTTGGGGAGGCCGCGTAGCTTGTATGAAAAAAATATGCAAAGGACTGGCAGCGGTGCTGTCTGCGGGGATTACGGCGCTCCTCACCATGACACTGGTCATTCAGGCAAAGCTGCCCGATACCTTCCAGATTGATCAGGGTGGGGAGCTGCGCATCCATTCGACCATCAGCGCCTCTGTCGCCGCAACCGGGGAGGCTGTGGCAGCGGCATGGCAGGGTGAACCCACAACATATCAAATGGATTTGAGCCTATACGGCAAAATTCCTCTCAAGCAGGTGGCGGTTCAGGTCGTCCCCCGCAAGATGGTCATTCCCGGCGGCGCGCCCTTTGGCATAAAAATGTTTACCAAGGGCGTCATGATCGTGGGTATGAGCGACATACAATCCGGCATCGAAACCGTAAACCCCGCCAAAAGCGCCGGCCTAAAAATCGGCGACATCCTTCTCTCCATCGACGGCATCCCCCTCACCCGCAACGAGGATGTCAAAAACCACATGATGAACAGCCAGGGCAACGAGGTCGAGATCTCTCTGATCCGCGGCGACACACCTATGAGCGTCTACCTGCAGCCCGTTCAAACCGACTACGACCACCAGTACAAGGCCGGCATCTGGGTGCGGGATTCCTCCGCCGGTATCGGCACACTCACTTATTACAACCCCAACACCATGGGCTTTGCTGGCCTTGGCCACGCCATTTGCGATGTGGACACCGGCAAGCTGATGCCCCTTTCCAGCGGCGAAATCGTCAACGTCAACATCAACGGCGTCAACGCCGGAGAGTCCGGCAAGCCGGGAGAATTAAAGGGCACCTTCACCAGCGCCCGGGCCATCGGTCAGCTGCGCCTCAATTGCGAACTGGGAATTTTTGGCGTTCTGGAGCAAAAACTCCTGGAAGCGGATCCCATCCCCATGGCGCACAAGCAGGAGGTTGTCACAGGCCCCGCCGTTATCTATTCCACCATCTCCGGCAACAAGCCCCAGGCGTTTGACATTGCCATCGAAAAAATCAATTATCTGGATTCCTCCAGCACCAAAAATATGATTGTCCGCGTCACTGATCCCGCTCTGCTGGCGGCGACCGGCGGCATTGTCCAGGGGATGAGCGGCTCCCCCATCATCCAAAACGGCATGCTGGTGGGCGCTGTCACCCACGTATTTGTCAACGATCCCACCCGAGGCTACGCCGTATTTGCCGAAAACATGGACGCGCAGCTGGCCGCCGCAGAACGGGGCATCGCCGCATAAACAGCCGGCATTCTCCCCTTTCCCGCGCCATTTGTCAACACGCCGCTCCCCGCCGATCGCTCCGTGCAAATTTGACAACTTGCACAAAAAGCAAGTATAATCGGTACAGAAAATAATTTATTTACATTTTTGACAAAGGGTTGCAAATTATTCCATAATATGGTAATCTATGGAAAATGCCAAATGTCAAATATTGGAAATTATTATGGAGTGGATGAAAATGACATCGAAGTTGAAAGTTCTGATTTCGGGCGAAAGCCAGGAATTCGTCGCCAAGGCGTCCGCAATATTCAGCGCGTACAACTTTGACACCATGCATACCCAGAAAGACGGCGTCAAAGTGTGCGAGGCCATCCGGGAGTACCGGCCCGACGCGGTGCTGATGGATGTCTGCATGCCCCAGCTGGACGCAATCGGCGTCATGAATACTGTCCGGGCGGACAGCAGCCTCAAGCAGCCTCTTTTTATGACCATCTCCAGCTTCGACAGCCCCGAAATTGAAAAGGAGCTGACCGCCAGCGGCGTTACCTATCACTTCCTCCGCCCCATCGAAACCGAGGTACTGGTGGAGCGCATCATGCAGCTGACAAAATCCCACAGCACAGCACCGGCGCGCAATACCGGCCGCTTTTTCTCGGGCCTTTCCGGCGGCCCCCAGGATCTGGAGCTTCTTGTCACCGAGATCATCCACCAGATCGGCGTGCCTGCCCACATCAAGGGCTACCACTACCTGCGGGATTCCATCATCATGGTCATCCAGCAGCCCGAAATCATCGATTCCGTGACCAAGCAGCTTTACCCCTCTGTCGCCAAAAAGAACAACACCACCGCCTCCCGGGTGGAGCGGGCCATCCGCCACGCCATCGAGGTTGCGTGGGACAGGGGCGACGTCGACACCCTCAATTCCTATTTTGGCTACACCATCCACAACGGCAGGGGCAAGCCGACAAACTCGGAGTTTATCGCCATGATCTCCGACAAGCTGCGACTCAAGCTGCGGGTTTCCTCGTTCTAAGGCATGTGCATCACCGACAAAACCAAAGCCTTCGCCCCGATCACACGGGACGAAGGCTTTTCCTTTTTATCATACGGCAGCAAGTAATCGTGCTCCCCGGCACTCCGCGAAGCGGCATGTCCGCCGGTTCAACCTACTATTGGAGGACACCTCCGTAAAGCTCTACTCGGTTGCGGCCATATGCTTTGGCGTAATACAACGCATCGTCGGCGTACCGCAGCATCTGCTCAAAGGTAGAATGCCCTTCTCCGCCGGAAAAGCACACACCAATGCTGACCGTCACGTGTCCCCGGGGGCACCCGGTGTGGGGGATATCCGCCTGCTCCACCGTCTCCCGGATGGCGTGGGCCGTCGCCTCCACCTCCTGCTGCTCAATGCCAATCAGCAGCACCACAAACTCCTCGCCGCCATACCTGGCAATGTGATTTTCCCCCTCCGGCGTCGCCTGCTTGATGAGGGAGGCAATTTGCTGGAGACAGAGATCCCCCGACCGATGGCCGTAAATGTCGTTGTATTGCTTGAAGTTGTCGATGTCCAGCATCATAACGGCTATGGGCCGGTTATTGTCCCGGGCTTCCAAAATAGCGGCCGGGATTTCCCGTTCCAGATACCGCCTGTTGTGGATGCGGGTCAGCTCGTCCGTCACTACCTGCTGCTGCAGCTGCTCGTTGATGCTGCGAATTTGCTGATTCTGCTCCACAATAATGGAGCGGCTCATAAAGGCATTCACCCGGTTGCGGTACAGCATAGAGGCCATCGCCGCCGCCAGGCACGTGGTAAACAGGCTGTTGATGGCAGTGGCCATCATGCTCTGACCCGCAGGGGAAAAGTATATCGCCCCTATCAGGAAGCAAATCTGATTCACGCCAAATACCAGCACCGCCTGCCACAGGCTCATGGGTATAAAGAACGCCACACACAGCGACACATACAGGAATACGCTGATATCCGGTGAAAACTGGTGGGAAAACGCCGACATCATGCTGCCCCACAGACAGACCACCATGCCATAGACATTGCAGATTAGCTGGAATATCCGGGGCTTCTTTTCAAACAGAGCTTTGTTCCCCAGCACATAAATCACACACGCCAGTGTCACAAAAAACAAAAAGGCATACATAAAAAAATAGACGGTTCGTGTTCGGGAGACACTCATGGGGCCGGCCTTCATAAACACCATTGTCATCATAATGCATTCAAAGAGAACTACAAGAGTCCCTATCAAAACAATGGTGCGGTAGGTCGTCTGATATAAATCGCAGAAAAAAGCATGGCGCTTTGCTTCCGGCACGGTTGACCGGAACACATCGGCCATCTTGGATTTGTTTATTGTTGGCATAAAGCTTGCTCCCAAATGGAAATATAGAGGCACGACTGTTTCTGTCAATCCTGCACTTCTATCATTATACCATATTCCAAGCCCCGAATCCAATATTTTGCATATTTTGGCAGAAATCCGTCCATTTATCATTCAAATCTTCTAAAAAAGCACACCTCTCGAGCACCAAATTGCATGTTTATGACTCTTATGACGCATAATAGACGCTTTTTATCCGCGCAGACGCAGTCGCTCCCTGTCCGCAAACGACAAGAAACCGGGTGAAAACCCGGTTTCTTCCCGCTCAACGCTACGCCGTCTGGGAGTTCTTCTTTTTCCGGGCCGTATCCAACCCGAATTTCTCAACCGCCCAGTCCCGCAGCTTGTATTTCTGAATTTTGCCGGAGGCCGTCATAGGGAACTCCTCCATAAACGCCACATAGCTTGGCACCTTGTGCCGGGCCATATTCTCCCGCACAAAATCCTTGATTTCGGTGTCCGTGCACTCCTTCACAAAGTCCCGGAGCACGATGCAGGCCGTCACTTCCTCGCCGTAGGCCTCGCTGGGCACGCCGACAACCTGCACATCCTTCACCTTGGGGTGGGTGTACAGCAGCTCCTCCAGCTCCTTGGGGTAGATGTTCTCGCCGCCGCGGATGATCATATCCTTGATGCGGCCCGTGATGCGGTAATTGCCGTCGGCATCCACCGTGGCCAGGTCGCCGGTGTGCAGCCAGCCGTCCTCGTCAATGGCGGCATGGGTGGCCTCCTCCATCTTGTAGTAGCCCCGCATCAGGTTATAGCCCCGGGCACAGAACTCGCCCTGCTCCCCAATGCCGACCTCCTTGCCGGTCTCCGGATCCACGATCCGGCACTCCACGCCGGGCAGGGGACGGCCAACCGTGTTGACCCGCACGTCCACAGGGTCATCCGCCCGGGTCTGGGTGCAGCCGGGGGAGGATTCCGTCTGGCCAAACACGATGGTGATGTCCTTCATGCCCATTTTATCCACCACCAGCTGCATTACCTTGGCCGGGCAGGGTGAGCCCGCCATAATGCCGGTGCGCAGGCGGCGGAACTTATATTTGGGGAAATCGGGGTGCTCAAAGGCCGCGATGAACATGGTGGGAACGCCGTTGACCGCCGTGCAGTCCTCGTCCTGACAGGCCTGCAGAAATTTGATGGGATTGTAATACTCCAGGGGCACCATGGAGCTGCCGTGAGTGACGCAGGCCATGATGGACAGCACCACACCAAAGCAGTGGAAAAAGGGCACAGGAATGCAGAATCGATCCTCCTCAGTCAGCTTCATGCAGTTGCCGATGGAAAAGCCATTGTTGACGATGTTGTAGTGGGTCAGCATAACCCCCTTGGGGAAGCCCGTCGTGCCGGAGGTATACTGCATGTTGACCACGTCCGAGTGGCGCAGGGATTCCCCAACCAATTCCAGCTGCTTGTCGGAGATGTATCCCCCCAGCCCCTGCAAATCGTCAAAGTGGTACATCCCCGCCGGGGTGGATTCCCCGATGTACACAAAGGACTGCAAGTGGGGGAATTCCTCGTTGTAATAGGTGCCCGGTGCGTAGGTTGGCAGATCCGGGAACAGCTTGTAGATGGTCTTGACGTAGTCCACATCCTTGAAGCCGCTTGTCATCACCAGCACCTTGGAATCGGACTGCTTGAGCAGATACTGCAGCTCAAACACCTTGTAGTTGGTGTTGACTGTAACCAGAACCGCGCCGATTTTTGCACTGGCAAACATGGTGATCAGCCATTCCGGCACATTGGTGGCCCAAATAGCCACATGGTCGCCTTTTTTTACGCCCATACGGATGAGCCCCTTGGCCACCCGGTTGCATTCCTCGTTGAATTCCTTCCACGTGCGCTCGTAGGGGCGGTCAATGTACTTGACGGCCGGCCTGTCCGGGAACATCCCGGCAACCCGGTCAAGCAGCTTGCCAAAGGTAATCTCCACAAACTGTGTGTCGAACACCTTGCCTGTGATAATGTCGGTGGTCTCGGTTTGTACCATCTGCTCTGCCATGGGAACTCCTCCTTGAATAAATGGATGTTGCGCAAATGTGGTCCAAAACAAAAAAGGCCCGTCTCCATAAAGAAGACGAAACCAAAAAAGATTCCGCGGTACCACTTCCGTTGATCTCCCCTAAGGGGAAATCCGCTCTGTCGACGTCCAACAACGCCGCTCCCCTGTAACGGTGGGAATCCGTTCGCGCCTACTGTGTTCAGCCGACTGCTCAGGGGTGAGTTCGCTTCAGCCGTACCTGCCACGTTCCAGCAACCCGTGGCTCTCTGTAAGGTTTGTCTGCAGCTACTATTCCCCGTCTGTGCATTTTGCCTGTTATTGTAAGCTAGTATAGCACTATGTTTCCCCCTTGTCAACCCCTCCCCGTCAAATTTCAGTTTCGCTCTCATGAACAGCCAAAATCCGGATATGCTATATACAGCACACCTCTCGCAGCGACTCTTCGATTGCGAAAGCGCCCTCCCCCTTGCACTTTTCGGGGAATTTCGCTATTATTTATAGTAAGGAGACGGAACCCAATGGTCCCCACCAAGGTTAAGGTCAGCTTTACCCTCGCATTTTGCATCGGATTGCTGGGAGGCTTCATCCTCACCGCCATTCAAGACAGCGCCCCTCATCCCATTCTCTCGCCTCAGGCCGCGTTTTCCCCCTCTGTCGGCGAGCAGACGGCGCCGTCTTTGTCCCGCTCCCGTACCGTACAGTCCCACGGTCTCGCCGTCCAGGCCGCCCAAAAGCAGGCACTGAACGAGGATACAGTGGGCTGGCTCACCGTGCCGGACACCGGCATCGACGATGTCGTCCTCTGGCGGGAGGGAGACAACGACTACTACCTCCGCCGCAATTTTGACCGCCGCCACTCCAACAGCGGCGTCTATTACGCCGACAAGGACTGCACCTTTGGCGACGGCACCGCTGCGGCTCTGGGCAAAAACACTGCCATTTACGGCCACAGTCTCAGCGACAGCAAGTTTGACGCCAAGTTCGGCCCCATGCGCTGGTACCTGGAGGAGGATTTCGCCCGCAGTCACCCTTACCTCTATTTTTCCACTACAAAGGAAAACCTGGTCTGGGAGGTCGTCGCCGTCTTTTACTCCACCACCGGTGTGCCCTACAACAAAGGCACTCTCGACGAGGATGCCTTTGCCGCCATGTTCCAAACCGTCAGCGAGCAGTCCCTGTATCGCTACAGCTACGAGTATTCCCCGGACGACAAGTTCCTGACACTGTCCACCTGCGTGTACTCCCTGCCGGATCAGGGTGCGCTGGAATACCCCAACGAGTACCGGCTCGGCATTATGGCCAGACTGGTCGGCAACGCCGATACCCTGCATCCCGACGAACTGCACACAGAAGCCGATTTTGTGCGAAACCTTCACATTCGACCCGCCTGACTACCGGCCGGGCCACACCCCGCTGACATTACCCTATCCCTGATGGGATAGAGAGAGGAGGCGCAGCGCGGCGGCACACCCTTCTGCCGTTCGCTGCCTTTGACAGTATGTACTGGAATATAGTGAAAACCGTATTGTGTCTGCTTCTTGCGTTTTGTCTGGCCCGGGTTTTCACCCTAAAATCAGACAAAGCCGATAAGCACGAGTAAGTCGCGGCATGGGATAGTCTCGAAAAGCCGATTTTTCTTTGTTCAATCGGCTTCATACTTGCATACTTGCATATTTGTATATTTGCATATTTATATTGAGGAGGTTGGATTGTTCCCGGGAGCAATCCTGGGAGGCTGTGCGCAAAAATCACCGGTTTGCGCGCAGCTGCCCGGCAATCGTGGATACGTGAAGAAATTGTTTAGCTTTTTTAACAGGTCAAGGCTCCACCCCTTTGTTGATGACGAAACCAGACAGAAGCGAATCGGGATTGCCGTATACATACTCACCGTGGTACTCTCGATTGTGTATATTGTTGTCGGCCATCAGTACGCCGTCCGGGATATCCCGGAGTTCACCGCCTACAGCACCCAGCTGATTGTTCAGGCCAAGGTAGTGTCCATTGGCGAAACCTTTACCGAAGAGCAAATGATGGCGGATCAGATTATGGTCTCCACCACCACTCTGTTCACCGCCCGCGTCACCGAAGGGGAATTCAAAGACGTGGAGCTGGAGGCCATGCACCTGGATGACCCCTTCAGCCCCTACCACCTGCGGGATGTCCGCGTGGGTGACAATGTGTTTTTGCAGTATTCGCCCCAGGATGACGTAGATGTCCGATGGGTGCTACAGGAATACCGCCGCACCGATACCCTGCTTATCATGGGGATTTTTGTGTTTATCCTGATGATTGTGTTTGGCCGCAGCAAGGGCGTGCACACCATCGTCGCCCTGGTATTCACCTGTCTGGCCATATTCGCGGTATTTATTCCGGCCATTCTGTCGGGAAAGAATATTTATCTGTTCACCGTGATGACCGGTGCGTTTATCATCGCCATGACAATCCTTGTCGTCAACGGCGCCAACCGAAAGAGCCTCTGCTCCGGGATTGGCTGCATGTGCGGCTTTGCGGCATCCGGTATCCTCAGCCTTATTATGGACAGGCTCCTTGGCCTGACCGGCCTCATCGATGAGGATTCCGTCTATCTGCTGTACCTCAACACCGACCAGCCCATCAACCTCAACGCCATTATCTTCGCTGCCATCACCATCGGTGCCCTGGGCGCGATTATGGACGTGTCCATCTCCATCTCCTCCTCCCTCAACGAGGTCTTTCAGACCGACCCCTGGCTGGAAGCCGGGGACATTATGCGCTCCGGCATGAACATTGGCCGTGATATCATCGGCACCATGTCCAACACCCTGCTGCTGGCCTACATCGGCAGTTCCCTGTCGCTGGTAGTGCTGCTCATAGCCTACAACGACTCCCTGGCTGTCCTGCTCAACAAGGAAATGATCGTGGTGGAGATTTTGCAGTCCCTGGTCGGCGTGGCAGGCCTGCTGCTGGTTATTCCGCTTACCTCTTTTGTCTGTTCCATTGTTT
>JAJDGX010000089.1 GCA_030265885.1 Ruminococcaceae bacterium OttesenSCG-928-L11 | reverse complement strand
GTGTGCAATGTTCGGATAATACCCCCACCAAGACCGCACATTGTGTAACACACCCGGCATGACGGGCTCTTCCGCCCCTCACACCGGCAACCGTTTCCCTGGGTCGATCGTGTGATCACAGGGAGCGGCGACGTGCTCCTGTGACTACCAATCAACACCGCGGCCAGCTCCAACTGTCGGAGCCAGGCCCGGTGTTTTATTGCAGTAAACTTTTTTAGCGAATTCGCTGTAAATGGGAAAGGCGGCAAGGAAACTCATCATGCGCAATATAAAACTGCCTGACAAGCCGGATGGAGCGACGGTGAAAGCGAGTGCCCTCATATGGCTTGCTATCCTCTTCTCGATGATGGCGGTGTTTTTGTCTGACTTTGCTGTTCCGTGGGACGCACGGAACATCTTGTATGAGTTGACAACGATTCTCGGGCTTGTTGTCACCGCTCTGGTGCAGGATAGGTACCGGGACAGGGCCTGGATCTCGGCTGTGGCGGGCGCAGGGGTAAGCACCGCCGCCGCACTGTGCATTGAGGTGACATACGTTTCGCCGGCCTTGTTCATTCTGCTGCGCCTCGGCCTTTCCGCCATGCTTGTGTACACCTTCTGGGGGGCCGGCATGCTCATCCACAGGTACAACAGCTATTTTTCCTTTACTCTGTGTGCCCTGACTGCCTACGCCGCCCTCTCCCTCATTCAGCGGTTTCGGAGCATCGCCCTCCACTTCGGTCTGGTGTATGCAGTTTGCGCCTGTCTTTGTGCGCTGTTTCTCCTGCTTTCCCGCCGATGGATTCCGCGCTGTGGGCAAGACGAGGCCCCGCCCCCATCGGATACCCAACCGGCGGGGGTCGACCGCGAGGAATCCCATTGTATAGGTGTAAAAGACAAGCACTTTACACTGCAAAGAATGGAGAAAGCATTCCCCTCTTCGGCGGAATGGCGCGCATCGTTCCAGACGCTGCTGCCTGCTCCCCGCCGGCGGCGGCTTCTCATCCTGTTCGCCATTCTGCTTGTTGTCACCCAGCTGTTCAACAGCTTTGACATGCACATATTCAGCCTGTTTTCCCAGTCCAGCCCCGAAAAATACGGCGCGGCCTTTCCTGCCAGCATTTTTCTGATTGGCATAGGCTACTTTCTGGGGGGCTTCCTCGCCCAGAAGCGAGGACTGTCTGTGCTTTTTGTCGTGTCGTGCGCTCTTGCTCAGTTTTTCCTGTTGCTGTCCTTGGCGTCTGCCGATGTGGAAGGCGTGCGGTTTTTCCTTCTCTTTTACATGATGAGCTCCGCCGGAATTGATCTGTGCGTCATCCTCTTTCCCATCGCCCTTTGCAGAGACCGACTTTCCCCCTCCCAGTCCGTTGCCGGCTTCGCTGTGCTCCGCGTGTTTAAGCTGTATCTCATTCCGCCCCTGTTCCCGGAGCAATGGCAGCCCCTTCTCACCAGCCGCCTTGTTGTGATTGGTACCATTCTGCTGGCGATGGGACAGATGCTTCTGGTCATTCATATTGTTATTTCAAAAAAGAATTTTCAGCTGGCCCAGTGGCGGGATCACTCCGTTGCACCGGAACCGGCGGAGGCTGCTCCCCCTGCGGTGGCGGAGGTTCCCTCTACCCTGACGCCGCGGGAGCGGGAGGTTTTCACCCTGCTTCTCGCCGGAAAAGACCGCAGCGACATCGCGGCCAGCATGGGGATCTCCTCCTCGACGGTAAACAAGCACTGCGTATCAGTCTATCGCAAAACGGAGTGCTCCGGCCATCTGGAGCTGCTGAACAAGTACGGCTACCGCTCCGGCGAGGATCCGTGTCGGCCCTCCGGCTTCACTGTGTAAAACGGCTCCTGCAGCGGATGTTCCTGCATATGGACATGGATGTCCAGGTGCAATGACCACAGTCTTTGCCGCTCTGGCAGCGCAAAACTGGTAAATCCAACCAGTGCATCCTCTCGGCCAGCCATTTTAGGCACTTTAGACAAAAGTGTCTATTTACAGCACCGCTTTTTCTGTGCTAGTGTAAGCGCATGAAAAGCGGTGCTTTTCGCGCATCAGACCAATTTTTGCCGCCATTTTCGGCAAGGATTGGCATTCCACGGGGTATCCCGGTTTGTCGGGGCGCCCGGCATATGCAATATGCAAGGAGGGGATTTTCTGTGAAACGAACGCTTCAGGCCGGCTCGTGTCTTTTGTGTGACATTCCGGGACTTGACCGGCTGAAGAACGATCTCTGCCATGTGTGTACGTGTACAGAAACAGTCTGCTTTCTCTGTTATGACATCGAGACGCTGCACAGGGTAAACAGGGCCTATGGCCGCTGTACGGGCGATGCGCTTCTGGAGGCGGTCGCCGAGTGGGTCGGTCGGTTTTCCGACGGGGAACTGTATCGCGTCGAGGGCGACCAGTTCTGCATTCTGTTTCGCAACGTGGAGCTGAAGCGCGTGCGCCAGTATGCCGACGAACTGGAACTGCGGTTTGGGCAACCCTGGCTGCTGACTGTCGAGGAGCGGGAGATATCCGTCTTTTCCCAGGTTATCATTGCCGTGCTGGGGGAACTGAACTGCGACATCCGCCTGGAGGTGCGGGATCTGCTGGATCAAGCCATTGAGCTTTCGCGTAAGAACCATCACATCACCGTGTTTGACGCGGGCTGTGACAAACAGTCGCGGGATCATGTGCGCCTGCAGGTGGAACTGAAGTCGGACATTCTTTCCGGTATGCGCGGATTTGATGTGCACTACCAGCCCATCGTCGACCCCAGCACCAGCACCTGGCGGGGGCTGGAGGCGCTCTGCCGCTGGACATCGCCGTCCTTTGGGCCCATTCCCCCCGACCGCTTCATCCAGGAGGCGGAGGAGATGGGATTGATCCACATCCTGGGCGATTGGGTGCTGGACACGGCACTTGCCACCTGCAAGCGCATGGGGCTGGATGAACTGGACGGGTTCTTTGTCTCGGTCAATGTATCGGCGCTGCAGATGGTCAAGCAAAACTACGTGCAAACCGTTCTGGATGCTGTTCACAGGCACGACTACCCCTTTCACCGGCTGCTGCTGGAGATTACGGAGAGCACCCGCTTCCCCTTTGGCGAGGTCACTTACTCGGTGATAGAGGCGCTGCGCTCCACCGGCATCATGCTGGCTCTGGACGATTTTGGAACCGGCTACTCCGGCTTTTCCTACCTGAAAAATTTGCCGACCGATATCCTGAAAACAGACCGGGATTTTGTCCGCGACATCGAAACCGACACCTATCTCCAGTATTTCTATTTCGTCATGTCCGAAACCGCCCACGCCAATCAAATGAAGCTTATCGCGGAGGGGGTGGAGACCCGGGCGCAGCTGCGAAGCGTCGTCAAAAACGGCGCCGATCTCATCCAGGGCTATTTGTTCGGCAAGCCCATGGACAGCCCCACCATCGAGTCCATGAAGGACAATTTCACCGTCCCTTTGGAGGTTTTCTCTGAATGGATGACGGACATGGTGGATTTCAAGCACTGGATCCACAGCCAGGATGCCTATAAAATAACCCCCTCCCTGTTTGGTCTGCAAAGCAAGTGCATCGATCTCATTCTGGAACAGGAGGATCCGGAACTGGCGATTCACAGGATATTGGAGACTGTCGGCACTCATTTTAAGGTAAACCACGTGTATGTGTTCCTGCGGGATGAAAGCACCATTTTCAGCAACCGGTACGAGTGGTGCGCCCAGGGCAGCGGCGAAAGCAAGCATCTGTTTCAGCGGGTGGACGGTTCCACAGACGGCTTTTACGATTTGCTCTGCGAAAATGAAATCATCATCGCCACCAACGCCTCCCAGCTGCCCCGCAACTTGAGAGAGCGGCTGGAGCAGGGAAACAAGCAGGACACCATTCAGTCCATTGTGGCGATGCCCATGAAGCAGCACGGGGAGATTCTTGGCTTTGTGGGATTCGACTGCGGCAGTGAGCGAAGGTGGGTGCCGGAGGAGCTGATTATCCTGCACAATTTGTGTCTGTTTTGTCTGATAATCATGGAAAAAAGTAAAGAAAGACCGCTTTGCGGCCCAGAGCGGTGCATGGGGTGTAGGAAATGAAAAACGTTGCAGTAGGCAAAAAAATGCTTCTTGGGTTTGGCGCCGTCATCGCCATGATAGCCGTGATGCTCGCGCTCACCGTCACCACCTCCCTAACCCGCAACGCCGATTTGACACAGGTTGCGCAGATGAACGACCTGCAGCGAGAGGCCAACATGATGATGGACAGCTTCAACCTGGCCCGCATCGAAATCCGTTCGGTCTTTACGTCAATTGAAGCGGAATCGGAGTATTACATCGCGCTGGAGCGTCTGGAGGCCTGCATCAAGCATCTGGATCGGATGGAGGCTCTGTCGGCTCAGTTGGGCGGGTACATGGCCGAGGACATTCACACGCTGCGCACCATGTTTGAGTTGGTGGAAGCCGGATTGGTCGCCGTGGGTGACAACGACGAACTGGCGCTGGCCGCCATTGGCAGCATGCAGAAAAACGGTTCTGTGATGACGGTCAGCTCCTCCGAGCTGTTCGAAATCGTCAGCGAGGTCATCATCACCATGGGAGCAACCGACCCTGTACAGGCAATCGAGCGGGCCAGGAACGTGGTAATGCCGGTAAAGGAAATGAACGATGTGGTGGAGACGGTTCGTGTGAAAAGCCGTGAACTGATGCTGGATCAAAAGCTGTCTGTTGTGGGAGATCTGTACGACGGTCTCGACGATATCCTGCAAAAGGGCGCTGCCATCCACAGCATACTCACCACCGACAGGGCCCGCAATGCCACCGAAACCATGATGGACGCCGTCAAGGGTTTTCGCGCCTCCGTTGAGGAGACAGAGGAGATTCTTCTGCGTTCAGAAAGCGCCATCGCCTCCACCCGCAAGGTTTTTGAGGAACTCGCCCCCCTGGTGGACAACTATGTGGACACCATATCCGAGGACGCGTCCGGCCTGAACGACAAAACCATCGCCACTTCCCTGTCCACGATGTTTGTTCTGTTGGGCGTCGGCGCGGTGGCTGTCCTCTTCTCCCTCTTCGTCACAGCCGCCCTGACCCGCGCCATTACCCGCCCGCTGGGCAAGCTGCAGATGGTATCCATGCAAATTGGCACAACGGGAAATCTCATCTTCCCCGATGAGGTAAAGGAGGATGTGCTGCGAGAGGCGCAGGCCAAGGACGAGCTGGGGCAGACGATTCTGGCCTTCACCAAGTTTGTCGACCGGATGAATTACATGGCCGAGGCCCTCGGCACAGTGGCCGACAAGGATCTCACCGTAGAAATCAACCTCCTCAGCGACAGCGACACCATGGGAATTTCGCTGCGGAACATGGTCGGCAACATGAACGAGATGTTCAATGACATCAATTCCATCTCCCTGCAGGTGGCAACGGCCTCCAACGAAATTGCGATGGGCGCCCAGAGCCTGGCCCAGGGCAGCACCGAGCAGGCCGCCACCATTCAGGAGATATCCGCCTCTCTCAGTGAAATCAACGAGAAGATGAGCGTCAGCAACGAGACGGCGCGGCAGGCCGCCGAGCAAAGCGCCAACATGAGCCGCATTGCGGAAAGCGGCAGCGAGGTCATGGGCCAAATGACCGACGCCATGCACGAAATCAGCGAGGCCAGCCAATCCATCGGCAATGTCATCAAGTCCATCGACGACATCGCGTTCCAGACAAACATCCTGGCGCTGAATGCGGCGGTTGAGGCCGCCCGGGCCGGTGTCCATGGCAAAGGCTTTGCCGTAGTCGCCGACGAGGTGCGCAATCTGGCCGGAAAGAGCGCCGACGCCGCCAAGGAAACCGCCGTGCTCATCTCCACCAACATCAGCAAAACCGAGGCCGGCTTCTCCCACTCCCAGAGAACCTCCGAGAGCCTGTCGCAAATCATCGACGGCATTGCGGAAACCGGCAAATCCCTGCGGGAGGTTTCGGATCAAAGCGAGGACGTAAAGGCAGCCACACTGCTGGTTTCCCACGCCATGGAGCAGGTGGCCCAGGTGGTGCAGCAAAACAGCGCCACCAGCGAGCAAAGCGCCGCTGCCAGCCAGGAGATGAGCAGCCAGGCCATGAGTCTGCAGCAGCTGATCGCCCAGTTTAAGCTGAAGGAGGATCCCCGCAGGCACCGCACCGACACCCCGTCCGGCAGCGGCGCCAAACGGTCGGCCTCCACAGAGATCACCGGGATGGCCTGCGATAAATATGTGTACCCCTATTGAAAGGATGTGTTGATGTGTCCCAGCACGGTACCGCAGGCGGCACCTCCGCCGACCTTAGCGTAGAGGCTCTCACGCAGGAACTGCTGTCGACCCAGCTGGCTCTGGGAGAGAATGTCGCCAACATATCCCAGTTTATGAAAACGACTCTGACAGTCATCCATGCAAATCTGAGGGTGATACAGGGCCAGCTGATTCGAATCCAGGAGCTGACCGCCGCCATTGAGGCCAAGAGCGGCTTCGACAACTGATACGGCGCCCCATGCCTGCCCTGCCTGTGGATACAGGCAGGGCAGCTTTGCTTTCCCCTCGCCTACACGGTTCGACAAAATTTTTAACATTTTAGTACACCCTTTCGGGCGTTTCCCCTGTTCCGCCAAAATTTATAATTAATCCATATGACCGGTCCCCGCCACCTACTGCCGGATGCCAATATGACACACGCCCCTTCTGTTCGCTCATACGGAACACGACACGCCAAAATAGGGGGAACAATGATGGCAAAGAGGCAATCGTCCAAAATGCACATAATCAACCGCCTGCTCAGCGCACCGGTATCGGCCCTGGCCATTTTGCTGGTGTACACGCTGCAAGTGCCAAACCCCATGATGCTTCTCATACTCCCGGTGGTGTATTTCACCTGCGCCGACGGGTATATTGGGGGAGCATTGAGCGGTGTTCTGGTGGTGGCGTATTCCCTGTACTTTTTCTCTGAGCCGGGGGTGTTCTTTGCGTATAAAGATTGGGACATTGTCAAGATCCTCACAATCATTCTGGTGCTTGCGGTCATCGTTGTGCTGGTGGGCCGCCTGAAACGCCGGGACAAGAAAAACGAAATGGGCACCCGCAAGCTGAGTGAGGACTTTCTGAATGTGCTGTCGGGCATCGATTTGCAGCTGATGGTAACCGACCCGCTTGACGGCACTATCCTGTTTACCAACAGCAAAATGAACCGCTCCTACGGGGTGGATTTTAACCCGGTGGGCAAGCCCTGCTGGCAGATATACCAGCGCAAGGAGTCCCGCTGTGATTTTTGTCCCCTCCACAAGCTGTTTGCCGACCCGGACACCCCGGTGGTCTGGGAATATCATTATGAGCAATCCGACCGCTGGTATCTGAACAGAGACTCCTTTATCCCCTGGACGGACGGGCGGATGGTGCATTTGCAGCAGGGCATGGATGTCACCGACAGCCACCGCATTCAGGAGGCCCTGCAGGCCCGTCTGCGCCAGCAGGAGCTGATGAGCGCCATGTCCAGCAGCTTTATTTCCGACCAGGACACCAAGCTGCTCATCGAAAACGCTCTGCGCACCACCGGTGAATTTTTAGAGACAGACCGGGTAACGCTGCGGTGCTACGAGCCGGACAGCTGCTCAGCCCGGTTCATGGCCGCCTGGTGCCGCACCCCAGCCTATACCCAGCCCCTCACCCCTGCTGCCGGCCCTCTCGCCGCCCTGTATGACATCTTCACCCGGGAGGACAGGCCCTATCTCGCCTGTACCAACACGGCAAGCGACCCCCGGTTCGCGCCGATGGCGAAAAACGGCACTCTCAGCCTCATTGCCGCGCCTGTAACGGTAGATGGCAAGCTGTGGGGCATCTTGTGCCTGGAGATGTGTTCCCGCCTTCGAATCGCCGGGCAAAGCGACCTGGACATCGGGCAGATGGTGGCAAACCTGATAAGCGGAGTTCTGCTGCGGGAACGCACCCAGGACAAGCTGCGCGTCGCCATTGAACGGGCGGAGGAAAGCGCCCGGGCCAAAACAAACTTCCTGGCCAATATGAGCCACGAAATCCGCACCCCCATGAACGCTGTCATCGGCATGGCCGAGTTGGCCCGCTCCAGCGATGACCCTGCCCGCATGCGCTATTGCCTGGACAAGGTAGACGACGCCTCCCGCCATCTGCTGGGCGTCATCAACGATATATTGGATATGTCTAAAATTGACGCGGGGCGAATGGAGTTGTCCCACGTCGATTTCCCCCTGGAGAAAATGCTGCAGCGGGTAAGCACCATCACCGCCTTCCAGGCCGAGCAGAAAATGCAGGATTTTCTGATTCGAGTCGACCCCGACACCCCCGCCGCCATTGTAACCGACAAGCAGCGCCTGGCACAGGTGCTCACCAACCTGCTCTCCAACGCGGTGAAGTTCGCGCCCGAGGGCGGACGTGTCCAGCTGTCGGTGCGCAGCCTGGGTGAGAAAGACGGCATTTGCACATTGCAGTTTGAGGTGGAGGATAACGGCATCGGCATCTCCGAGGAGCACCAGGCCAAGCTCTTTCAGTCCTTCCAGCAGGCGGACAACACCATCTCCCGCCGGTTTGGCGGCACCGGTCTGGGCCTTGCCATCTCCAAAAACATCATTGACCTGATGGGCGGCGAAATCCATGTGGAATCCCAGCTGGGCAAGGGCTCTCGGTTCTGGTTCATTGTGCCGGTTCCCATCGGGACGGCGTCCCCTGCCAGCAGTCTGGGCGAGGATGTAGACTGGAGTCAGGTGCGCGTCATGGTGGTGGACGATGACCCCAGCCTGTTGGAGTATGCGTCGGATGTCATCGGCAAGGCCGGGCTGCATTGCGCTGTCGCCGAAGGTGCTGAATCCGCCATGACCCTGCTGGAGACAGAGCCCCCCTATCAGCTGATGCTGGTAGACTGGCGGATGCCGGGCACAGACGGCATTGAGTTAACCCAGATGATCCGCGAAAAATATGGCCGGCAGATCATCATTGTTCTGATTTCCGCGGCCGAATCAAAGGAAATGGCGGAGCAAGCCCAGGCCGCCGGCGTGGATGAAATTCTGGTCAAGCCCCTGCTCCCCTCTCATATCATCGACTGTTTGAACAAGTGCCTGGCCGGTGAACAGGCCCTGCGGCGCGTCACCGACACCTCGGACAATCTGGCGCTGCACGGCGAAAGCCGTCACGACGGCATCTTTGAGGGCCGGCGGGTTTTGGTGGCCGAGGACGTGGACATCAACTGGGAAATTGTGGCCGCCATGCTGGCGGATACCGGCATCCAGCTGGAAAATGCCGGAGACGGTTTGCAGGCCGTCGAGTTGGTGCGAGCGGATCCCGGCCGGTACGAGCTTATCCTGATGGACATTCACATGCCCCACATGGATGGCTACCAGGCCGCCAAAACCATCCGCAGCATTGAGGATGAGCGGGCCCGCCGCATCCCCATCATCGCCATGACTGCCAACGTCTTTAAGGAGGACGTGGACAGATGCCTGCGAAGCGGCATGAATGACCATATGGGCAAGCCCATTGACTCCAAGGAGTTGGTCGCCAAGCTGTGCCGTTTTCTGAGATAACCCCTCGCCCATAATAGAAGCAGCCGATGGAAAATCGCTTTCCCATCGGCTGCTTCTTGTATGATTCATTAAAATCCAAAGTAATTGACTGTGTTGTTGTAGGAGATATCCTCCACCAGCGCGCCGGTTACCGCTTCGTCGGCCGGGTACTCGCCGTTCTCTACCCAGGAGCCTATCAGGTTGCAGAGGATGCGGCGGAAATACTCGTGACGGGTATAGGAGAGGAAGCTGCGGGAGTCGGTGAGCATGCCCACAAAGTTGCCCAGCACACCCATGTTGGCCAGATTGGTCATCTGGGCCACCATACCGGTTTTGGTGTCGTTGAACCACCATGCGCTGCCGTGCTGGATTTTGCCGCGGATGCCCGCCCCCTGGAATGCGCCGATGGCACTGGCCAGGAAGGGATCCTTTGTGGGATCCAGGCTGTACAGGATGGTTTTGGGCAGCTTGCCCTCCCGCTCCAGCCCGTCGAGATAGCGGAGCAGTTCGCCGCTGCAATCCTTTTGGGAAATGCAGTCAAAGCCGGTGTCGGGCCCCAGCTTGCCCAGCATGTTGGTGTTGGTGTTGCGGCTGGTGCCGTAGTGCAGCTGCATTACCCAGCCCCGGGCGGCGTATTCCCTGCCCAGGAACAACATCATCGCAGCCTTGTAGGCCTCCATTTCGCAGGTGGAGACCGTGTCTCCCGCCATGGCCTTGGCAAATACGGCGGGAGCGACAGCCTCGCAGTCCTCCGCCCAGGTGATATAATCCAGGCCGTGGTCGGACGCCACGCATCCCATGGAATCGAAAAAGTCGATGCGGGAGCGCAGGGCAGCCTGCAAATCGTCGATTGTTTCAATGGTCATCCCGGCAGCCTTGCCCAGGACGGCGATGTATTCCACAAAACCGGGCTTTTCAATGTTGACCGCCTTGTCCGGGCGGAATGCAGGGAGAACCTTGACGTCCCATGTGGCGTCATCCCGCATTTTCGCATGCCATTTCAGAGTGTCCATCGGGTCATCCGTAGTGCACAGCGCCGTGACGTTGGAGCGCTTGATCAGCTGACGGACGCTCATGTCGCCGCTTTGCAGCTTTTTGTTGCAGAGTTCCCAAATCTCCTTGCAGGTGGCGGGCGTCAGGGGGATATCGCAGTCAAAGTACCGCTGCAGCTCCAGGTGTGTCCAGTGATACAGCGGGTTGCCAATGGCCCGCTGGAGAGCCTCGGCGTACTTCTCAAATTTTTCGTAAGGGGATGCGTCTCCGGTGATGTATTTTTCGTCGATGCCGTTGGAGCGCATCAGCCGCCATTTGTAGTGGTCACCGCCCAGCCAGGCCTCTGTGATGTTGGCAAAGGTTTTATCCTCGGCGATTTCCTGTGGCGGAACATGGCAGTGGTAGTCGATAAT
>JAJDGX010000088.1 GCA_030265885.1 Ruminococcaceae bacterium OttesenSCG-928-L11 | reverse complement strand
ACGCTTTCGTAGGCCTCGATGACGTTGTTGTTGGAGCTGGTCAGAATTTCCCGCTGGCCGTCCTTGCCACGCAGGAAGGATTCCAGCGCGCCCTCGATGCCGCTTTTGCCCACAACGTCGTTGAGGGCGTAGCCCTGTTCCTTCAGGGCGGCGTATTCCTCCGGGTAAATGGCGCCGATGGTTCCGATGATGTGGGGGGCGATGTCCCCCGCCGGATAATACCGGCTGGCGCTTTCCACCACATCCACGCCCAGGAACTCATAGCTGCGTTCCTTTACCTGGATGACGGTGGCGATGTCGATGTCCGCGGCAAAGGTGTAGGGCGTGCGGATGTTGAAGCCCCGTTGCTCCATATCGTAGCGCACACCGGCTATCTTGCGGGCATCCCGCAGGGAATAGTCCTCCAGCTTGTAGCGGTCGATGAGCCAGTACATGGCGTTGTCGGCAGTGGCATATGCCTGGGCGTCGATCATCTTTTTCAGCCGGGCAATCTCGTCGTCGTAACCCGATTCGAAGGAGAAGGGGGAGGCCTTGGTAATGGGCAGGGAGTCGTTCCAGGTCTCGCCGTTGTCCTCCATCAGTGTGATGAGGCTCATGATAATGGCGTTTTGCTCTGCCATTTGGCTGCGGGGCGGGAAAAACGCATAGTCGATGGTGACGTCGTAGCCCATGCGGTTGGCGGCCAGGGGATTGCCTTGGCTGTCTACAATTTCGCCCCGCACCGCCTTGATGATCTGGGTGCTGATGGTTCGGTTGGCCAGCTGCTGCCGGTAATATTCCGCGTCTACAATTTGGATCTGCATTAACCGCGACACAAACAACACCATGATCCCAATGAGGATCAGGGCGATGACCCATCTTCTGATTTTGATGGTGCGCGGCTTCATGTCAACATCCTTTCCGGTGGAAGAGCGGGAGGTGTGAAGTTATGAGTTTTGGAGCAGCAGATTGAATTTGCGGGACAATCCCCGGAACAGATAGAACAGGGGGATGGCCAGCACCGTGGAGTACAGCGCCGTGGGCAGTGTGTGGGCCAGGTAAATTTTCCATACGCCGTCGTAGCCCCACATGCCGAACTCGAACAGGAATTCCAGGCTGCCCCGCAGCACCATGAAAATCAGGGTAAGCAGGATGCCGCCCAGTAAATTGCACCGGAGCAGGTAGATGATGACAAGGCCTACTCCGACGCAGTACAGACAGGTGAGAAAGCCGTTGAAGCCGAACAGCAGAAAGCCCCCGATATCGCAGAGCAGCCCAGCCAGCGCGCCGTAAATGCCGCCGAGGAACTCACCCTCGAACATGGCGAGGATGATGGCGGCGGGCAGCACCCAAACAGGCTTCACCCCCATAACGGTGAGAAACCCGGGAACAGACTGCAAAATGTAAAAGATCAAAAACAACAGGCCATATACCGTATGCTTCAAAACATGAAAGTATTTTGTGCTCTTCACAAATGTCCTCCTAACACAGAAGACTTTTCTTTCTTTTTGAATCAAAAAGAGAAGAAAAGGTCGCTCTTCGAGACGACCTGCAGAAAAAATAACCGCTCCGCGTGCCATGAATAAGGCCCTGTGGAATGGGGCATCCGCGTTCCGCGGGGGTGGGATAGCTGCGTTCCGCGGCGCCTTGTATGGTGGCCGGGCTTTGGGGAAACGCTGATAAAAGCGGGCGGCGCCCGCTCAGTGACAGGTTCTCGCGGTCTGCGTCCGCCGAAAATCAAAAATGTGGAATTAACCAGCGATTCCTTTGGTGGTTAGGTTTCGCCCTGGCCCTCGAAGTGGGTGATGACGAATACGTTTTTGACGTTGACGATGTCGGCGGCGGGCTTGATGATGGCCACCAGGCTGGTGCCGTGGCTGTTGGGCTTGACCTGCTGCACCGTGCCCACCAGAATGTCCTTGGGGAACATGCTGCCGCCGCTGGTCATGATGATATCGCCGGCGGAGATGCTGCTTTCCCGGGGGAGGTATTCCATCTGGCACAGGCCGGAGGCGGCCAGCTCAATGGTGCCGGAGATGATGCCGATGTCCCGGGTGGAGCTGTCGTAGATATTGACGCCGGGGGTGCGGGTGCTGTCGTAGGCGCCCACATCCATTTCCACATCCAGGACGGTGATGACTTTGGCGTAGGTGAAGCCCACCTCGGTGACATAGCCCACCAGGCCGTCGGCTGTCATAACCGGATCCAGCCGCTTGACGCCGTTGAAGGATCCCTTGTCGATGGTGAAGGAGTAAAAGCGGTCGGCGGCGTCCCGGGCGATGACGGCGGCTATCTCCGTGGTCAGATCCTGCCGGTTTTCCATGACGCCGATGATCTGGCGAAACTGCTCGTTTTCATGCTTGATGCGTTCGTAATCGGCTACAATTCGGCGCAACTCATTGACCTCCGCCTTTAGAACCTCGTTTTCCTCGTGGATGTACTTGGCGTCCACAAACTGGTCGAAAAATTCGGAGACGGAGTAGGAAATATTGGCCGAAACCCGCTGAATCGGCACTGTTACCAGGGTTATAAGCTGCGCAAAAAGGGAGGCGGAGCCCCCCGTGTAAACGGCCATGATCATAAAGCCCAGCAGGACTGTCAGGATGGCCACCAATATTTTAAAGCGCACACTCTTTAAAAAGTCTTTCAATGCCTGCCTCCGGTAGGAAGTTCGCCTGTGCCGCGCCATTTCCCCGGGTGGGGAAACGGACGCATGCCCCGGCTAATGGGCCGAGGCGACTGTGGCAGCCGTTATTCGTCGTTGGTTTGGATTTCGTTGAGCAGGCGGATGTCCTCCAGGGCCTTGCCGGTACCCTGGGCCACGCAGTCCAGCGGGTTTTCCGCGATGTGCACCGGCATGCCGGTTTCCTGGGTGATCAGGGCGTCCAGCCCCTTGAGCAGCGCGCCGCCGCCTGTCAGGGTGATGCCGTGGTCGATGATGTCGGCGGAAAGCTCCGGGGGAGTGCGCTCCAGCGTAGTGCGGATGGCATCGAGAATGGACGCGATGGGATCCGCAATGGCCTGCCGAATTTCCTCGGGGGTGATAAAGATGTTCTTGGGAAGGCCGTCCATCAGGTTTCGGCCCTTGATTTCAAAGTTTTCCTCCCCTTCATAGGGGTAGGCGGAGCCGATGGAGATCTTGATGTCCTCGGCGGTGCGCTCACCGATGAGGAGGTTGTATTTCTTTTTGATGTAGTTGATGATGGAGGTGTCCAGCTCGTCGCCCGCTACCCGCACGGAACGGGATGCCACGATGCCGCCCAGAGAGATGACCGCCACCTCGGTGGTGCCGCCGCCGATGTCGACGACCATGCTGCCGGTGGCCTCCGCCACGGGGAGATTGGCCCCGATGGCCGCCGCCATAGGCTCCTCGATGATGGAAACCTGCTTGGCTCCGGCCTTGAAGGCCGCTTCCTTTACGGCCCGACGCTCCACATCCGTGACGCCGGAGGGGATGCAGATGATGATGCGGGGGCGGGAAAAGAAGGTGTTGTTGACCGCCTTCTTGATGAAAATCTGGAGCATGCTGGCTGTAATGTCAAAGTCGGCGATGACGCCGTCCTTCAGCGGCCGAACCGCCACGATGGATCCGGGTGTGCGCCCGATGACCTCTTTTGCGTCCCGCCCTACATAGCGGACGGTATCTGAGCGGACATCAACCGCCACAACCGACGGCTCCCGCATAATAATGCCTTTTCCCTTCATGAAGATCAGTGTGTTCGCTGTCCCCAGATCGATCCCGATGTCTTTGGAGAACATTCCCCTGGCCCCTTTCCGTTTTCAGTTTGTCGATATCCTGTTCCGCATTTGGGCGCGATTTGTCCCATATTTCACAGGCCATGCCCGATGTATTCACAATTATTGAAGATGTCCCGGGGATTCCTCCGGGACAATTTGCCGAGTTCCATTGCGCGTTCGGCGTAGAAATTCAATCCATAACATTATATCCCTTTTACCGCTATTTCTCAACAAAAAATTGCCAGTTTCGGGAAATTTCTTTCAAAATCCGCAGTATGCTCTGGGAATTGCCGATTTTTTTAGTCGGAATCCCTGTTTTGGCCCGTGGAGGCCGCGTTGGGGCTGTCGGTTTCGTCCAGTTCTTTCAGGCTTTGGGCGATGGCGCAGATGGGAAATCCCACCACGTTGTAGTAATCCCCCTCAATTTTGGACACAAAGAGGCCGCCCTTGCCCTGAATGCCATAGGCGCCGGCCTTGTCCATAGGCTCGCCGCTGTCCACATAGGCGGTTATCTCCGCCTCGTCCAGGGGACGGAACCAGACAGCCGTGGAGACCGCGTAGTTGATGACCTTGTTATGTTTTACAATTGCGACGCCGGTATACACCAAGTGCCGGCGACCGGACAACGCGCGGAGCATTTCGCCGGCGTGGGCGGTGTCCCGGGGCTTGCCCAGGATGACGTCGTCCAGCGCCACAACCGTATCCGCGCCGATGATGGCGGTGTCCGGATAATCGGGGCGCAGGGCCATCGCCTTGCGCAGGGCAAGATCCTTCACTGCCTGCTCGGGGTGGGTGCCCGGGGCGATGGTTTCATCCACATCCGCCGCCACGGCGAGGAAGTCGGCCGCTATCCGCGTCATCAGCTCTCTGCGGCGGGGGGACTCCGATGCCAGTATCACCATGTCGCAGCGCCTCCTATTTGCCGGTGGAGCCGAAGCCGCCGGTTCCCCGCTCCGTCTCGTCCAGTTCATCCTGTTCCACAAGGGTTGGCGTCAGCATCGGCAGCAGCACCATCTGGGCGATGCGGTCGCCGTGCCGGACGGTGAAGTCGCTGTCGGAGTGGTTGGCCAGCCCCACAATGATCTCGCCCCGGTAGTCGGAATCCACCACGCCCACCGCGTTGGCAGGGACGATCCCCTGCTTGATGCCAAGGCCGCTGCGGCCAAACACAAAGGCCGCCACGCCGGGGTCTCCAATGGAAATGGCGATGCCGGTGGGGATTTGTCCCCGGCCCCGGGCCGGGATTGTCACCGCCTCTGTCAGGCAGGCGTACAAGTCGTAGCCGGCGCTTCCGGCAGTGGCTCGGGTGGGGATGCGGGCAGTCTCCCGCAGTTTTTTTATTGGCAATGTCTGCATGGCTGTATGGTGTCCCTCCTGTGAAGTATGGGCAGTTTTGCTGTAAATTATCAGCGGATGGGGCAGGCTCGCGGGGTTTGGGGGTGGCCGCAGGCGAGGCCGCGCATGGCGGAACCGAATGGTTCCGCCCCCGGGGCTTTGCTCCGGGCCGCCGCCGGTGGCGGCGGATGCGCGGCCGGGAATTTTGGCCCCACGGACATAGGGCGGGGGGCTATTGCACCCGCCGGTAGTAGAGGCCCCGAGTTTTGGGCTGCTCCGTCGCCGCACCGGTTTGGTATTGGCGCAGAATCTCCGCGCACTGCTCCGGGGTTTCGTCTGTGAAATAGAGGGTCAGGAAATCAAAGTCCCGGAAGTCCTCCAGCTTGTCCGCCAGATACAGCGGTGTCATGTTGGACAGCTCCCACACATCCCCGGCCCGGGTGACGGGGAATCGGTTCCCCAGCCGATCGGTGAGGCTGCCGCCCTTTCCTCGGATGCCGGCGGGGGCATTGCGGGTTGCCATCAGGGGCAGGGATCCGTATACCAGCAGGCCTGTGGGGATGGCTCCGCGGCAGGCCATGGCGTTTTCCAGCGACAGTTCGAAGCTGAGGGTCGCGTCGGTCAGCCCCAGTTCCCCATAGGCGGCCAGGGCGGCGGGATTGGCGATGTTGAGGCTGTAGTCGCCGTGCATTTGCAGGCCTCGTTGCCGCCCCGCCTGCATCCACCCCAGATTCCCCACGGCCATATGGGTGATCCCCAGTTCCTCCGCCAGCTGCCATTCCCGCTTCCACGGTGGGGCAGGCTGAAAGCACAGGCGGTCAGGCTCCAGAACAACCTTGGCCGCATAGGCTGATAGAAGTTCCCTGTCCGCCTCTGCCAGGAGTCGCAGGGGGATTTGCACATAGGCCGCCTGGCGGAACAATTCCTCGGTCAATTGGGCGGCGCGGCCAACGCGAATGCGCCATTCGGGCCGGGTGGAGGCGGGATGGGACGTCGGCTGCTCCGGCAGCGGGGCCGAGTGAAAAGGGGTGGGGTTCGCCGCACCCCGAAGGGCGGTCAGGGCCTCCAGCCCCTCTCGCCGCAGCCGGTTTAACTCGGAGGCGGGCACAATCAGCCCATCCTCCATATCCCACGCAATGGCCGAGACCCGGTAGGGCGTGCCGCCGGTTTTCTCCAGAGCCTGGGCCGCCCGCTCCCGGGTGGTGGGCTTGTTCATCGCCTGCTGGGGGATGGCTCCGGCGATTGCCGCCGTGTTGCCGTCCCCGTCTGTCACGGTCAGCCGGCATGGCTCCTCCCGGTGCAGGGAGAAGGCCATTGTCACCGGCACCGACTGCCGCTCGTGGGCGTACAGCCGCTGAAGCTCCTTGTATACGCCGCTGCCGGAGACCACGTCCTCCTTTTGGCGGGTGCCGAACATGGCGTCGCCCCGGGCGTTTTCCAGGTAGCCGTTGGTAAAGCCGCTGCGGGAGAACACCGCCCGCAGAGCCTCCATATCCGGGGTCTCCCCCGCCCGGGCCTGGGTGCAGGCGTGAACCGCCGCCGCCACATACTCCGGTCGCTTGAGCCGCCCCTCAATTTTCAGGGAGGTCACCCCGGCGGCCGCCAGCTCCCGAATGCGCCGCACCGCCGACAAATCCTTGAGGGACAGGGCGTGGCTGGTGGTGCCGGAGGCAAAGGGCAGCCGGCAGGGCTGGGCGCACAGGCCCCGATTGCCGCTGCGTCCGCCTATCATAGAGCTGAGATAGCACTGGCCGCTGACGCACATACACAGCGCCCCGTGGACAAAGACCTCCAGTTCCAGGGGGGAGTGGGCGGCGATGTGGGCGATTTCCTCCAGGCTCAACTCTCTGGCCAGCACCACCCGCTGAAAGCCCATCTGCTCCAGCTGCTTGACGCCGTCCAGGTTGTGCACCGCCATCTGGGTGGAGGCGTGAAGGGGCAAATCCGGCATGTGGGTGCGGGCCAGCCTCCACACTGCCAGATCCTGGATGATGAGGCCGTCCACCCCCAGGCGGCAGGCTGTCTCCAACGCCTGGGCCAGTTCCTCCAGCTCCCGGGGGAACACGATGGTGTTGACGGTCTGATAGACCTTTGCCCCCCGGACATGGCACCAGGCGATGGCATCGGCCAGCTGGGCGTCGTCAAAATTAGCGGCACCCCGGCGGGCGTTGAGGCTTTTTCCGCCCAGATACACCGCGTCGGCCCCGGCCCTTACGGCTGCCTCCAGACTTTCCCTGCCTCCGGCCGGGGCCAGAATCTCCGGCCCGGCGAAGTCGAACTGATGTGGCATTGTCATACTGTCACCGCGTTCCCTCAGTTTTCGAAATGGTTCCGGCACAAGGACAGAATGAACCTCCCCGGGCATGCCCAACAGGATTGGGCGGGGTATATGTCGCCGCAGACGGCGACTCGAACCCTTTCGGCTCATAACAAAGCCCGGCGCCATTTGATCCGCCCGGGCGTTGTCCCTATTTCTGTACTGCTGCATCCGGTATCCTTGTCCGCCGCATTATTCCTCCGGCTCTTCCTCCGGAAGCAGGGTCACCTGGCCGTTCCTTTTGGTGACAACCGACTTTTCGTCGCTTTCCTTCCGCTTTGTCAGTTCCTTGCGGGTCTCGTTGAGCTCTGCCCGCAGCTTGGACATCTCGTCGGCGTACTCGGTGATTTGGCGGCGCAGGTTGTCTGTGCCCTCGTCGATTTTCCGCGCCTCGTCCTTGGCGCTCAGCGCCGTCAGCAGCAGCGCGTGGGTCACCGACATGCCGCCGATTCCCATCAGGTCGTGGACGGTTTTGTCGATGTCCCGGGCCAGGCCCTCCACATATGTCACCTTTTCTGTGGTGGTCAGGTTGTATTTTACCCCATATATCTGAACTGTAACCTTGTTGACTTCTCCGCTCATTGGAAATCCTCCCTGCAAACCGGCCATCCCGGGCCGGCCAATCCATACTGTGAATGCCGCGTCGCTTTTTGTCGAGCCGGCGCGAACTTATCTCTATTATAGTACATTTTGCGGGAAGAGAAAAGGGGCTTTCCGGGATTCCCGCAATAACGCCCTCTGGGGCGGTGAATTGGGGAATACGCCTCCTCACCTGCGGCGCCGGGATGTGTCCTGTGTTTTTGCTATTTGTAAACTTCAATTTCCATTTCTTCCTTTTTGGTATGAAACGATTGAAAAAGGCCCATATTTACGTTATAATTTGAATGGAACAATAGGCGGAGGCCACAGACCGCCATTGCGGAATGACAATATGCTCCTGTTTTCCGCCAGGCACATTGCTTCGCAGATTCCCCATGAAAGGAATGAGACACCGATGGAAACTGCCTATACAAAGGAAATTATCAAGGACATGGTTCTGAAGCGGCTTTCGCAGGGACTGGATGTCGAAAATACAATGGATACCTCCAACATGGCCTATTACAAGGCCGCCGCGCTGGTGGCGCGGGATATCGCCACCGAAAAACGCAAGCGTTTTTTGGCCCACAAGGTCAGCTCCGGCAAAAAGCAGGTCTATTATCTGAGCATGGAATTTCTGCTGGGCCGTCACCTGAAAAACACCCTGTTTAACCTGGGCATCGAAGCCATTATGAAGGATGTCATGCGGGATTTCGACGTTAAGCTGGAAAACCTGTATGAGTGTGAGCCGGACGCAGGCCTCGGCAACGGTGGCTTGGGCCGCCTGGCCGCCTGCTATATGGACGGCCTTGCCCACGAGGATTATCTGGCCACCGGCTACTGCATCCTGTATGAGTTTGGCATATTCAAGCAGCGCATCATCGACGGCTGGCAGACCGAGTCCCCCGACCAGTGGCTGCCCGGCGGCGAGGTGTGGCTCATCCCCAACCAGAGCCACTCTGTGGAGGTGCGCTTTGGCGGCGAGGTCGTCGAAAGCTGGGAGGACGGCTACCACAGCGTCGAGTACAAAAACTACCAGACTGTCATCGCCACCCCCTACGACATCAATATTACCAGCTACAACAGCGACGGCATCAGTCTGCTGCGGGTATGGCAGGCCAAAACCCCCACCGGCGTCGATATGGATCTGTTTAACGCGGGCAACTACGCCAAGGCGTTCCAGCAGGCCTACATCGGCGAGGCCATCAGCGCCGTCCTCTACCCCAACGACAACCACAACGAGGGCAAGAACCTGCGCCTGCGCCAGCAATATTTTCTGTGTGCAGCCTCCATCGCCGATATTTGCCGCCGCCATTTGGCGGTGTACGAGACGCTGTCCAACTTTGCGGACAAAAACGCCATCCACATCAACGACACCCACCCCACCCTGGCCATCCCCGAATTTATGCGGTGCCTGCTGGACGACTGCGGCTACAGCTGGGAGGTCTCGTGGGATATTGTCACCCGCACCTTTGCCTATACCAACCACACTGTGATGAACGAGGCCCTGGAGCGGTGGGATGAAAATCTGCTGCGCTCTCTGCTGCCCCGGATTTACAGCATCATCTGCGAAATCAACCGCCGCCACTGCGCCGATATGTTTGAGCGGGCCTTTGCCAACCAGGCCGCCGTGCAGCGGATGTCCATCCTGCTGGACCGGCAAATTCGGATGGCCAATCTGGCTGTGGTCGGCTCCCATTCCGTCAACGGCGTATCCAAGCTGCACACCCAGATTCTCAAGGATGAGGTGTTCAATGATTTCTACCGCGCCTCCCCCGAGAAGTTTACCAATGTCACCAACGGCATTGCCAGCCGCCGGTGGCTGCTGCAGGCCAATCCCGGCCTGACCAAGCTGATTGCCGACGCCATCGGCCCCGGCTTCAAGGATGACTTTACCCTGCTGGGTGACCTGAACAGCCACACCGGAGACCGGGAGCTCCTCGACAAGCTGGCCCTGGTCAAGTACAAAAACAAGGAGGCCTTCTGCAAGTACGTCAAGCAGAAAACCGGCCGCAAGCTGGATCCCTCCTCGATTTTTGATGTGCAGGTCAAGCGGCTTCACGAATACAAGCGCCAGCAGATGAACGCGCTGGACATCATCGCCACCTGCCAGTGGATCAAGGACAATCCGGGGGCCGATTTTACCCCCCGCACCTATATCTTTGGCGCCAAGGCCGCTCCCGGCTATTACATGGCCAAGCAGATCATCAAGCTGATTTGCTCCCTTTCCGATATGATAGACAAGGATCCCGCCCTTTCCAAAAAGGTGCAGGTGGTATTTCTGGAGGAATACAACGTCACCATGTCCGAGCTGCTGATGCCTGCGTCGGAGGTCTCGGAGCAGATTTCTCTGGCGGGGACGGAGGCCTCCGGCACCGGCAATATGAAGCTGATGCTCAACGGCGCACTGACCCTGGGCACCCTGGACGGCGCCAATGTGGAGATTCGGGAGGTCGTCGGCGACGACAACATCATCATATTTGGCATGAATGCCGGAGAGGTGGCCGAGCTGCGGGCAAAGGGGTATCATCCCCAGCAGTGGTATGAGAGGGATCCTGTCATCCGCCGGGCTGTGGATACGCTGCAAAGCGGCATCGACGGCAACACCTTCCCCGACATCCACGATATGCTGCTCCGCACCGACTATTACATGACTCTCGCCGATTTTGCCGCCTACCGCAAAGCCCGGGAGGATCTGTTTGCCTCCTACACCGACACGTATACCTGGCAGCGGCAATCTTTGGTCAACATCGCCCAGAGCGCCATTTTCTGCGCCGACCGGGCTGTCACCGAATATGCGGACGACATTTGGGGGCTGGAAAAATAATCGACCTTGCAAGCATTTCTCCCCCGAGCGGGTTTCGGGGGAGAAATTTTCGTTTTGGGGCAGCAGCCGCAACGATTGCTTTTCTTTGCGGATTTGCTGTGCTATGATAGGGAAAGAATTTCCCGGCAGG
>JAJDGX010000087.1 GCA_030265885.1 Ruminococcaceae bacterium OttesenSCG-928-L11 | reverse complement strand
AAGAATGGAGGTTAGCATGAAAATTTTGCTGGACACCGCCAACACCAAATCCATCGAGGAGATTTTGCCCTACTTCCCCATTGCGGGCTTTACCACCAACCCGACTATCCTCTCCAAGGAGAGTGAGAACGTCCGAGAGACGCTGCTGAAAATGATGGAGTTGGCCAACGGCAAGCTGATGATCCACGCCCAGGTGACAGCCGCCGACACTGCCGCCATTGTAGAGCAGGCAAAGGAACTCAAACAGTTTATCGGCGATAATTTCTACGCCAAAATCCCAATGACATTGCAGGGGCTGCGGGCCATCCCCTTGTGCAAGGCGCAGGGCATCAACTGCACGGTGACTGCCATTTTCACGCCCATGCAGGCGTTGATGGCCGGTCTCGCCGGTGCCGATTATGTCGCACCCTATGTCGACCGACTGGATAACATCACCTCCAACGGCGTCAACGTGGTCAAGGAAATTGTCGACCTGTTCCATATTTACAATCTGGACACCCAGGTGCTGGCCGCCAGCTTCAAAAATGTGCAGCAGGTGTACAATGTGGCCTCCATGGGGGCTCATGCCGTCACCGTCAACACTGACCTGTGCATGAAGCTGCTGTTCCACCCCTACACCGACAAATCCCTGGAGGACTTTGAGATTGACTGGAGCGCACGCTTTCGCAATCAGGAAATCACCGACCTGCTGAAATAATATTTGCCTCCCCGGCTGCAATCGCCGGGGAGGCTCTTTGTAAGGGTAAACTATGAGAACCTATCGTTTTGTGAAGTCGAAAAGGAAAACAGTCGCTCTGCAAATCACCCGGGATCTGGAGGTGGTGGTGCGCGGGCCCCAGCGCATGGCAAAGCGGGATGCCGATCGCTTTGTGGAGCGGCACAGCGATTGGATCGAGGCCAATCTGGAGCGGCAGCGCCGGTGGAACACCGCCCACCCGGAACCGGACGATGCGGAACTGGCCCGACTAAAGGAGGCCGCCCAGGTCCTGCTGCCGGAGCGGGTGGAGCATTATGGGGGTGTCATGGGATTGACCCCCGCCTCGGTCAAGATTACGGCGGCGAAAACCCGGTTCGGCAGCTGCAGCGGCAAGAACGGGCTCTGCTTTTCCTGCCGGCTGATGCGGTACCCCCAGGAGGCCATCGACTACGTGGTCGTCCACGAGCTGGCCCATATCGTCCACAAAAACCACGGCAAAGACTTCTACGGACTGGTGGAATCCGTGCTGCCCGACTACCGACAACGGCGTGCCCTGCTGAAAAAGGCGGTGGATTGAGGAGCCTGCGGCGCATTTAAAATGGGGCTCTGCCCCAAACCCCGCCTAAGGGGGTGACCCCCTTAGGAATCCCGCAAATCACTCCGTGGTTGTCCCGATATATGTTGGGCATAATAGGCCCGAACCCCCGGTCAAGATGACGACCGGGGGTTCTTGTTCGCTTGGGCAGGATTCGCTCCCTTATTTTGTCGGCACACTCTCTTCTTTTTCGCCCAGTTGCTTTCATTCGTAAGTTTTTAATTGACAATATGAAGCTTTATGGTATACTTATGACAGATAGATAGCGTGGGGAAAGCAGGGGAACGGATGAACAAGCGACACAGGAGAATTCTGGAGCTGCTCATAGAGCGGGAACGGCTGGAGGTTGCGCGGCTGGCGGAACTGGTGGAGGTATCCCAGGTAACGGTGCGCAAGGATCTGGATCAGCTGGAACGACAGGGCCTTATCCGGCGGGAGCACGGCTACGCGGTGCTGGGGTCTCGGGACGATCTGAACAACCGGCTGGCCTATCATTACGATGTAAAGAAGGCCATCGCCGCAGCCGCAGCCGCCACAGTGCGAACCGGCGAGACCGTCCTCATCGAAAGCGGATCCTGCTGCGCGCTGCTGGCGGAGGAACTTGCCGCAGCCGGGCGGGATATCACCATCATCACCAATTCCGCCTTTATCGCGGGCTATGTCCGGCGGCAGCCGGGGGCAAAAATAGTGCTGCTGGGCGGCGATTATCAGGTGGAATCTCAGGTAATGGTGGGCCCCATCACCCGCAAATGCGCCGAGGAGTTTTTTGTGGAGAAGCTGTTTGTGGGCGCAGACGGCTTTGCCGAAAAAACAGGCTTCACCGGCTCCGACCGGATGCGGGCCGAGGCGGTGCGGGATATGGCAAAGCAGGCTGAACGGGTGATCGTTCTCACCGAATCGGAGAAATTCTCTCAGCAGGGTGTAGTGGCTTTGCTGGCCGCGGATCAAATCGGCGCCGTCTACACCGACAGCCGGATTCCCCCGGAGGCGGAGGCCCATTTGCAGCGGCAGGGCGTGGACATTTACAAGGTGGAATAATGCGAATCTCTCGTTGAAGCAGTCGAAAAAAATCGAAGATCCGTGTAAGGAGGAGTACGTGCAATGAGCCAATACACCATAGGAATTGACGTAGGCGGCACCAAAATCGCCTATGGCCTGTTTGACGCAGACAAAAAGCTGATGGCGACCCGGCGGCAGCGGTCGAATCCCGATTTGGAGCCCGCCCCCTTTTTTGATGGGATTGCGGCGGAGATTCAGGATCTGTGCGGCGAACACGGCATTGCGGCAGACGCGCTGCGGGGCGTGGGCATCGGCATGCCCTCCTTCATTCTGTTTGAAGAGGGTTACATTGTGAAAACCGTGAATCTGACGCGGTTAAAGGACTTCCCGGCCCGGGCCTATCTGGCGGAGAAGCTGGGCGGGAATGTACGGGTAATGCTGGATAACGATGCCCACACCGCTGCCCTGGCCGAGCATCGCCACGGGGCCGGACGGGGCTTTTCCCATATGCTGTATTGCCCGGTTAGCACGGGGGTATCCTCCGGCATTGTCATCGACAATCGGCTGTTTCACGGCAGCTATGGCTGGTCCGGGGAAAGCGGCCACATGCTTCTGACCCCCGGAGAAGGCGTGGAGTGCGGCTGCGGCAATCGGGGCTGTATCATGTCCTGGTGCTCTGGCTCCATGATTGTCAAGCACATCCAGAACTGGATTGCCGACGGCGCAGAGACTCTCATGACTAAGCTGGCCGGCAGCCCGGAGGCAATTACCACCCTGCACATCAGCGAGGCCTTTGCCAAGGGCGACGGCATGGCTATTCGGGCGGTGGAGCAAATGACCGACACCATGGCAGTCTGGCTCTACAACCTGTATGTGATATTGAACATCAATTGCTATGTGTTTGGCGGCGGGCTTCTCAACATGGATGTGCCGCTGCTGGAGCAGACGCGGGAGAAGTTTGACCGCTACAACCGGGATGAGAGACCGGTGTACTTTAAGACAGCGGAGCTGGGCGAGGATTTTGGAATCATCGGAGCCGCCGAACTGGTGGACTGAGCGGGAAAAAGGAGGAACGGGCTATGAGTTATTTTGGAGCATTGACGCCGCGCATGCAGGAACTGCGAGAGGAACTGCGGAATGCAAAACCCCAGGTCTGTGTGGAGCGGGCGATTCTCACCACGGAGGTATACAAGGCCAACATGCACCAGCCCCTGGCAATTCGGCGGGCAGTTATGCTGAAAACCATACTGGAGCAGATGTCCATCTTTATTGAGCCCCAGACACTTTTGGCGGGGAATCAGGCGGTCTCCAACCGCTCTGCGCCGATTTTTCCCGAATATGCCATGGACTGGGTCATCGATGAACTGGATCAGTTTGACAAGCGGGACGGCGACCGCTTCTATATCACAGAGGAGAACAAGCAGAAGCTACGGGACATCGCCCCCTTTTGGCAGAACAACACGGTAAAGGATCGGGGCCTGGCCGCCATGCCCGAGGCAAGTCGGCTGTTTTATGATCTGGGCATCATCAAGGCGGAGGGCAACATTACCTCCGGCGACGCCCATGTGGCGGTGAAGTACGGTTATCTGCTGCAAAGCGGCCTGCGGGACGTGAAGGCCCGGGCCGAAAAGCGGCTGTCGGAACTGGATTTGACCGAGTGCACCAATCTGCCCAAATCCTATTTCCTGCGCGGGGTCTCCATTGTGGCGGACGCGGTCATTGCCTTTGCCCACCGCTACGCGGATCTGGCACGCACTATGGCGGAGCAGGAGCCGGACGCCGCGCGAAAAGCGGAACTGCTGGAGATGAGCCGCATTCTATATAAGGTGCCGGAGCATCCGGCGGAGTCCTTCCGGGAGGCGGTGCAATCCCTGTGGCTGACCCATCTGGTTCTGCAGATTGAAAGCAACGGGCACTCTCTCAGCTATGGCAGGATGGATCAGTATCTCCAACCCTTTTACGAGAAGGATTTGGCGGCGGGGGCAATTGATGAGGACACTGCCTGCGAACTGATGACCAACCTATGGCTCAAGACCTATACCATCAACAAGATCCGCTCCTGGAGCCACACCCGGTTTTCGGCGGGCAGTCCCCTGTACCAAAATGTCACGGTGGGCGGACAAACCCGGTACGGCAAGGATGCCGTCAACGCCATGTCCTATCTCATTTTGAGAAGCGTGGCCCAGACCCGTCTGCCCCAGCCCAACCTGACGGTGCGCTATCACAAGGGGCTGGACGACCGCTTTATGAAGGAGTGCATCGAGGTGGTGCGGCTGGGCTTTGGCATGCCCGCCTTCAACAGCGACGAGGTCATCATTCCCTCCTTTATGGAGAAGGGGGTAGCTAAGGAGGATGCCTATGACTACAGCGCCATTGGCTGTGTGGAGGTGGCGGTTCCCGGCAAGTGGGGGTATCGCTGCACCGGCATGAGCTTCCTCAACTTCCCCAAATCGCTGCTGATAGCCCTCAACGACGGCGTGGACATTGAGTCGGGCATTCGGGTGTGCGAGGGTGCGGGACACTTCCGGGATATGCAGTCCTTTGACGATGTTAAGGCGGCGTGGGATAAAATCATCCGGGAATTTACCCGCCATTGCATCATCATTGACTCCAGCGCGGATATGGTGCTGGAACGGGATACCGCCGATATCCTCTGCTCGGCCCTGTGCGATGACTGCATTGACCGGGGGCTGAATTTGAAGGAGGGCGGCGCGGTTTACGATTTCATCAGCGATTTGCAGGTGGGCATCGCCAATCTGGCCGATTCGCTGGCGGCTATCAAGAAGTGTGTGTTCGAGGACAAGGCTGTCTCCCCTGCCCGGCTGTGGGAGGCGATGCAGGTCAACTTTGAGGGGGCGGACAACGAGGCCATCCGGGAGCTGCTGGTGGCGGCACCCAAGTTTGGCAACGACGACGATTATGTGGACAGTCTCATCCGGGATGCCTATGATGTGTACATCGATGAGATGAAAAAGTATCACAATACCCGCTATGGCAGAGGGCCCATCGGCGGTGTGTATTACGCGGGGACGTCCTCTATTTCCGCCAATGTGCCCCAGGGGGCGGGCACCCCCGCTACCCCCGACGGACGCAAGGCGGGAGAACCGCTGGCGGAGGGCTGTTCCCCCAGCCACGCCATGGACAAAAACGGCCCCACCGCCGTATTTAAGTCGGTGGCCAAGCTGCCTACCCGGGAGATAACCGGCGGTGTGCTCCTGAACCAGAAGGTTACTCCTCAGGTGCTGGAGAAGGAGGAGGATCGCATGAAGCTGATCGCCTTGCTGCGCACCTTCTTTAACCGGCTGGAGGGCTTCCATGTGCAGTTTAATGTGGTGTCCCGGGAGACACTGCTGGATGCCCAGGTGCACCCGGAAAAGCACCGGGATTTGATTGTGCGGGTGGCCGGGTACAGCGCGTTCTTTAACGTGCTTTCCAAGCAGACCCAGGACGATATCATTGAGCGCACCGAACAATCCCTCCCAGCTTAACCCAGGCAGGTTGAACCTGCACACATACCGGCAGGTTGAACCTGCACACATGCCGGCAGGTTGAACCTGCACACATGCCGCTCCGCGGATTGCTGGAGGTAGACTGATTGGAAAATGGAGGCGGGAATTGCCGACGGACGGTAGTCCGGCGACTCTGCCGGAGGCGGAGGGGGTTCATGGAGACGAAGTCGGAATGAACCCGCAATTCCCGCCGGGCGTACGGTATGGCCGGGCTAAAAAAGCCAGCGAGCGGTTTATCCGGCTTTACCCGGATAATGAGTGAGCGGACGGAAGCAGAAGCCTGTAAAAGGACACAAATTTGAGATTAATGCACAGCGCCCCCGGTCGTCATCTTGACCGGGGGCGCGTTCCGTTTTTGCTAAGTATGTGGGTGGAGGCCACGAAGTGATTTGCGGGATTCCTAAGGGCTTCAACCCCTTAGGCGGGGTTTGGGGCAGAGCCCCATTCTGATGCGCCGCAGGCTCCTCTCAACAGGTCAACAGGCTACAGACAGGCCTCCAGCCCCATGCGGGTATACTGCTCGACCGGTGCGTCGTTTTCCTTCATATGGCGGACGATTTCGCCACGGAAATACTCTTCCAGCTTGGCGTCCTGAATGGAATTGGTTTCGCCGGGGTCTGCCTCCAAATCAAACAGATACGTTTTCATGACGGCCTTGGCGTGGGACACCAGCTTTTTCATATCGATCTTCATGTTGGCGGGCATGGAAGCCCCCATCCAGTTGTAGTCGGCGGTTTTCATGGTGCGGCAGCCCTTGGTAAACTCGAAGGGCTCCTGAAGCTGGATGTCCTGCAGCTCCTCCACGGGGAAGCGAGCCCGCATGTGGGTGGGCATCAGGGTGTAGTTAAACAGAGGCTCGTTTGCCTCGGTAGGGGCCATGATGTACTTGTAGCGGCCGTCGGTGCAGGTAATCTGCGCGCCGTGGACACCGTAGATGCAGGTCTCCCGGACGGTCTCACCCTTCATAGCCGTTTTCAGCAGAGATTTGCCCAGCATATCCTTGGGCTGGGGCAGGCCGAAATAATCCAGCACGGTGGCGGGCAGGTCGATGGTCTGCACCAGCTTGTCGCAGCGGCCGGTGGCCTTGGTGACGGGGTCATAGATAAAGAGGGGCGTGTGGGCGACCTCCTCGTAGAAATTGACGGTGTTGTTCTTGGCCCACCAGTCGTGCTCGCCCAGGAAAAAGCCGTGGTCGGTGTTGACAATCAGCAGGGTATCCTCCCACAGGTTGTACTCATCCATTTTATCCAGCACACGGCCCAGGTTTTTGTCGCACATGGTGACAAGGGCGGCATAGGCTTTGCGGACATGGTCGATGTAGGGGCGCTCCTCGTCGTCCACAGGGGCATAGCGCGGCCAATCGAAGAGAGGGCCGTCGTAGTCCTGCTCGTACAGTGCCTGGAATTCCGGCGTGCTGTAGAAGGGCTCGTGGGGGTCAAAGGTCTCGATGTGGAGGAACCAGTTGTCGGCGTCGTGGTTGACGTCGAGGAACTCGATGCCGCCGTTGAAGGTTTTGGTCTGGGGCAGGTCGGCCTCGGTGCCGAGGAAGCGGCGGTTGGCCACATCCTGGGGCCACAGCTGGCCCAGATGAGGCGGCACATCCACCTGTACGACGGGCTTCCACGGGTCACCCTCCTGTCCCCTGCTGCAATCCCAGGTGGAGTAACGGGTATGGTAGGTGCAGCCGCCGTCCTCCCAGTAATGGTTGTGGTCGCTGGTCAGGTGGGAGAAGATGCCGTTTTTCTTGAGGATTTCCGGCATGGAGTCGTCGAAGGGCTCCAGGGGGCCCCAGCTGCGGTGAAGGAAATTGTAGCGGCCGGTGTGCAGTTCCCGCCGGGCAGGCATACAGGGCAGGCTGCCTACATAGCTTTTGTCGAAGGTGACGCACTTTTCCACCAGTCGGTCGAAGTTGGGGGTTTTGACCCAGTCGCAGCCGTAGGCAGGCAGAAAATGACGGTTCAGGGAATCGTATGTAACCATTATTGCTCTCATGGGAAAATGGCTCCTTTCCACTCTTCCGGTACGCCCAAAGCGCCCGATTGCGGGCGCTTTGGGCGCGGTTATGGTTTATTTCAGGGAATTCAACAGGGCGCTCTTCTCGTTGTAGAAGTTTTGGTAATCCTCGGTATACTGGGCGACCTTCAGCTTTTCGCAGTTGCTGAGATGGGTGGCCCACTTGCTGTCGTCAATGCCCTTCATGATGCTTTCGGCGGTGAAGTTCTGGACATAGGTGTTGATTTCGATGAATTGCTCGTTGCGCCGCTCCACAACCTCCTGGGTATCGATGCCGGCGGGGATCATGGTGGCGAAATAGGGCTTGTAGAGTTCCTCCCGCTCCCAGAGCTTTTCGTCGCGGGGCTGGTTGCGCCAGCGGTCATACATCTCAAAGGGATAAATCCAAGGGCCTGCCATGCCGGCGCCGTAGGTCTGGCGGGCATAGGCAAAGTTGCTGATGCCTTCGGCAAACTCGGTTACGCGGTCGTACTTGCCGTCATCGGCGACGGTGTAGACCAGGCCCTCGGGGCCCCATGACCACAGGTTCAGCACGTCCTCGTCGCCCTGGATGTAGTCGTAGAAGCGAACGGCGGCCTCGGCGTTTTCGGTGCCTTTGCAGACCTTGAACATGTCGTAGGTAAAGTCGCCGTTGAAATTGCTGCTGTGTACTTTGATATTGCCGCTGGAATCTTTCATAGGCAGCATGGCTACATAGTCCATAAACGATTCGGGGCCGACTGTAATGTCTGCATAGGAGTGGTGGGCGAAGAGACCGATGAGGCCTGCCTTGCCCTTGGCCAGGAAGTCGGCGGTCTGCTGGACAAAGCCGTCAGGGTCGATGAGACCCTCGGTGTACAGCTTGTTGGTGTATTCCAGGAATTCGCGGTAGCGGGGGTCGGTGGGGGCGAAAATGACCGTATCGTCCTCAATCTGCACATAATCCCTGCTGACGATACCGAAGCTTGCCATCAGCATATTGAGGCCATGGGCTTCTCTGTCGGCAGCGTTTGTGGTGGATGCCTGGAAACTGATGGGGAGTTCGTCATTGGGGTCGCCGTTGCCGTTGGCATCCTGCTCCTTGAAGGCCTTCAGCACCGCGTACAATTCATCGGTGGTGGTGGGAATCTCCATGCCCACATTATCCAGCCACTTTTGATTGATTGACCAACCAATGCCGTTGGAATAGGTTCCTCTCTGCTGAAGAAGCGGCAAGCTGTACAGTTGGCCGTCCTCCATGGTACCGGCTACCCGCATTTCGGGGTATTTGCTGTAAAAAGCCAGTGTATTGGGGGCGTATTGCTCCAGCAAATCATTGAGAGGAAGGAAGGAATCCTTGTAAGCAGGGAAGTTGTTGATGCTGTACAGGATGATGTCGGGCAGGCTGCCGGAGGCCAGGGTGACGCCGATTTGCTCGGCCCACGCGGTGTAGGAGACCTCGGTGAATTCAAAGGTCAGGCCGGTGTCCTCTACGGCGCGTTTGACGGCTTCCTTCTCGTTCCAGGAGTTGGTCAGGTCGGTGACCTGTTTGTTGAGCATGATGTGCAGGGTGGTGGGCTCGTTGACGATGGGAAGGCCGGTGGGGTTGACCTTGCCGTTGTCTGCGGGCTGGACCTCGCCGGCCTGGGAGGATGCCGCCGCCGTGGAGGCGGTGGAGGAGGCAGCTGTGGAGCCTGCCGGAGCAGAAGAGGTTGTGCCGCCGCCCGAGCAGGCCGCCAGGGGAAGAATCACCATTGCGGATGCCAGAAGCAGGGGGATTAGCTTTTTGCCTTTCATAGTGGAACCTCCTTAAATGTTGAGACAATGGGTATTGAAAACCGGCAACGCCGGGAGAGAACGAGGGGGTTATCCTTTGACGGAGCCTATCATAACGCCGAGGCGTTAAGGCGCTTGGTTATCCTTTCACGGATCCTATCATAACGCCTTGAACAAAATACTTTTGGATGAAGGGATACACACACATAACCGGCAGCATGGACACAATGATAACGCCGTATTTGATGGTCTCGGAGATTTTCTGCATCTCGGCGATGGCCTCCACATCCATGGAGTCGCCGCTTTGGGCGAGGGTCTGGCCCAGAATCAGGATTTCGCGGAGAATCAGCTGGAGGGGGAAGTAGCTGCGCTTGGTCACGTAAATCAGGGCGTTAAAGTAGCTGTTCCAGTAGGCGATGGCGATGTACAGGGCAATGACCGCCACAATGGCCTTGGAAAGGGGCAGCACCATGGTAAAGAAAAAGCGGGTGTTGCCGCAGCCGTCGATGGAGGCCGCCTCGAACAGTTCCTTGGGGATGTTGCTGGCAAAGAAGGTGCGGGCAATGATGATATTGTATACCACCACAGCGCCCATCAGCACCAGAATCAGCCGGGTGTTGACCATGCCCAGGGAGTTGACCACCAGATAGGTGGGAATCATGCCGCCGTTGAAAAACATGGTCAGCAGCATCAGCTTCATGACGATTCCCCGGCCGGGAAGGTCATCCCGGGAGAGGGCGTAGGCCGCCAGCAGCGTGGAAAAGGTGCCCAGCAGCGTGCCGCAGACGGTGTACAGGATGGTATTGCCGTAGCCCATCCAGATATCCGGGTTGTTGAAGATGTAGGTGTAGCCCCGGATGCTGAGATCCACCGGACGCCAGAGCACCTTGCCCAGAGAGACGGCGGTAGGGTCGCTGACAGAGGCGATGATAACAAAGTACAGCGGGTAAAAGGCGGCCAGGAAAAACAGCAGGCAGATAATGAAAACGACCACATCAAAGATGATATCCTGTTTGGATTTGCGCGATACAGCGGTGATAGTCACTCTTCATTTCCCCCTTACCAGAGACCGGCGCCGGTCAGCTTGTCTGAAATTTTGTTGACCACTACCAGCACCACCATGTTCACCGCGTTGTTGAACAGGCCGATGGCGGCGGCGTAGCTGTATTGCCCGCCCTGGATACCGATTTTATAGGTGTAGGTGCTGATGATCTCCGAGGAGGCCAGGTTGGCGGCGGACTGCATCAGATACACCTTTTCGAAGCCAATGCTCATAATGCGGCCGCAGTTGAGGATGAGCAGTGTGATGATTGTGGGCATTATGCTGGGCAGGTCAATGTTCCAGATGCGCTGGAGCTTGGTGGCGCCGTCCACAATGGCAGCCTCATGGATGTCGGGGCTGACACTGCTCAGGGCCGACACGTAGATGATGGAGCCCCAGCCCGTTGTCTGCCACACCGCCGACCA
>JAJDGX010000086.1 GCA_030265885.1 Ruminococcaceae bacterium OttesenSCG-928-L11 | reverse complement strand
ATACTCGTTCGGCGTCTCGCCGTAGGCCTTTTTGAACAGCCGGATGAAGCCGCGGACATCGCCGAAGCCCACCTGTGTCCCCACGGCCTGTACGGTCAGCTCGCTTTGCTCCAGCAGCTTGACGGCTTTTTCCAGGCGCAGCTTGGATATGTACTGGGTCATGGTTTGGCCGCTCTCCTGCTTGAAGAGGCGGGAGAGATACTTGACGTTGATGGAGAGGTACTCGGCGATGTCGGAGATGGAGAAATCCCGCTCGTAGTTTTCCTCGATAAACAGGTAGGCCTTGCGGACGTATTGGCTGCCCGACTCGCTTTGGGACAGGGATGTGATCCGCTCCCGGTTCAGGATGTCGGTGAGGCGGCGCAGGCCCTCCAGCAGCTGCTTGCCGTTGTCGGCCCGGAGCATTTGCTCGGTTTCCTCGTACAGCTGCTGCCACATAGTCTGCTGGGTCGAGAGAAACGCCTGATTGAAAATACTGCCGGCAATGACCAGCGCCCGGGATTTCAGCTTGTACCATTCCTCGGCGGAGGTTTCGTCAAACGAATCCACCATGGCCTGCACATACCGGTGCACCAAATCCAGCCGGTCGGCGTTGGTGGCGGAGATGATGCGGTTCATATCCATGGGCGGCACCAGCGGACGGGTTTCCGGGCCGGACATATCCGATGCCATATAGTAGGTATTGGTGGCGATGTACCGGTAAATCTGGTCGGTTTTGGCCCGACTGTAGGCCTCGGGAATCTGCATCATATCCTCCACCGGCAGGCGGATGGTCACAAACAGATCGATGGAGGAGTTGGCCGCCAGACTCTTTCTTGCCTGGGCCGCCAAATCCAGAAAATACTCCAGCATGCGGTCGTCCTCCCGGGGGGACCAGCTTACAATGATGCCGATGTTTTCCTCGTTTTCCTCCACGGCCCGCAGCAGCTGGTTTTCATCCCGGCGGGAATGCTGGGCAAAAATATTCTTGACCAGCACCCGGGACAGCACCTTTTCCTCGGCGGTCAGCTCCTTGCCCACCCCAAAGGTCTGCACGCAGGCCACCAGAAAGGCCTCGTGCTCGAAGCAGATGCCGGTGTTTCGGCACAGCTGGGTAAACTCCTCCTCGCCGGTGATGTTGCCCATCAGCAGGTCGGTGAAGATTTTCTCCCGCACCATGCCCTGCATGTCATCCAGCTGGCGGCTGTAGGACTGCCGGTCGTGAAGGAGGCGGTCAAAGCTTTCCTTTAGGCCGCCGATCGTCCAGTCCTGCCAGGAATCGCTTTGGCGGTACAGGTCGGCCAGCTTGAAGATGACGGGCTTGAACACCTGCTGCAGGGAGCGGAAGCCCCAGAACAGCACGGCGCTGTACCCGAGAATCAGCAGAAAAAACACAGCTGAAATCCGCAGATAATTCCACGCAAACTCCTGCAAAAACAGCCGGCGGGGATAAAAGGCCCGCAGCTGGATGTCGTAGGCGTCCAGGCGGCTGGCGGCGGTGAAGTCGCCGTCGACGGGGCGGTTTCCGTTTTGAGAGAGGTATACGGCGGCTTCGCCGTCGGCAATGCCCAGGGACAGGATGCAGTTGCTGCGCAGCAGGCCGGACAGCTGGGCATTCATGTGCTGGCGGCTGATGTTGAAGCAGAGGTACCCGGCGTTGCGGTTGGAGGCGCCGGAGGAGTACCGGGTAACCACCGTTAAAATCGGCATGCCGGAGAGGGTGCGCTCCACCAGGGCGGGGGCCGGGCGATGGGCCAGTTCCTGCAAAAAGGCGCCGTCGTGAAAGTCGGTATCCTGCAGCTTGCCCATTCCGGTGGCAAAGGTCAGGCCGGTTTGGGTGTGGTACAGATACAGGGAGGCGCAGCCGTAGATTTCGCCCTGCACCCGCTGGCGATCGCACAGCTGCTGGGTTTTGACCATTCGGTAGGGCTCCACTGTCAGGGGGGAGTTCATCACCGCCGACACGTCCGAATCCGCCGCCAGGGTGTAGCCGGTATAGGCCATGCTGTTGAACATGGTATTCAGATAATAGGAGGCCTGGGCCAGGTTTCCCTCCAGCATCTCCTGGGTCTGCCGCTTGGAGTGGGGGTAGGACACCGCCCCGTACAGCAGGACGACCAGCACAAACAATGTCGCCACCACCCGGGCGTATTGCCATATAAAGCCCCGAAAGGAGGGATCCCGTTTTCTCATTGTGACCTGTCCCCTCCTCTTTCATGGTTAAAAAGTGACTTAATTTGTTCATAGTATACCATAAAATGATTTGTCCTGGCAAATTAAGTGGGCGAAATGCATATCAAAAAGGTGACTTCTTTGGGCAAATCCGCCAAGAGCGGCGGAAAAGGAGAAAGGCGCGGCGGAAAACGGCTGACGGCGGTTTTGGGGCCGGTTTGCCATATCAAAAAAGTGACCTGCCCCGCCGAAATCAACAAATCTCACCAAATTGAATTGAGATGGGCTGTATATTTTGGTAACATAATACACAAGGAGGTGCACTATGGCCAAACCCGCACAAATGACGGCTTCCAGACCGTCCGCCCCCGCCGAGGGAGGCTGGGCCCGCTTCAAAAAGAACTTTCCCCTGCACAAGTATTACTATCTTTTGATGATCCCGGGCCTTGCGACCCTGCTGGTGTTTCGGTACGCCCCCATGGCCGGCATTGTGGTGGCGTTCAAGGACTATCGCATTGTGGATGGCATTTTCGGCAGCCAGTGGGTGGGGCTGCGGTGGTTTGAGATGCTGTTCTCCAACGCGCAGTTTACCCGGGTGCTGTTCAACACCATCTATATCTCCCTGCTCAAGCTGCTGGTGGGCTTTCCCGCGCCCATTCTGCTGTCCATCTTCATCAACGAAATCAGCAGTGTCCGCTACAAAAAGGCCATTCAGACGGCGGTGTATCTGCCCCACTTTATATCGTGGGTAGTCATCGGCGGGATTCTGGTCACCATCCTCTCCCCCTCTGTGGGCATTTTGTCCCTCTTCCATGTCACCAAGAACCCTCTGCTGGATCCGTCCAACTTCCGCTGGCTTGTGGTGCTGTCCGACATTTGGAAGGAGGCGGGCTGGGGCACGGTGGTGTATCTGGCCGCCATCACCAACGTCAACACCGATTTGTACGAGGCCGCCACTGTGGACGGCGCCAATCGCTTTCAGCGCATCATCCACATCACCCTGCCCGCCATCTCGGGCACCATCGCCGTGATGCTGATTCTTCGCACCGGCTCCCTGCTCAGCGCGGGCTTCGACCAGATGTATGTGCTGCAAACACCGGCCACTATGGATGTGGGCGACGTGCTGGATACCTTTGTATACCGCTACGGTCTCGCCCAGGGGCGGTTCTCCTACGCGGCGGCGGCGGGGCTGTTCCAGTCGGTGGTCGGGCTGATCCTGGTGGGCCTGTCCAACTACATCACTACAAAAATGGGCCAGGACAGCGTCTGGTAAGGAGGGCAACCCGTGACGGCAAAACTAAGCTTCGGCGAAAAGGTATTTGAAGTTCTCAACCGCGCACTGTTAACCGCAATCAGCATTGCCATGATCTACCCCTTCTGGCACGAGCTGTGCCTGTCTCTCAGCTCCGGCACCCAAGCCACCCGAGGCGGCATCTTCCTGCTGCCGAGGGAGTTTACCCTGTCCGCCTATCGGCAGGTCATGAAGAACGCCTTTATCTGGACCTCCTACGCCAACAGCATCTTCTGCGCGGCTATGACCACGCTGTTGGGGCTGCTGTTCACCTCCATGCTGGCCTATGGCCTCTCCAAAAAGCAGGTGGCGGGAAACCGGGGGCTTTCCTTTATGGTGGTGTTCTGCATGATTTTCAACGGCGGCTTGATTCCCACCTATCTGGTGGTGTACAATTTAAATCTCATCGACAACCTGTGGGCGCTGATTTTGATGGCCATGGTGACGCCCTACAACACCATCATCATGAAAAACTTCTTCAGCGGCATGCCCGCCGAACTGGAGGAGGCCGCCTTCATCGACGGGGCCGGGCCGCTGCGCATTTTCTTTACCATTATCCTCCCCCTGTCCAAGGCGGTGCTGGCCACCATCGGCCTGTGGCTGGCCGTGGCCTCCTGGAACAATTTCATGGGGCCTCTCATCTACATGAACAGCCGCAGCAATTTTACGCTCCCCCTCTATATCCGACAGGTCATTGACGGCCAGCTGCTGGCCCGCACCACCGGCGAAGGCGCCCAAACCGCCGTGGAATCTCTGGTGGGCGCGACCATCATCATCTCCGTCCTTCCCATTCTCTGCGTCTATCCCTTTTTGCAGAAGTATTTTGTCAAGGGCGTGATGATAGGCTCCGTCAAGGGCTGATATTCGAAGCATCCCCCATTATCGCATTGGAGGTACATTATGAAATCATTCTGGAACAAAGCGACCTGTATTCTCGTGATGGCGGCCATCGTCCTGGGCACAACGGCCTGCGGCGGCGGCACCGGCTCCTCCGCACCGGCGTCCTCTGCCGCGGCACCTGCGGCTTCCTCCAACGCATCCTCTGCTCCGGCGGCTTCCGCCCCGGCTGAGGATGGAAAAAGCTACAAGTTCACCTTCTACCGCAACGGCGCGTGGCCGACCTATCCCGCCGACGGTGGCTCCGGCTATCAGGTTATGAAGGACGCCATGAAGGCCTATGGCCTGCCCGACATCGACTGGGAGGTCGTGGCCATCGGCGGCACCGAATACTACGACAAAATCAACGTGCTGGCGGCCAGCAACTCCCTGCCCGACGCCATGAACGTCAATATGGTGACCCTGACCAGCTTTGCCGACCAGGGGCTCATCATCCCCCTGGAGGATAAGCTGGATCAACTCCCCGCCGTAAAGGATTTGATGCGCCCCTCCGAGCTGGAGGCCGTCACCTACAAGGATCACCTCTACGCCTTCCCCGTCGGCTATCTGGAGGGCTCCATCAACGGCCCCAACACCGACGGCCTCATCATCCGCCAGGACTGGCTGGATAAGGTGGGCATGGAGGTGCCCGGTACCATCGACGAAATGTACGCCGTTATGAAGGCCTTTAAGGAGCAGGATCCCGACGGCAACGGCCAAAACGACACCTACGGCTATCTGGGTACCAAAACGACTCTCTTCCAGGATATTTTCGGTGCCTACGGCATTCAGCCCAGCTTTTGGATGGAAACTCCCGACGGTCTGCGGCTGGGCAGCACCCTTCCCGCCACAAAGGATGCGCTGCAAGTCTTGCAGACCTGGTATGCCGAAGGTCTTATCGACCCGGATATCTTTACAACAGACAAGGCGCTCAAGGATCAAAACTTCGCCAATTCCAAGGGCGGCATCTACGAGGGTTACGGGTTTACCGGTTCCCCTGTGCAACCGGAAACAGCGGCATTGCTCAGTGTAACCCCCACCGCTAAGCTTTCACCCGTCGGCAAATTGGTCGGCCCCAACGGCGACTACGGCCGCCAGGAAAGCGCCCCCGGCTATGGCAACATCCGCTCGATTTCCGCCAACTGCAAGGATGTGGACGTGCTGATGCAGATGCTCAACTGGAGCGTGGATCAGGCGGAAAACGGCGGCTTCTACCTCTGCTCTGTCGGCGAGGAGGGCATTGATTTCACACTGGAGGACGGCGGAAAGAAAATCAATCAGGTCAGCACCTATGACGATATCTACGCCAAGGGCCTCGGCAATCCGGTTCGGTTCCTTCAGGTGGTCGACCGCCGCTGGCTGGTAGATGAGGCCGTCGCCTGCTTTGAGGCCTTCTCCGATAACTATCGGGAAAACAAATGCTGGAAAACCACTCCCTCCATGCTGGATTATCCCGACACCTGCGAAAATCTCTTTAAGGAATACCTGGCCAAAATTGTGCTGGGCAACCTGCCCGTAGACGCCTGGGACAATTATGTCAAGGATTTTTACGCCATGGGCGGCGATAAAATCGAGCAAGAGGTCAACGAAATCGTCAAGGCCGGTTAACCCCTTCAATAAAGCAGCCGGGTGGGACTTCCCCCCAACCGGCTGCTTCCGCACATCCACATCCAATACCAACAGAAACGAGGCATGAATATGAAACGACCCAATATCATTTTCTATTTCTCCGACCAGCAGCGCTGGGACACAGTGGGCTGCTATGGGCAAGCCCTTCCCGTCACCCCCAACCTGGATGCACTGGCCGCCCAGGGAACCCGGTTTCAGAACGCCTTTACCTGTCAGCCGGTCTGCGGCCCTGCCCGGGCATGCCTCCAAACAGGGAAATATGCCACGGAAATTGGCTGCTATCGCAACGGCATCGCCCTGCCCCTGGATGTGGACACCCTGGCCGGTCAGTTCCACGCCGCCGGGTATGAGACAGCCTATGTGGGCAAATGGCACCTGGCCTCCGACGCGGACAGGGGCATCGACCACACTGTCACCGCCATTCCCCCGGAATATCGGGGCGGCTATCGGGACTACTGGATGGCAGCGGATGTGCTGGAGTTTACTTCCCACGGCTACGACGGCTATGTCTACGACGGCGACGGCAACCGCCGCGAATTCATCGGCTATCGGGCAGACTGCATCAACAACTACGCCATCCACTACCTGCAAAACCGGACAACCGACAACCCCTTCTTCCTCTTCATCTCCCAGATAGAGCCCCATCACCAAAATGATCGGGGCCTGTTTGAGGGGCCTGACGGCAGCAAAGAGAAATTCAAAGACTACAAAGTGCCCGGGGATTTGGAGGGCACCGACGGCGATTGGCGGGAGAATTATCCGGATTATTTGGGCCAGTGTCACAGTCTCGACGCCAACGTAGGCAGGCTGGTGGACACCCTTAAAGCTCAGGGCCTTTGGGAGAACACCATCCTCTTCTACACCTCCGACCACGGCTCCCACTTCTGCACCCGCAACCGCGAATACAAGCGCAGCTGCCACGATGCCTCCATTCACATCCCCATGATAGCCTGTGGCCCCGGCTTTGAGGGCGGCAAGGTGGAACAGGCGCTGGTCAGCCTGATGGACATCCCCGTCACACTGCTGGACTGCGCCGGCATCGCCAAACCCGAGGGCTGGCAGGGGGCATCCCTGCGGCAGCTGGTGGCCGGCAAGGCGACGGACTGGAACACGGAGGTGTTCCTGCAAATCAGCGAGAGCCAGGTGGGCCGGTGCATTCGCACCGCCGACTGGAAATACTCTGTCTGCGCCGACGCCGACGGCTGGAAGGACAGCTGTGCCGACGTATACTACGAGGAGTACCTCTATGACCTGACCGCCGACCCCCACGAGCGGAACAATCTGGTCGCCGACCCCGCACTGGCCTCGGTGCGGGCGGATCTGGCAAAGCGGCTGACTGCCCGCATGCTCCAGGCCGGTGAGGCTGTTCCGGAGATTTTGCCGGTGAGGGGGTGAGTGGGGAAATGAGGGGAAGGCGGAACCCGCCTTCCCCCTATTCCTTTACCGCCCCCAGCATGATGCCGTTGACAAAATACTTCTGCAAAAAGGGATACACCACCAGCATGGGAATCATGGCGATGAACACCTTTGCCGCGTCCAGAGATTTGTTGGAGAGTTGATCCAGCTTTTGCAGCTGGTCGGTGGTCAGGTTGGTGGTCTGAATATTAACCACCATCTGTTTGATGTAGGTTTGCAGGGGGTAATGGGCCTCGCCGGAGGTCAGCACAAGGCCCTGAAAGAACTCGTTCCAGTGGCCGACGCTGGTAAACAGCACAATGGTGGCCAGCACCGGGATGGAGCAGGGAATGACTATACGGAAGAGAATCCCCCACTCGGTTGCGCCGTCAATGACAGCGGCTTCCTCCAGATCCCGAGGCAGACTGCGGAAAAAGTTTACGATGAGAATCAGGTTGAACACGGGCAGCCCGCCCGACAGTACCAATCCCCAGATGCTGTCCATCAAATTGTAATACTTGACCATGACGATGTACCACGGGATTGTCCCGCCGTTGAAAACCATGCAGAAAATGACGACCCACATGACGATGCCGCGCAGGGAATACTCCCGCTTTGTTTTGGACAGGGGATATGCCAGCAGCACCAGGGCAAACAGCGTCACCACCGTGCCCAGAAGCGTGCGCTGCACGGAAATGCCAAAGGAGTTGAAGAAGCGCCAATCCTTCATGATCTCCTGGTAGGAGGAGAAGTTGAAGCCGACAGGCACCACCGTGACAAGCCCCGAGTTGGCCGCCGTCTTGCTGGATACGGACAGACAAAAGGCATACCACAGGGGATACAGGCAGCTGAGAGCCAGAATGCCCATTACAATGTAGTTGCACACATTGAATATCCTGCTGCCCAGGGTTTTGCTTCGAACCATCTATTGCTCTCCCCTTCCCTAAAAGACTTTGTAGTCGGCGAATTTATAGGCCAGCGTATACGACAGAATAATCAGGAAAAAGCTGATGGCCGACTTAAACAGTCCCACCGTGGTGGCCAGAGAAAACTGCACGTTGATAAGCCCCATTCGGTACACAAAGGTATCCAGGATGTCCCCTGTGGAGTAGACCATGGGGTTGTACAGGTTGAATACCTGATCAAAGCCGGCGTTTAGCACATTGCCAAGCCCCAGCACCGCCAGCAGCACAATGGTGGAGGAAATGGAGGGCAGCGTGATGTGCCACACAGACTTCAGCTTGCTGCAGCCGTCGATGGCGGCAGCCTCGTACAGGTTGGGGTTGATGCCGGTCAGCGCCGCCAGATAGATAACGGCGTTAAAGCCAAATTCCTTCCAGACATCGGTGCCGATGACAAGCTGGCGAAAGCAGCTTTCCTCGCTGAACCAGATCAGCGGCTCCGCGCCAAACAGCCCTGTGAAGGCGTTGACAATGCCCTTGTAGCCAAAGACATTCAGCATAATACTGGCCAGAATGACCCAGGACAAAAAGTGGGGCAGATACACAATGGTCTGCACTGTTTTTTTGTATTTGATGTTGGAGATTTCATTGAGGAGCAGCGCAAAGGTCAGGGGAACCACTACATTGAGCAGCAGCTTGGCAATGGAGATAATAAGCGTGTTGCTAATCACCCGCTTGAATTCACTCATAGAAAACAGATACCGAAAATTCTCCAGCCCAATCCAGGGGGAGCGAATTATCCCCAGGGACGGGATATACTCCTGAAAGGCCATGACAATGCCTGTCATAGGCACAATGTTAAACAGTATCAGCCACGCAAGGCCGGGCAGCGCCATGATGTGGTAATTGATCTCCCGACGGAGCCGCCGGCCTCCCTTTGACGGAGCCTTCTGCATGGTAGCGTTCACAGCATCATCCCTTTCCTGTATTCGTTGTGTTTCGGGCAAGCGTCGATTCGCTCATGGGATGGCGAATCCCAGCTTCCCTAATGCAAACAAACAGCCGCCCGTGCGGATAGACGGCTGTTTGTTTGGGAAAGGCTATTGCATATCGGCCAGTTCCTGCACCTCGGCGGTGATGTCCGCGCCGCCCTCGGCCAGCCATTCCTGTACAAAGGCGTCGAAGGCGCTGATGTCGGATTTGCCGGTGATGATCTTGAGGATCATCTCGTCCTCTTTTGTTTTCAGGTTGGCCCACTTTGTCTCCATGGTGGCGGTCATGCTGTAGGTCTCGCTGTAGACGGCCTTGTCCATGGTCACCGTGGCGAAGGGACGGCAGCCAACCATCAGGGAGTACAGCCGCTGGAAGTTGCCGAAGTTGGTCTGCATATCAAAGTCGGAAACCGAAAGCTGGGCCCCCTTGCTGTAGCCGGGGATGCCGTCCTTTACCATGCCCACATCGGAGTAGAGCAGCTTGTAGACGGAATCCTCCACGTTGTAATCCTCCACCTGGGCATCGCCGTCCAACACCTTGACCATTTCGTGGTAGGTGTATTCGCACTCGTCCGCAGCGGCCATCAGGTTGCGGATGGGATAGAAGTCCAGCGGCTCCTCGGAGACATCGAAATATTTCTCATCCCGCAGCAGGGCGTTGGACATGATGATCATGGCCTTCACCTGATCCTCGCCGCATTTTTTGTTCATGATGGTGTACCCGTTTGTCGCCGACGGCATGTGAGAATTCCATTTTCCATCGTCGGTATACAGGGGATACGTTTGCCAGTTGGCCTCGGGATTGTTGCGGTAAGCATCGCCGGTGCCGTAGCCGACAACCCACCACGCGCCCATGTAAACGCCGACCGAACCGGCGTTGATGGGCTCCAGGTTGGAGTCGCGGGTGCCCATTTCCGGGTCAATATACCCCTTCTGATACCAGTCCGCCAGCTTGAGCAGGGCGGCCTTGGTGTTGTCGGTCAATGTGCCGTAAATCACCTTGCCGTCGTCGCCGGTAATCCAGTAGCCCGGATAGGCGTCATGGGCGGAGAAAATGGCGTCAAAGCCGCCGGTGGTGGCGCCGGTGCTCAAAAAGTTTCCGTAGCCTGTCGCGTTTTTGGAGGGGCCTGCTATGGGGATGGTGTCGGGACCGCCCAGCTTGGCCTGCGCAAAGGCAGCGGCGACAGTCTCCAGCTCGTCAACGGTTTTGGGCACCTCCAGACCAAGCTGATCCAGCCAGTCCTGGCGAATGTTCATGTTGGATATGCCGCCTACCTGTACATCGATGCCCGGCAGCGCCACCTGTTTGCCCTGATAGCTGGCGTCGGTATAAGCCCGGCCGCCGGTGGAGTTCATAGCCTCCTTTACCTGGTCAGAGGCGTATTCCTGGAACAGATCCGTAATGTCGTACAGCATATCGGATTTGGCCGCCCGCAGCATATATTGCCGGCTGACCGACACGCCGTCCGGCAACGTATCGCTGGCAATGCACAGGGATACCTTCTGGTCAAAGTCGGAGCCGGAGGCAGCCGACCAGTCGCATACGATTTTGATGTTGTAATTTTCCAGCAGGTAATCGGTGTATTGGTTGTTGTCCACGCTCTTGCCCTCGGGCAGCGTGTCGGTGGGGTTGATCCACTGGCCGGTATGTACCTCCACCACTTCATTGAACTTCATAAAGGGCTTGTCGCCGGTGCCGCCTACCGTGGTCGATTCGGCCGCTGTGCCCGCGCCGCCGGAGTTGCCCGTCGATGCCGCGCCGGCGCCGCCCTGGTTCCCGCACCCGGCAAAGACACTTGCCGCCATTGCCGCCGCCAACAGGAGTATGGATACGCTCTTTTTCAAGGTGAAACCTCCTTCAAACTATCCAACTGCGCAACCGCCAATCCCAATCGGATTTCGCAGTTGCCTATTTATGGTAGCAAATCCAAAAGGAACAGGCAACCGTTATTTGTTTTGTATGTTTTACACAAAATTGCCT
>JAJDGX010000085.1 GCA_030265885.1 Ruminococcaceae bacterium OttesenSCG-928-L11 | reverse complement strand
GTCCTTTTACAAAGGACTTGTAATCTTGATACCCCGGGGCAAGCCCCGGGGAGGTTCATTCGCCGTGCTGCCTTTTCATTTATTATACCGGAAAAAGAAAATTTTACTAGACTTTTTCTTTGTTTTGTAGTACAATATCATATCAGAAGTACCTGTTTTAAACACCGACAACCCGCACAAATTATTTGTGCGGGTTGTATTATTTTATGTGCATATTCACTGGTTTTGACGGGCTAAGAGGGGGAAGGGGCTCCATCCTTTTGGCAGCTGCTCCGGTACTCCATCGGGGACACCCCGGTGCTCTTTTTGAACACCGACGAAAAGTAGGAGAAGTTGGCGTACCCTACCTTGGAGGCGATTACGCTGATTTTGATATCGGTATCCGCCAGCAGGGACTTGGCGATTTTCATCCGCTCCGACAGGATGTATTCCCCCAGGGAGCTGCCGGTTTCCCTGCGGAAGAGGTGGGAGAGGTATTCCGGGTTCAGAAAAATCGCCTCGGCGATTTCTGTGCGGCTCAAGTCCTGGTGGATGTGCTTGCGGATGTACTCCTGGGCACGCTCGATGGGGCGAAGATCCTCGCTGTCGGGGTCGGGGATTTCGGCGGTGTCCTCGGCGGACTGTTCAATCCTGGCGGTATAGCGCTTTTCCGTCTCTCCTGCCCGGTTGATGGCCCGCTCCACCGCCGCCTCGATCTCCTCGTAGGGGGCGGGCTGCAGCACATAGTCAAAGCCGCCCAGCTTTACCGCTTCCCGGGCGTACTCGAATTCCGCGTGGGAGGACAAAAAGATGGTAATGACATCGGGGTAATGCTCCTGCACCCACTGAACAAGGGCGAAGCCATTGGTGGGCGGCATTTCAATGTCACACAGCAGAATATCGATGGGGTTTCGCTCCATCACCTGCTTTGCCTCTTTGACACTGTAAGCCGGGAATACCTTGTCAATGGAGAGCTTTCGCCAGTCCACCCCCTGAATAACCCCTTGGGCTACCTCATATTGATCATCCACTACAAGTGCGTTCACATGGCTCCCTCCATCCCGACCCTGCATTCGCCTGCCTTTCCTCCAATTATACCCGAAAAGCCCTTTATCCGTCAATTTCCGAGGCTTTTTTTCCTGTGGAGAGGCCACCCTCCGGTACCGGAATCAGCATCTCTGACACAGCACCCTTCTCGTTGTTGAAAAACGCGAACATTACATCTTCGCCATAGACAAGGCGCATCCGCCGCACAACGTTTTGGATGCCGATGTGCCGGTTGGATTCTGCCCATGCGTTGCCTTCGTTCAGAAGCTTCAACACACTTTCCGGGAAGCCGTCGCCGTTATCGGCTACGGTAATATCCACGTACGCCCCTTCCTCCGTGCGCAGAAGGGATGCGCGCACCTCCAAATCCAGCCCCCTGTCCGGCGTGACACCGTGGCGGAATACGTTTTCCACAAAGGTTTGCACCGACAGCGGCGGGATGGGGAAGGCCTCCACCGCAGTCTCGGCGTACACCGAATACTGGGGCGGGATTACCGCGCTGATCTGCTGGATTTCCAGGTAATTGCGGATGTGCTCGAACTCCCGGGATATGGGCACCATATCCATGGGATCGCCGAATATGTAGGAGATGTGGCGCGAAAATGCCAATATCATCTGCTCCTGCTTGCTGTATTGACCCTGCCGCGCCAGTGCGTAGATGCTCTTTAGGCAATTGAGGAAAAAGTGAGGCCGTATTTGCAGGTGCAGATACCGCAGTTCTGCGTTTCGGCTTTCAATTTCCTTTTCATAGGCCTCGATTTTCAGGCCCTTAATCTGGGCTATCATGGAGTTAAAGGTCTCATGCACCTGCCCGAATTCCTTTACCCGCACATTTTGGGGCATCTTGGCGTCCATATCCCCTTCCCGGATGTGGCCCATGGTTGCCTGGATGGTGCGCAAAGGCCGCAGCACCGATCGATGCAGCCAGAACAAGAAAGCGGGGATCGACAGCGCACAGACAAGGGAGGCCGTCAAAAAGAAAATCTGTACCGGCTGCAAGGTTCGCAGATATTCCCTGTCGTTGACCAATAGCGCCAGGCGACAGTCCGTGTGTCGAATCGCCCGGCTTATAACCATGTGCCGGGGCTTGCCGGATAAAAAGTAACTTTCGGCGTCACCCTGCAGTTCAATGCCGTTTTCCCGGATGTAGTCCTGCTGTGTCAGCGGCTGCCAGTCTGCGGTGGTAAACACCGTGACAGGTTCCCCGCCGATTTCCGGCTCACTCTCCCGCACCAGTCGGCGCAGGGGGATCATGGCGGTCAGGTATGTGCCTCTCCCCCCATAAAAGCGAAAGAGGTATGCCTCGCCGCCAATTTCAGCCCATCGCCATTCCATGTCGTAGGTGATGCTGTCCTCCGCCACACAGGCGCGCACAAATTTCTGGATCTCCTGCTTTTCGGGATAGGCAAACTCACCGCTGAAAATGTCACGCTCCGACCGGCTGGGGGTACTGTAGATGAAAAAGGCGCCCACAGCCGAATAAGCCGGCATCAGGGTTTTCATTTGAGTGATCAGTGTCTGGGAGGACAGATGTGCCTGTAAATGCCCCGCCCCGCCCGACAGCAACAGGAAATCGGTGTTGCCTGCTATCAGTGCCATCAGGGTTTCGTCGATGGCCTCCAGCTCGGACTCGATGCTGTCGACGCTCATCTCCATATTGCGCCGGTTGGACACCGCCAGCTTGGCGTTGTAGTCGTTGAAGTAGTAGACGTTGATGCCCATCAGCAGCAACGCAAGAGGCATCGATACCAGCAGCATGATCAACAGCAGCTGTGTCTGCAGGGAACGTTCCATGGCTGGTCTCCTTCCTTGGGCTTTTTTATTGGGAGCCTGCGGCGCATCTATAATGGGGCGTTGCCCCAAACCCCACCAAAGGAGGTGACCCCCTTTGGAATCCCGCAATCTACTCCGTGGCTGCCGCCGGGTACCGGGCGAAAATCGTCCGCAAAGCCGGTCAAGATGACGACCGGATTTGCTGGTGCGTTCGTCTATGCCCTGTGCCCTTTTACCGGCACTCCGTTCCCATCCATTCACTAATTGTGGCAGAAAGGCCACAAACCGTTCACTGGCTATGGGCTGTTTCGACACAATAACCGCTGCTTTTACGGTTATTATACCATTTTAGCAGGACAAAAGGAACCGGGAAAAGCAACTGGTTCTGCCCTCCCCGGTTCTGTAGTATTGCATTTATTTCAGGCGAGTGCTTGCTCCAGTGCCTGCACATTTTGCTCCATCAGCGACAGATAGGTGACGCCCTCTTCCAGCTGGGCCTTGGTGACATTGTGGCAGGAGTGAAACAGCAGCTTTTCTGCGCCTGTCGCCTCGCAGATGGTATCCGCCATCTTCTCGTTGGAAAATTCAATGTGAAGCACTGTCGGAATCTCCTCGGCCTTTACCTTATCGATGAGGAATGCCAGAGTTTTGGCGCTGGCCTCGGTCTCGGCGGAACAGCCCGGAAATGCGGCAAAGTAATCCAGTCCATAGGCATCCACAAAATAGCGGAAGGGGAACCGGTCGCCAAATACCAGCACATTTCGGCTGCCGGCTGCCACTACCTGTCGGATATCGGTATCCAGCCGCTCCAGTTGAATGCGGTAGGTGTCACAGGCGCTGCGATAGGTGTCCGCGTTGTCGCCGTCCAGCTCTGCCAGAGTAGCGCTGATAACCGCCGATATGGCCATGGCATTGCGGGGGGATGTCCACACATGCTCGTCGTATTCCGCCTCATGCTCGTGGGCCTCTGCGGCGTGGTCGTGTTCCTCGGGGTGGTCATGGTCGTGCTCCATGCCCTCCACCAGCTGCTCTTCCACCACATCCACGATATCCATCATGGCCAGCACCCGCATCCCCGATGTGTCCACCGATTCCAGAATCCCCTGCACCCAGGTCTCCGATTCCCCGCCTACACAAATAAAAACATCGCATTCCTGCACCCGGATCATATCCTGCGGGGTGGGCTCGTAGGAGTGGCTTTCGGAGCCGGGCGGCAGCAGCATGGTCAGGTTCACCCTGTCCCCCGCCACCTGCCGGACAAAATCATAACCGGGGAAATTGGTGGCGATGACTGTCAGCTTCCCGTTATCCGGGGAAATGGGCCCCTTCGCAGGGCCGCACCCCGCCAGCAGCCCAATCAATGCCAGAGCCACAATATATACCAGATGCTTCATTCGCTTGCCTGTCATACGGTACATCTCCTGTTTTCCATAGCAAAACGCCGCGTAAATTTGAGAATAGTTCTCATATTATACCATCGCCGGATTCCTGTCAAGCATTAATGGAATCGGGGAAGGGCATTCCCATGCGCAGTTTGCTCCACTTCAACCTGCCTGTATAAATGTTAGGGGGATAGTCACAAATTTAATAATAATCTCTCACAATTTTTAAAGAATTACTTTGTATGATTTTGCTATGATTAATACAAAGATACAGAATATTGACAGCACAGAGAAGAGATTTTGGTACAAAGAGAGGAGAACCTGAGAATGAAACGGAAAGCATCAATCTTGCTGCTGGCGTTGGCTATGGTTGTTTCCATGGCGGCATGCGGCGGCAATACAACTTCATCATCCGGCGGCAGCACCAGTTCCACCGCTCCTTCCGCCAGCACAGGCTCTGCGGCAGCCGGCACTTCCGAGACCGCAACCCCCGCCGAAAACGACCTGCGGGAATCCAGCCTGGTTACACTCGACGTCGTCACCATGGCCTCCGGCAAAGAGCAGAAGGACATCGACCTGGTTGCCGCGGCTATGAACGAGCTTCTGGAAGAGAAATTCAACTGCAATGTCCGGCTGACCTTCCTGTCCTTTGCCACCTATGCCGAGCAGACAACCCTGATGTTGTCCTCCGGCAGCGGCGCGGACATCCTGCCCGTCTACATGATTCCCCTGCCCACCGCCGCCAATGCAGGCCAGATCATCCCCCTGGACGACCTGCTTGACAAATACGGCGCAGGCATTCGCGAGCAGATCGGTGAGTATGTAGAGTGCGGACGCGTAGGCGACGCCATCTACGGCATCACCACCGGCCGTGACCTGGCCAGCACACAGGGCTTTGCAATGCGCAAGGATCTGTGCGACAAATACGATATCGACTATGAAAACATTAAAACTCTGGATCAGCTCAAGGAAGCCCTTGTGAAGATCAAAGAGGGCGAAGAAAACGTATGGCCCGTGGCTGTTTCCGCCGGTGAAAACATCCGCAACTGGGGCTGGGATCCCCTGGGCGACGACATGGTCAACCTGGGCGTTCTGGCCGACATGGCCCAGACCACCGAAGTGGTCAACCTCTTTGAGACCCAGCAGTATTCCGACCTGGCCAACACCATGTACGAGTGGATGAACGAAGGCCTTATCCAGTCCGACGCTGTCAACACCACCGAGGTTTCCAGCTCCCTGCTGCAGGCCGGCACCGCTTTCGGCTACTTCACCAACCTGAAGCCCGGCTATGCCGCTGAAAACACCGCTTCTCTGGGCATCGAAATCGTCGTCAGCGAGATGATTGACGCCCTTGCCAGCACCAACAACGTATCCCGCGCCACTTGGACTATCTCCAGCGGCTGCAAAAACCCCGACGCTGCCATGAAGGTTCTCAACGAGTTGTACACCAGCCCCGAGCTTGGCAACCTGTACATGTACGGCATCGAAGGCACTCACTACAAGGTAGTGGAAGCTGGCGGCTCCTCCAACGGACAGGACATCATCAACTACGCCGACGGCCTGGACGCCACCACCTCCGGCTACCGCAAGAGCGGCACATGGCTGACTCCCAACCAGTTTATCGGTCACACCTGGTTTGGCAGCACCGCCGATTACTGGGATGTTACCCGCAAATTCAACGACGACGCTCTGAAATCCAAAGCCTTTGGCTTTACCTATGACTCCGCCAACGTCAACAACGAAGTCACCGCCTGCACCAACGTTGTGGCCAAGTACCACAAGGCCCTGATGTGCGGCGCTCTGAATCCCGCCGAAACCCTGCCCAAGTTCAACCAGGAACTGAAGGATGCCGGTATCGACAGGATTATCGCAGAGAAGCAGACCCAGTTGGACGCCTGGTATGCGGAATACGGCGCATAATACGAAGCCTCAACCGAAGATTCGTATTGGCCTTATCAACTAAGCCTGTTCTTCTTACACGGGGGGACATAGGTACGGATCCATATCCGCACCTATGTCCTTCTGCAACAAATCGCGTTTTGCAGCACAGTAAAGCGCAGGAAGGGCTGTTCCTTGCGACGGCTGCTGCAAACTCATTCAATACGTGGGGAGGAGCCAACTTCCCGCAAACCCGCCGGGAGGGGTACATATGACCAAAAATACCGCCGTGCAACCGGCCGCCAACAACCGGCCCAACAAGCAGAAAGTCAGTGCCATGCGCCTGAAACGCTGCTTTCCCCTGTATTTGATGTTCCTGCCGGGGGCCCTCTACCTGCTCATCAACAACTACATCCCGATGGCCGGTTTGATTATTGCCTTCAAGCGGGTTAACTGGAACAAGGGCATTCTGGGCAGTGACTGGGCGGGCCTCAACAACTTCACCTATCTGTTCAAAACAAAGGACGCGTGGAACATCACCCGCAACACGCTGTTGTACAATCTGGCGTTTATTGTCATCGGCACGGTGCTTGCCATCACCGTCGCCATCCTGCTCAACGAAATCAGAAGCACCGGTGCGAAAAAGACATATCAGACCATCATCCTGCTGCCGTATCTGATTTCCATCGTTGTAGTCAGCTACCTGGTATTTGCCTTGCTGAGCAGCGAGACCGGCTTTGTCAACCACACCATCCTGAAATCCATGGGCAAAGAGGGGATTTCCTGGTACACCGAGCCAAAATACTGGCCGGCCATCCTGATAATCGTCCACACATGGAAAACCTTTGGCTACAACACCATTCTCTACTACGCCACCATCGTGGGCATTGACCGGGGCTACTACGAGGCCGCTGTTATCGACGGCGCCAACCGCTGGCAACAGGTCTGGCATGTGACACTGCCGTCGCTGCTGCCCACCATCATCACCCTGACACTGATGTCCATCGGCAAGATCTTCTACTCCGATTTCGGCCTGTTTTATCAGGTGCCCATGGATTCGGGCCCGCTGTACGACGTAACCAACACCATCGACACCTACGTATACCGGGGCCTTGTCCGCCTCAACGACGTCGGCATGTCCTCGGCCGCCGGGTTCTACCAGAGCGTTGTCGGGTTTGTGCTGGTGCTGCTGGCCAACTGGACAGTCAAAAAAGTCAGCGGCGATGAAAACGCACTATTCTAAAGGAGGGGAATTGCAATGGTTGAACAAAAAAATGGATTCCAATCTGTAGCAAACATCGTAATGATACTACTGACCTTGTGCTGTCTGTTCCCCTTCGCGCTGCTGGTGATGTCCTCGCTGACAGATGAGAACACGCTGATTCGGGAGGGCTACTCCCTGCTTCCCGCCAAGTTCAGCGTAGAGTCCTACGCGTACCTGTTCCGGAACAGCACCAAGATTCTGACTGCCTACGGCATCACGGTTCTTGTAACACTGGTGGGAACCGTCAGCGGCCTGCTGATGACCATTATGATGGCATACCCGCTGTCCCGCCACGACTTGATCGGCCGGAACCAGCTTGCATTTTTCGTGTTTTTCACCATGCTGTTCAACGGTGGCCTGGTGCCGACCTACATCATGTACACCCGGTACATCAACGTCAAAAACTCGCTGTGGGCGCTGATAATCCCATCCCTGATGGTCAACGCCTTCTACGTCATCATGATGCGAACGTACTTCAACACCAACATCCCCGACGCGGTGGTAGAGGCGGCGCGGATTGACGGTGCGGGGGAATTTCGGATTCTCTTCACCATCGTCATCCCCATGAGCCTGCCCATGGTGGCGACCATGGCCCTGCTCATCGGTCTTTCCTACTGGAACGACTGGAAAAACGGCCTCTACTACATCCAGGACAAAACGCTGTACAGCATACAGGTGCTGCTCAACGACATGCTCCGGGATGTGCAGGCGCTGCGAAGCGGTGTAGACTCTGCGGCAGCCGCAGAAATCGCCGCCAACATGCCCAGCGTCGGCATCAAGATGGCCATCGCCGTCGTCGGTGTCCTTCCCATCATGGTGATCTACCCCTTCTTCCAAAAATACTTCGTCAAAGGCATCACCATCGGCGCCGTCAAAGGCTAACTTACTTTCTTTTAAAAAAGGAAAGTAATACGAAACACACATTGAAACACAAACAAAAAAGTAACTATGCTCGCGCGCAACGATGCCTCGCACATTCCCTTTTTTGAATGTTTCTAATGGTGTTTCGTATCACAAAGAAAACTCAATCGCTCCGCGGTGCCTTGTTGAAGGCGCCGCGGAGCGATTTTAGTTTTGGTCCAGCTTTTTCAAAAGGTGGCGGTTTCCAAAGGCAGCGCCTTTGGTCGCTTGCCGCAGCAAGCGAAACTCCCCAGCGACAGCGAAATGTCAGGAAGGGAGGTTGAACGACCCTGTGGGTCGTTCAACCGTGGGAAACCAATGCGATTTTATCCTTTTTTTTCTTATCAAAATCGCTATATATAGGGGTGTCCCGATGGCCCGTCAGGGCCATAAGAAGGCTGAGCCTCACACCAAGCCCCAGTCGACTACCTCAGCCCTCTCTCCCGCAACGCCCGCACAATCGCCGCCGGTGCATTCTCCTCCACCGCCAGCGTATCCGTGGCCTCCATCATATTCTCCAGATAATGGGCGTCGGAGGAGCGCATGATCCGCATGCGATTCAGGTCAGGATGCCTGGCTGCCAGCGCCCCCACATCGCCGTTCAGCGATATCTCCGCGCAGGTAAAGCCCATATCGGCGGTAATCATGCCAAAGGCAGACAGCACACTGAACGACGAGCGGTCGATGTGGGCCGGATAGCAAAATCCGCCATATTCCGCGCACAGGGCGGGCAGCGCATCCACCGTAAGAAAGGATGCCGTCACCAGCAATATCGGCTCCTCGCCGAGAACGCCGTCGGCGGCGTCCATATACAGCTGCCGGCCAAAAACCTCCGGCTTATTTTTCACAGGGGGAAGCTGCCCCTTCACATACGCGCCAAAGGCCTCCGCGTTTTCGATGGCGGGGAACAGGCACACCACGTGAATTTCCTCCGAGGTGCACAGCTCCATCCCCGGCAGCACGGTGATGCCGCATTCCCGGCCGGCCTCTATGGCGCTGCGACAGTTGCCCACCGTGTTGTGATCCGTCAGGGCGATGGCCTCCAGATCCAGCAGCTTTGCCATATTCACCAGATTGTAGGGGGTCATATCCTCGTCGCCGCAGGGGGAAAGACAGGAGTGGAGATGAAAATCATACCGGATCCGCATTATACAAGGCCCAGCGCTTTTCCCGCCCGGAACGCCAGCGTGTGGGCGGGGTCGCTGCCGGCGAATACCTGAATGCCGTTGGCGTCGGCCTGCTGTTTGGCCTCGTCGTCCAAATGGGCGTTTTCGCAGAGGATAACACAGCTGAGATCCGCCAGCTTGGCCACGGCAATGGCATTGACATTGCCCATCACCGTAATCCAGGCGTTACCCTCCTGGGCGCGGCCCATCACCCAGCTAAGCAAATCGCCTATGTACAACCCGTCAACCGGCTTGGGGTCAGTTCCCCCCGCCAGCAGGGAAAGCCCCAGCGCCTCCTGCAATTCATTTGTCGTCATTGGATGATTCCTCCTTTTTGGGAGCAGTTTCCTGGGATGAATCCGAGTGGGGTTCCAGGGCAGATACCGGGATACCCGCCGAGCTGGCCTCGGCCCGCAGGATAAAGATGCAGTCGTTGAGACGGGCCTTGCCCATGACAATGTCCTCCGCCAGGGTACGGCAGGAGGGCGCGCCGCAGGAGCCGCAGTCCAAATCGGGCAGCACCTTTACAATGCGCTCAATGTCCGACAGCATGGTCATCGCTTCCATAATATTATCCGACAGCTGCAGCACGCCGGCGTCCTGCAGCTGCTCATTCCAGGTCATATCCTCCAGCTCCCGCTCATCCTCCACATGGTTGATGGATACGGGCAGATACTTGCGCAGCCGCTGGATTCGCGCCTTGGCCACATAGGGATTTTCCACGGTCATCACCCCGCCGACGCATCCGCCGGGGCAGGCGTTGAGCTCGATGAAATCCAGCTCCGTCAGCCGCTCGTCCTCCAGCTGCTCCAGCACCTTCATCACGTTTTCCATGCCGTCGGCAGCCAGATACTGCTCCCGAATCAGGGCCGAGGACTCCCCGCCGCTGTTGGCCCAGCTGACGCCGATGATGCCGCTTTCTGCAATGGGCCGGGGTGTCTTGATTCTATTCATTTTATCCACCAGCCGGGGATAAATATCCGCCATGGAAAGCACGCCGTCCACATGGGATTTCTCAAAGCCGATGGGATTCTTGGCGTCGGTGACCTTGGCCGGGCAGGGGGAGATGAAGAACACCCCGATGCGGGCACTGGGGATGCCGGTGCGGCCGTGAGCCTCCTCCTTGGCCCGTTTGGCAGCCAGATGCATGGGGGATACCAGCGGCAGCACCTTGTCGCAGAGGTCGGGGAACCGCACCCGCACCAGCCGCACCATGGCGGGACAGGCCGAGCTGATGATGGGGGGCGTCAGCTTCCCCTCCTTGATGAGGCGGCGGGTGGCGTCCGAGATGACCTCGGCGCTTTTGGAGACCTCGTACACCTCGTCAAAGCCCATATCCAGCAGACCGGTCAGCACATAGTCAATGTCGGATAAGTTGTTAAACTGCCCATACAGGGTGGGGGCGGGCAGTGCAATGGTATATTGAAAATCCTTGATTTTCGAAAAGGGGTCATAAATGGCACGCTTGGCGCGGTGGGGACAAACCCGGATGCACTCGCCGCAGTCGATGCAGCGCTCCGAGATAATGCGGGCCTTGCCGTCCCGCACCCGAATGGCCTGGGTGGGGCACCGCTTGATGCAGTTGGTGCAGCCCTTGCATTTGTCCTCATCCAGCGTCACGCTGTGATAGATGGGGTCCAATTCCGGATTCACCTGCCTTGCTGGGAAACCGAGTCAACCGTCGGCATCCCGTCAGAGTTTCCATTGCCATGTACGAGGGCGAGATCAACATGGTCATCCATGCCAACGGCGGCTTTGCCGATGTGGATATCTACCCCGACCGCATCGAGATTTTGCTGGAGGATACGGGCCCCGGCATCGCCGATGTGTCTCTG
>JAJDGX010000084.1 GCA_030265885.1 Ruminococcaceae bacterium OttesenSCG-928-L11 | reverse complement strand
GCGAACAAGTCCAGAACGGCGGCGCCCTCTATCTCAAACTGAATCATGCTGAAAACAGCCTCTTTGACCAGTTCCGCCGTGGGGCGGGTGTCCAGGCCGGGAGGGGCTTGCAGCTTTCTGCCTCTGGCAGAGCCGGTGATAACTCTCATATTGTTTTTAACGCCTTTGTTGAGTGAAATAGTAGAGAAGGGAAAATCCATACAAAAGAATCGTACAACTTCCCTATTGTATTATTATGGCGAATTTGTATCTGCTTGTCAACATTTCCGCAGAATTTTCCGGGGATTGGGTGCGGGGGGAGTCTGCAAAATGAACCGCACCGCGATTCCCGGGGGAAACCACGGTGCGGGGATGAATCATTGCAGGGGCGGTGTCTTGAAGCCCTCGCCGATGACCTCGCCGGCCTCCAGCGAGAGGACAAAGGCGCCGGGGTCAATGGCGTAGACAAGCTGCTTGAGGGCGTGGTACTGGTTTTTGCGCACTGCGCACAGCAGCACGGGGCGATCCTGCTTGGTGTAGGCGCCCTGGGCGTGGAGCAGGGTGCAGCCCCGATCCAGCTTCTCCCAGATGGCGGCCACAATGGCGTCGTGGTGCTCCGACATGACCAGCAGCACCTTGCCGGTGTCCATACCGTAGAGGACGCTGTCCAGCAGCCGTGTCATGGTGAAGATGGTGATGAGGCCGTACAGGGCGTTTTCCACATTGCGGTAGACAAGGGCCGACAGCAGCAGAACAGAGCCGTCCACCGCCAGCATCAGCCGGCCGATGGAGATGTGGGGAAACTTCAGCTGAATGAGCCGGGAGGCTACATCGGTGCCGCCGGTGGTGGATCCCCGCAGGAATACGATGGCGAGACCCAGGCCCTCCAGCACACCGCCAAACAGCGACGCCAGGATCATTTCTCCGTGATAGGGGACAAGGAATTGCTCCGACAGCCACATGGTGCCTGTCATAATCGCAACGGTGCGCAGGGTGCGCAGGGTGAAGCGGCGGCCCAGAAATCGCCACGCCAGCAGCAACAGCGGGATGTTAAAGAACAGCGAGACCATGGATACCGGCAGGCCGATTAGATATTCCACCAGAATGGCCATACCGGATACGCCGCCGGGGGCGATGTTGTTGGGCGAGCTGAAGCAGCTGATGCCCACAGCGAATATGGAGGTTCCCACAATGTCGTACAGTACGTCCAGGGTCAACTCCCATTTGGGGTTGCCGCTTTTGGAAGAAAAGAAAGAAAATGGCATCCGGTTCACATCCTCATCAGGGGTCGGGCCCGGAACGCTCCGGGCGGTGGGGTATATTGGCGGTATGGATTTGTCAGCGGTTGATTTCGGCGGAGACGATCCGGTAGAGCTCGTGGATGCGGGCAAGGTCGCCGGAGAGGTACAGGTAGCCGAACAAAGCTTCCATGGCGGTGGCCTTGCGGTAGTCCTCCGGTGTGCAGCTTTTGGGTACCTTGGAGGTGTTGGCGTTCCGTCCTCGCCTTAGTATGTCCAACTCTGTCTCGGTCGATGCAGCCTCCAGGGCCGGATAGGCTGCGGCCTGAGCCGATGCCTTGACCTGTTTGACAGCCAGAGCGTGCAGCTTGTTGGCGGGCATGGAGCCGTTGGCCAGCAGCCGCTCCCGCACCAGCAACTCAAAGACGCCGTCGCCGATAAAGGCCAGCGTGACAGGGCTCAACTGCCGGGGATCACCGGCGTATAGGCTTAGGTTTTCCGTGTGAAGGCCTCCTTTGTGCGTGTATGTATGGGCTTGTGAGGAGCCTGCGGCGCATCTGAAATGGGGCGCTGCCCCAAACCCCGCCCAGGGGGATGATCCCCCTGAGAACCCCGCAGATCACTTCGTGGCTGCTGCCAGGTGCCGGGTGGAAGGGGGACGCCAATCCGGTCAAGATGACGACCGGATTGGCTGTGCGGTAACGCAGGCTACGCAACTGTTTTTGTACAAGACATCCCTCCGCGGGGCGGCATGTGTGCAGCTTCAAGCTGCTAGATAACGTAGTCGAATTCGAAGCCGAGGATGCTGACGGTGTCGCCTTCCCTGACGCCCATCTCATCCAGCTTGTCGATGATGCCGGAACTGCGGAGTACCCGCTGGAAATATTGCAGGCTCTCGTAGTCGTCCATGTTGACGGAGCCGAGAATCTGTCCCAGCCAGTCGGCCTCCACCACATACACGCCGTCGTCGATGGTGACGGTGAACTCCTGCCTGGACTGGCGCTCCACCATTTGCTCCGGCGTCAGCTCCTCCCGTTCGTAGGACTTGATGGGGGGGAGGGTATCCAGCATGCGGGAGACCGCGTAGATAAGGGGCTGTGAGCCCTGACCGGTGGCAGCGGAAATGGGGAAATATTCATAGCCCTGCTCCTCGATATAGGCGCGGAAGGCCTCGATTTGCTCCTCGGCGGCCATATCGCATTTGTTGGCGGCCACAATCTGGGGGCGGGAGGCCAGTTCCTCATTGAAGAGGGCCAGTTCCCGATTGATTTTCTCGAAATCCTCCTGGGGGTCGCGGCCTTCGATGCCGGAGACATCCACAATATGCACCAGCAGGCGACAGCGATCCACATGGCGCAGGAATTCGTGGCCCAGGCCCACCCCTTCGCTGGCACCCTCGATGAGACCGGGGATATCGGCCATGACAAAGGATTTGTCCTCCTCCACCCGCACAACCCCCAGAACAGGGGAGAGGGTGGTGAAGTGGTAATTGGCGATTCGGGATTTGGCTTCGCTGACAAAGTTGATGAGGGTGGACTTGCCCACATTGGGGAAGCCCACCAGGCCAACATCGGCCAGCAGCTTCAGTTCCAGCGTTACCTCGTATTCCTCCCCGGGCAGACCGGGCTTGGCAAAGCGGGGGATTTGCCGGGTGGGGGTGGCGAAGTGCTGGTTGCCCCAGCCGCCTCGCCCGCCCTTGGCAATGACAAAGGGATCGGGGCCGGACACATCGGCCAGAATGCGGCCGGTGCTCTGCTCCTTGATCAAGGTGCCCTCCGGCACCTTGATGACAAGGTTGGCACCGCCCTTGCCGGAGCAGTTTGCGCCCCTGCCGGGCTCGCCGTTGGCGGCTACATATTTCCGCTTGTACCGGAAATCCGCCAGGGTGGACAGGTTTTTGTCGGCGATGAAAATAATGTCGCCGCCCTTGCCGCCGTCACCGCCGTCGGGCCCGCCGGATGCCACGTATTTTTCCCGGTGAAAGGCCACCGCCCCGGCACCGCCGTCTCCGGCCTTTAATTTGATTTTTGCTACATCTACAAACATAGTGTGCTATCCTCTCCAGCCGGATTATCGGCGTGGTTGTGTGATTGTGATTATTCTGTGCTACCTTCATCAAACCGCAAACACGGGGGATGTTCAAGCCTGCTGCGGTAAAGATACGGTAAATAATAATGGCGTACATTGCGTTTGGAAAGTAAGAACGCCCTGAGCGATGCGCTCAGGGCGACGAAATCCGGATTCTTACTGCTCGGCGTACACAGAAACCTTCTTGCGGTCGCGGCCAAGGCGCTCAAAGCGGACTTTGCCATCGACAAGCGCGAACAGAGTATCGTCGGAGCCTTTGCCGACATTCTCACCGGGATGGATTTTGGTGCCCCTCTGGCGATACAGGATATTGCCGGCGAGGACAAACTGGCCGTCCGCACGTTTGGCGCCCAGACGCTTGGACTTGGAATCGCGGCCGTTTTTGGTGGAACCCATTCCCTTTTTATGAGCAAAGAACTGCATACTTAATTTAAGCATTGAAGCTACACCTCCGTAAATGTAATGGTAAGGTAATCCTCATATTCCTCCGCCAGAAGCTCCATATGCAGGCGAAGCGCGTCCAAAAACGCGCCGCCGGGGGCGTTTGGGGGAAGATCGATCTCCACAATATTGTCACCGGCGCGGACATGGGCCCCGGAATGGAGCACCTCGGTCAAGCCATTGGCGGTAAGCTGTACGGCGGACGTCACCGCCGCGCATACAATGTCGTCTCCGCTATCCGCGTAGCCCGCGTGGCCGGAGACAGTTACCCCGTGGATGGTGCCGTTCCGCCGCCGGAATACAGCCTGTATCATGGCGTATTACGCGGTGATAGCGGAAATCTGAACCTTTGTATAGGGCTGCCTGTGACCCATTTTGCGCTTCTGGCCCTTTTTGGGCTTGTAGGTAAATACGGTGATTTTCTTGGCTTTGCCGCTTTTCAGGACCTTCGCTGTTACGGAAGCGCCCTTGACAACGGGAGCGCCGACCTGTGTGCCCTTGTCGTCGCCAACAGCCATAACCGTGTCAAATGTAATGGTTTCGTCGTTGTTGGCGTTGAGCTTCTCGATGAACAGGATGTCGCCTTCCTGCACACGGTACTGCTTTCCGCCGGTTTCAATGATAGCGTACATGGTTTTCCTCTTTTCCTCAGACTCGCTGCTCGACAAGGTGGCATGTTGTTTGAATCAAGAGCATTCAAACCCATTGGCACTTTTCTCTGCCAGGGCAGATCGATACCCGGAGCATGCGGCAACGCTAATCTTACCACAAACAGGCTGGCCTGTCAACAAAAATCCCCATTTTTAGAGGATCTTGAGGGTGCAAAACGGCATTTGCCGCAACGATCGTCATTCCGGTGTGGAGGTGTCGGCCGGGCCGAAGGCCTTTTGCAGCATGGCGATGATTTCGCTGTAGGGGCCGATGCTGCCGTTCAGCAGGTTCATGCCGTTGTATTCCGCCGATTCCACCACGCGGTCGATTTCCTGCTTCAGCGCCTGAAACTGCTGATTCAGCCGGAGGCGGTTGGGACAGTGGGGCTGCAGGGCCAGGGTGGCAAGCTCCTTCATTTGCAGCAGCAGGCTCTCGATGGATTCCAGCGCGGTTTGGGTGACCTGCAGCATGCGGATGTCCTCCACAGTCTGCTCCATTTCTTTGTCCAGCTTTTCCACTTGCTTTTCCCGCTGAAATTTGGCAATGGCAGGCGTGTCGAGATAGTAGACCATACCGTCTCCGGGAACGCCGTCCTTGGGGACTTGGCTCATTCCATCGCCTCCCTCTTGATTTTTGGCCGGTCTGTCTCTATTATAATAAGGATGAACTAAAATCGCAATGGTATTCACATATTATACTATTTTAAATGTCTGGGAGACAGGGATGAAGCAGTGGGATGAGAACGAGACTGCCGGGGATTCGGCGGATGAGCTGTTTGCGCGCACCCAGCTGCTGCTGGGAAAGGCGGCGCTGAAACGGCTGGCAAATGCGCGGGTGGCCGTGGCGGGGGCAGGCGGCGTCGGCTCCTTTGCCATTGAGGCGCTTGTGCGGGGCGGAGTGGGCAGCCTGCTGCTGATTGACAATGATACAGTCACGGTCAGCAACTGCAACCGACAGCTTCACGCCACCACAAAAACGGTGGGGCAGTACAAAACTCGCTTGATGGCGGAGCGGGCGCGGGACATCAATCCCTCTGTGGTGGTCGAGACCAGCGAGGCCTTTGTGCTGCCGGATAACTGCGGCGAGGTGCTGCGGGGGGAGTTTGATTTTATTGTAGACGCCGTGGACACAGTCAGCGCCAAAATTGCGCTGGTGATGACGGCGCGGGAGCGGGGAATCCCCCTGATAAGCGTAATGGGAACAGGGAATAAGCTGGATCCCTCCCGGTTTGCCGTGCGGGATTTGTTCGAGACCTCCGGCTGCCCGCTGTGCAGGGTGATGCGCCGGGAGCTGCGAAAGCGGGAGGTGGACGCCCTGCCGGTGGTGTGCTCCGACGAGCTGCCCATCGCCAACCACCGCCCCCCGGGCAGCATCTCCTTTGTGCCCCCCGTAGCCGGAATGATAGCCGCCGGTTATGTGATCCGCACGCTGGTGCAGGGCTGCACCGATGAAGCACAAGGGGATTGACGGGATAGGGGAGCGACATGACTCAATATCCCCCAATTTGCCAAGCAAACACAAAATAAGAATGAGAATGAGACGCACCCCCGGTCAAAAACAACGACCGGGGGTGCAAATGCATCAGGATGTATGCCCTATGGCAACGCTGACAGAGCAGACTGCCGGCGACACAGGCCACATGGCGGTGATTCCCAGCATAATCGGAATGATTATGCCGATGATAACGATGGCGATGCCGTTGCCGGGGATTTTCTCTTTGACGGTGCCGAAAAAGCCAGGGGAACCGCTTGCCGTTTATTTTGAGAAATCGAGGCGAATATCCTAAAAAAAACCAGGCTGCTGCCGATATATAAATGGTGAACATTTCCTGCGGCACGACCGCGGATTTGGGAAGGAGGAGGTGGCTGCTCTGGCGGCTGCCGGTACGTCATATGGGTCGAAACTTGGCAAAATCCCCGTTGATGGCAATTTTTCTGGGGGCGCTGCTGTTTTTTGCGGCAGGCTTTATCCCTTACTCGGAGGCATATCTGGCACAGGCGGCGGAATTTACCGCCCCCTTTATCGGCCCGTTCCTCTATATGGGCTTTGCCCTGTATCTTTCCCTGATAGCCGCGGTGGTATTTGGCACCGCGCCGCCGGGAAAAATAAAGATGATGGGCTTTTTCTTTCTCTCCCTTATCGGGCTGACATGGGCGTGCCCACTGCTCCAGTCGCTGCTGTATGACGCATCGCCCGGTATTCCCGGCCGGATGGACGCGGTGTTTTCGGCGGCGTTTCAGATTGGCTGTGTGTTGCTGGGAATGGTGCTGTTTGCGCTGAATTACAAAACAGCCCAGCCGCCGGCGGACAATGACCCGCCCCAAAGCGTTGCGATTGAATACAAGCTGCGGCCGGTGATGCTGATTGTCAACATTGTGGTGCTGCCGCTGATTTACACCCTTCTGTTTTTTGTGGCGTGGTATTTCCTGTATTGGCACAACGCCGATGTCAGGGCCTTTTACGGGGCGGCGGAGGACGGCGGCTTCATCGGGGCTATCGTCAATGTGCTTCTCAACGACGCGTGGATGCTGACTCTGGCACTGGCAAAGGGCCTTGCTTACACGGTATTTACCCTGCCGATGCTGTTTTTGTTCAAGGCAAAGCGGGTTTTGTTTCTCATTCTTAATGTCCTGCTGTATCTCAGCGGTCTGGTGCGGATGCTCATCCCCGACCCGATCATGCCCGATGCCATCCGCTGGCCGTACCTGATTTGCAACGGCGCGCTGCTGTTTGTATTTGCTGTTTTGGCGGGAGTGCTGCTGCATATTTTGGTCTTTCGCAAAATTGTGACGGAGCTGCCGCCCCAAAAGCCCGCCGCCCGGACAGTGACACCGGAGCAGGCGGCGGCCATTGCCAAGGCACGGGCCGCCAAGGCCGCTGCGGCTAAGGGGCCCACCGCCGAGCAGGCCGCCGACGTCGTCAGCGCGGTGATAAAGGGGGAATAGCCCGATGACAATCCCATACAACAAGCTGGTGCGGGATTTTATCCCCCAGATCATCGAGGAATCCGGCAAAAGCGCCTTGACCCGGACGTTGAACGACGACGAGTATCTGGATAAGCTGGAGGAAAAGCTTCAGGAGGAAGTGGCGGAGTATCTGGAAAGCGGCTCCCCCGAGGAGTTGTGCGATATTCTGGAGGTTGTGGAGGCGCTGTTTGCCGCCCGAAAAGTTCCCATGCAGCTTGCCCTCTCCATCAAGGATGCCAAGCGGAAAAAGCACGGCGCCTTTGAGGAACGGGTGCTGCTGATGGAAGTATCGGATTCGATGGAATAGACAATCGGTAAGGCCCCGGAGCATCCGGGGTCTTGTTTGTGGAAGGGAGAGAGAAAAATGCCGTGGTGTCCCAATTGCGGGATGGAGTACCGGGAGGGCTTTGCCCAGTGCGCCGACTGTCAGGTGGATCTGGTGGAATCCCGGTTAGACGCGGAAGCTGCGTCCAAGGAGGCGAAGCGAGAGCGCGCCCGCCTGCGCAGGGAGCAAGGCTCCGCCGGGTGGCGCGGGAGATGGGAGGGCCTGGGGCTTCCTCTGGCGCTTATTGGCCTGGTGCTTGCGCTGGGGTTGCTGGATTCGGCGCTGGCTGATGTCATATTGTATCAACCGGCCTTTGCCCATGTCGGCGGCTTAATCCTTGCGGGCCTTGCCATATGCTTTATGCGTGGGAAAGGGGAGCCATTCCCACGGGTGCGCCACAATGTGGCAAAGGCCCTGGCGATGGGCCTTGTTTTGGCGGTGTTCGTTCAGATAGTCGCCTATGCCGGGATGTTGGACAGAGGCGGAGGAGTGCGGCTTCTTTTTCAGCCGCTGGAGGCGTTCCGGGAGGGCGATGCCCGATACATCGCCGTTGCATTGCTGAGCCTGGTGACGGCTGTTACCGGGGCAGTGCTGTATGAACTGCTGTTTCGGGGTGTGCTGCTTACCCGGCTGCTGCGGACACGGACATTCTGGCGGGCCAATTTCATACAGGCAGCCATCCTGGGACTGACCGCAGTCTTGCTGCAACAGGTGCCCTATGTGCCTATGTATATACAGATGGGGGAAATTAACATCTATGCCCTGACCGGCAGCTTTGAGATATTGGTGCGCACCTTTGTAAGCGGATTGATGGCGGGCTGGCTGTACGGTATCACCAACACCCTGCTGACGCCTATGGTGATGAACGCGACAACCGGCCTGATAGGTGCCTGCATCACCATAGAAAGCAAAGGCTGGATGTTTCTGGAGTACAAGTCGAGCATGGCCGGCTCCACCCTGGGGCTTGGCCTTGCGTGGGCCATTATGCTGTTCTGGTGGGCCATGACAAAGGAAGGCGGGCTGCGCAATGTGCCCTGCGAACTGACCAACTGGCAGGACACCTGAGTTGGGGCGTTGCCCCAAACCCCATTGAGGCGTCGCCCCAAACCCCATTGGGGCGTTGCCCCAAACCCCATTTAAGGGGTTGAACCCCTTAAAAAACCCACAAATCACTTCGTGGCTGCTGTCAGGTGTCGGGCGAAAATGGAACGCACCCCCGGTCAAGATGACGACCGGGGGTGCTGTGCGCTAATTTTCAGATTCATGCCCTTCATTATGAGCCGAAAGGCTCCAACTTTGTTGGGCTTGCCCCGGGGAGGTTCATTGCGTTGCTTTTGATTACAGATTGAGCCCCCGTGGAAGTGGTTTCCACGGGGGTTGTTTGTTTTGCTATTTGTGGGAGGGGGCCAGCTTGCTGTAGAGTCCGGCTCGCTCCAATCCTTTGCGTATGGCCATGGACAGCGGAACAGCCACCACAAAGGCCAGGATTCCGTTGAAACCGGACACTGCACCCTTCTGGGCAAGGTCGATGAGGGCTGTCTCCATTTCGGTGCGCAGAAAGAAGATGTCCTCCAGGAAGTTCTTGGAGAGATACAGCGCCACATAAGTCATGGCCCCGCAGAAGCCCGCCACAACATTGGAGGGAATGTTGTGGAGATAGGCACCCTTTTTGCGCCACACAATACAGCCGCACACAAAGGCCATCATAAATTTAAAGACAAAGGTAAACGGGGCGGAAGCGATGTAGAGGGGATTGGTGAAATCGAAAAACATGGCGCCGATGCCTGCGGCAAATCCGCCGGGAATGGGGCCCAACAGCATACCACACAGCAGACACAGCACATTTCCCAGATGCAGGCGGGTATTGCCCAATACGGTGGGGATGTTGATCTGCAGTTGATGGGCGGCAAAGGTCAGCGCCGCCATTACGCCGATCATACTGATTTTTAAAATGGAAAATCTGCGCTTCATAATCCGGGCAACTCCTTTTTAAACAAGCAAAATGGGCCACTGTTGTGGTGGTATACAGCAGGAGGCTTGCTGCCCGGTGATAGCGGCTACAATGCCTGATATCCGGTCAGCAGATTGTCTTTTGTCAGCCAGTTCAGCGATTTTTCCAGCATAACCCCGTAGCGGGGGTCGGTGTTGTAGCTGTAGGTGGTTTTGATGGCAAGTTCAATGAACTTGGTGGCTCTGTCCATGGCGATGGGGAGACTGTCACCGGTGAGAAGTCCGCCTACCAGTACGCTGGCGAAAATATCCCCCGTACCGGGATAGGATACCGGCACATAGGTGCAGTTGACCCGCCAATAGGTGCCCCGTTCCCGGTCATAGCCCAGATTGGCCAGGGTATTGTCGGCCAAATTGGCTCCGGTGATGACAACCTGCCCCGGCCCCAACTCACTGAGCTTGGCCAGCATGCTCTTTGCCGTGGAGGCAGTGAGGGGCTCGTGGGGGTAGTCCATCCCCAGCAGGATGCTGACCTCGGTCAGGTTGGGGGTGATGATGTCCGCCACCTTGACCAGTTCCACCATCCGCTTGCGCAGTTCGGGGCCGCAGGTGCGGTAGGCCTTGCCGTGATCCCCCAGAACCGGATCCACTACCATCAAGGCGTTGGGAAACGCGCGGAAAAACTCCAGACAGTGATCCACCTGCTCCACACTGCTTAAAAAGCCGCTGTAAATGCAGTCAAAATCCAGCTGTAGGCTGCGGTAATGTTCCAGTGTGGGCTGCAGGTAATCGGTGAGATCCCGCAATACCACATCACCCAAACCGCCGGTGTGGGTGGATAATACCGCTGTGGGCACCGGGCAAACCTGCACCCCCATGGTGGAGATAACCGGCAGAATGACCGACAGGGAACACCGGCCAAAGCCGGACAGGTCGTGGATGGCCGCAACACGCTTTAGCTGGGTGGATGAGGTCTGCATATATACTCTCCTCTGCAATTGTAGTATATTCCCGGACAAGCCGGTTCCGCAAATTGGCTGGCACAGCAAAATTAGATGGGGGTTTTGTGCAAACATGCTATGAAATGGTGGATTAAAGAAGATTGAGATGTGGGAAATGCACAATGAGAAGCGCGGCAAAACAAACGGGATTTTTCCGGATCGTCAAAATGCAAAAAATCAGGCCCAGTAAACGGGGGAGAAGTGGTGAAAATAGGAAAATCGATGATTTCCAATTCGTTCCACGGTTACGCCCCCAAAAGATGGAGATACTGTAGGTAGGCTCTTGCGGATGCAACGGTAATCCGCCAAAGGAGTATAATGCCGATTCCAAATGAATGCAACTGGAATTGGCACCAAACACTGTCAGGTAAATACGGAAAGGATGGACAAAGGATATGAAAAAAGCAGCTTCCGCAATGATTACAACAGCGTGTGTGGGGATGGCCGTGGGCACCGCCGCCTACATGATGAATGGCAACCGCACTATGCGCGGCAAAACCCGCAAGTTTAAGCGCACCGCAGGCAAAGCCCTGCGTCAGGCCGGTGAGTTCATCGGCAACATGTCCTATATGATGAAATAACTCTTCGTCCCACAAAATGCCGCC
>JAJDGX010000083.1 GCA_030265885.1 Ruminococcaceae bacterium OttesenSCG-928-L11 | reverse complement strand
CAGCCGACGGCACAGCACATCGGGGGAGAAGCGGCCGGAGGTTTGCTCCAGAATGCCGTTTTTGCTGCGGACAACCTCGTTGGGGGCGAAGATGCAGCTGGGGCCCTCCAGGGTGAAGCCCAGGCCGCTGTCGCCTACCAGCACGCTTTGGATGCCGTATACCCGGTTTTCCTGCACCCGCAGGTTGATGCCGGAGGCGGCGTCTACAGGGGTGTAGTCGTGGGTGAAGGCGGTGGGGTGAAGGAGCAGCCTGGCGCCCATGCCGGTGGCGGCCCGTCCGGTCTCATAGTAGGCGGCGTCCCCTGCGATTATGATGGAAATAGGCCCTGCGATGGTGTCGAACATGCGGATCTCCGCCCCAGGCTCCACCTCCAGCTCCTGTTCCAGGGGGCTGAGACTGACCTTGTCCTGATAGCCGATGCACTCCCCGATGTCGTCGAAGAGGAAAGCGCGGTGGTACAGGTCGTTTTCCTCAAACAGCAGGGTGCTGCCCGCCATGATAAACACCTGGTGATGGGCGGCCAGCGCGGACATGGTGGTGTAAAAGGTCTCGTAGGCGTAATCGGAGTAGTAGGAGAGCACCTCGTTGAGGGCATGGGGGTCGGGGAGACCGGTGTCCTCCCGGGGGCGAAGCTTTTCCAGGGCGGTGTCGTATTGGGGCATGAAGGAAAGGGGCAGCAATCCCGTATAGGCGGGGAATACAATCAGCTGGGCCCGGCGATTGACCGCGTCCTCCACATACAGGTTCATATCTATTACATAGTCGGTCAGGGATTCATACCGCTTGCACAGCACCTGTACAGATGCCACGCTGACAGCCTCCCCGGAGATGTTCTCCATGTTGCCGGAGGGTGTGATTTCCAGCCTGTCAACAATTTTACCGATATCCTTGGGAGAAATCCGCGCGGACATCATCATGGCCAGGTTCGGCATTTTAAAGGGGTTCATCCAGCGTTACCTCCGGTGTCAATTCGTCGAAATAATCCTTTTATTCAATTATACAATACTATTCGCATATTGTTCAAGCAAAATCCGGTTGAATTATGGGGGACTTCCCATTATAATGAAGGGTAAGAGGATGGAACGGCAATTTTGCAATGGGGGAGGTATCGGAATGGACAAGAACCTGATGACTATCGTAAAGCAACGAATCGACCGGACTGTGATTGCCCTGCAGCACAATGGCTTTGATGCCCACTATGTTCAGAACACCGAGGAGCTGTATGCTCAAATCCCCAAATATCTGCCGGATGGAGGAAGCTGGTCTGTCGGCGGATCGGTCACACTGTTTGAAACCGGCCTCATCGATTACCTGAAATCCAAGGACTATGTGTACTACAACCGCTATGCGGAAAGCGAGGACGTGGAGGAGGTATTCCTGCGGGCCAAAAGCTGCGACTGCTATTTTATGAGCAGCAACGCCATCACCGAAAACGGCGAGCTGTACAATGTGGACGGCCGGGGAAACCGAATTTCCAGCTTGATTCACGGGCCGCGACGGGTTGTGGTGGTAGCGGGCTGCAACAAGCTGGTAAAGGATCTGGACGCCGCCCGGAAGCGGGTATGGGAAATTGCGGCTCCCGCCAATTGCGCGCGGCTGAACACCACCGATATCAACACCATGTGCTCCCATGAACTGGTCAGCCGCACCCAGACTGTCAAAAAGAGGATTGCGGTTTTGATTTTGCCGGAGCAATACGGATACTGACGCAAAGGGGCGACCGGAAAAAGGGCGCCCCTTTGATATTTTGCCGTGTTTATGCTATAGTAGGGAAAAAGCTGGAGCATTCCCGGGCCGATGGCGAGGGGGTTCCGGGGAAATGTGCGCGGGTCTTTCCGCAGTGCTTTGCCCGGGACTGAAATCGGCCGGCAGGGAAGTGAGATGAGGGGTATCCCGGAAAGGCGGTTGTTCTGTGCCCAAGGCGACAAGTGACGAAAAGATCCTGAGAGAAGCAGGCGAGGACTATTTGGAGACGATCCTGCGGTTGGAGGATGGAGGCAGTGATGTGCGCTCCATCGATGTTGCCACCGAGATGGGGGTTTCACGGCCCAGTGTCAACAAGGCCATCGGGGTGCTGAAAAAAGCCGGAATGGTGGAGCAAAAGCCCTATGGCCGCATTCATCTGACCGATTTGGGCCGTGCCCAGGCACAGGCGGTGACAGGGCGCCACGAGATGCTCAAGCGGTTTCTTGTCCGCATTCTGGGTGTGGATCCGGTGATTGCAGATACAGATGCGTGCAAGATGGAGCACGTTGTCAGCGAGGAGACAATGGCAAAGCTGGCCGGATTTGTGGACAGCACGCTGGAACCCTCAAGCTGAGACAGCGACGAAAGCCCGGCGACTCCCTTTGCAGGGGGACGCCGGGCTTTGTAAATTTTGCCATGGAAACAAATGGATAAAGCGCGCCGATTATCATTGAAACCTGCCATTGAATTCCGCGATTAGCAGATTTTACATGGTGGCTGCCCATAGATTTTTTCTGTTTCTGTGCTATAATGGGTCTACGGACGAGCCGGGTGAGACACCACACAGTGTTCAACGGTCAATCTTTTTTGTCTGTGTGGCGAGACAGCATCAGGTCACCCAGCAAACCGGCACAGACGCCGGCCACCAAGGAAGCCGGGGCGGCCTCCAGGCATCCGTAGCAAATATTCATGGCGATGAAATAATCGACATGAGGGGCGATGAGCCTTGCAAAGCCGGCAGTTATGTAAAAGGCTATCATCGTCAGGGCACCAATGGATATAGCGTATTTCGAAACAATATGTAACCCGTCGACCTTTTTGCGGAGTCGGTCCTTCCACTTCATCCTCATTGGGATCCTCCTTGTAGGGGCGTTCTACTAGCCATGATAACACCCGGACAACGACGGTTCAACGACAAAATAGTGGCAAAAATGGGGATGTTCGGATCCGCAGAAAGGACGCGCCGACACAATGATACCAGGCATTTCGACAGCCAGCTTTTACCCCGACCACACCGAGGAGGCGCTGCGCAATCTGTGCAGTCACCGGGTAAAGGCGGTGGAGGTTTTCACCAATTGCAGTTATGAGCTGACGGCAGCCTACATAAAGGAACTGCGACACATTGCCGACAGCAGCGGAACCAGGATTTTGTCGCTACACCCGTACACATCGCTGATGGAGACCATGCACTTCTTTTCAGCATATGACAGGCGGTTTCAGGAGGGGCGGGATCTCTACAAGGCGTACTATGAAGCGGCCTGCGAAATGGGCGCCGACTATGTGGTATTCCACGGCGCGGACAAGGGCTGCCGGCTGGAACGGGCGGCTTACTACGAGCGCTACGGCCGGCTGATGGAGGATGCCAAGGCGTGGGGTGTTGAACTCTGCCACGAAAATGTGTGCAGATGTGTGGGCAATGCGCCGAGCTTTTTCACCGAAATGCAACGGATATTTCCCGATGCCGGCTTTGTGTTTGATGTAAAGCAGGCGGTGCGCTCGGGCTGGGATGCGGCGGAATTCGCGCGGCAAATCAGCGGGGGGATCCGTCATGTGCACATCAGCGACCATCGGGCGGGAAAACCGGGACAGGATTGCCTGCCGCCGGGCAAGGGGACTTTCAACATCGGCGCGTTTCTGGCAGAATTGGCCGAAAACGGCTTTGACGGAGGCGTCATTGTGGAATTGTACAGGGAAAACTTCTCGGATATTGTTGAAATAATGCGGGGCTATCAACATATTTCGGAAGTGCTTTCCACAATCACATAATTTGCACGAAGAATGAGGCTTGCAAGATTTCGTATTGTAAAATCTTTTAAAATTTTACAGCTTTTTATGGATTTTTTTTACCCTAAAAGTTGGAAAAAGTCGAAAATTGTCGTCGAGAGTCGAAAAATGGTGAAAGAAATTTCTTTGAAATTGGAAAATTATGTTGTATTATGATACAGGTGCATGTGCGGCACAGGTGCAATGTCAGTATGCTGTGGCAAATCTCCTGTACATTTGAATACATCTTGAACACAATGGTTGTGTGCTGTTAACGCAGCGGTTTCATCAGCCGCGGCGAACCGGACTGGCCTTACGGTCGCCACACACAATCTGACAGCGATGTACTGACGGCGTAATCCGGTTATCAGGTGAGAGAATGCTTATGAAGGAGGAAGGTTCCATGATTCTGACAAAAATCAAGGCAAAGGGTTATTGCGGCATTGACTTGAGCTGCAGAATGACAAGTGTGCGTATTGACGGTGATGATCAAATAAGCTATACTACATATGGTATTCAAATTATTGATGACGACGGCAACATCGTATTTACTCACCCGGACATTTCCACGGACAGGGCGCTGGTGGAGGAGTTTATCGCAATGTGCGAGACCTGCGGCGCATCCACGGTGCATGTTATGGATATTCTGGAGGATGTTCTGTCGTAATTCTGACATATGGGAGGACAACCGGCTATGAAATGTCCTTTTTGCTTCCACGACGAGAGCAAGGTTATCGATTCCAGGCCCACCGACGAGGGGGAGAAAATCCGCCGCCGCCGCGAGTGCCTGAATTGTGCCAAGCGCTTTACCACTTACGAAATTGTTGAAACCACACCGATTATGGTGATCAAAAAGGACAAGCGCAGGGAGGCTTTTGACAGGGAAAAACTGTTGGCCGGTATTATGAAGGCGTGTGAAAAGCGCCCGGTATCCGCCCAGACGCTGGAGGATATTGTGGACAGCATCCAGACGTCGATCCAAAACACAATGGACAGGGAAGTCCAGTCAACCCACATCGGCGAGCTTACCATGATGCGGCTAAAGGACATTGACGAGATTGCTTATGTGCGGTTTGCCTCGGTCTACCGGCAGTTTAAGGACATCAACTCCTTTATGGACGAACTGAAATCCATGCTGGAGCACAAGGAACTGCCGCTCTAACGCTAAAACCAAATCCACCGGTATTGGAAAAACCGGTGGATTTTTTATGGGCAAGCCTCCGGCGGCGGGCTTGCTGTGGGAAAATTCATTGCAAATCCCGGCCGCATGGAGTATAATGGCATAGTTTGAGTTGACAGGGAGGGGACTGACTGATGTTCAAAAAGAACGCGCTGCTGCAAACGCTGTTCTCCCTAAAGGGGAACCCCAAGGCATGCGTGTATACAGAGCCGCTGTGGGGCATTCCGCACAGCCTTTACAGCCCGTTTGTGTCGGTGTATATGGCGGCGCTGCTGATGACGGATCGGCAAATTGGGCTGGTGGCGTCGGTTACCATGTTTTTTCGGGCGATTTCGGCGCTGCTGAGCGGGGCCATTACCGATAAGCTGGGCCGCCGCAAGGCGACGATCATCTTCGATATCCTGTCCTGGTCGGTGCCGTGCCTGATCTGGACGTTTTCCCAGAATTTCTGGTGGTTTATGGCGGCGTCGGTATTCAACGGGCTGTGGCAGATCACGGAAAACTCCTGGACGTGCCTGCTGGTGGAGGATGCCGATAAAAGCGCCATGGTCAATATCTATTCCTGGGTGCATATGTCCGGGCAGCTGGCGGTGTTTTTCGCCCCCCTTTCCGGCCTGATTGTAGGGAAGCTGACCATCATCCCCGCCATGCGGATTCTCTATTTCTTTTCCTTTGTTTCCATGACGCTGAAATTCCTGATTCTCTACAAGTTTTGCGATGAAACCCAGGTGGGGAAAATCCGCAAAAAAGAGACAGAGGGCATGTCGATTTTCCAGATCATGTCCGGCTATGGCGGAATTGTGCGGCAGGTAGCCGCCTCGGGCGAAATGAAGCTGTCGCTGGCCATCACCGCGTTTTTTATGGTGACGTCCATGGTCATGCAGAATTTCTTTGGACTGTATACCACCCAGAATCTGGGGGTTCCCGAGCATTTTCTGGCACTGTTTCCCATCATTCGCTCGGCCATTTTGATGGTATTTTTGTTTGTCATTCAGCCCCGGCTGGCCCGGTTTGGGTTCAAGGGCCCCATGCTGACCGGGATATGCCTGTACATCGCAAGCCACCTGGTGTTGATTGTCTCGCCCACCGGCAACATCGTTATGCCGATTCTGTATACGGCGCTGGAGGCCTGTGCCCACGGGCTCGTTATGCCGCGAAAGGACTCCATCTCCGCCATGTTCATCGAGCCGAAGGAGCGGGCCCGGATTGTCAGTGTGATGACAGTGGCGGTGCTGGGCGTCACCATTCCCTTTGGCTACATTTCCGGCTGGCTGTCCGACTGGAACCGCAAGCTGCCGTTCCTGCTGAATATCGCAATTTTCATCCTGGCGTTTGCGGTTATCCTGACGAGCCGGAAACTGTCGAAAAGCCATATCAGCAAGATTGCGGCGAAGGGCTGACGGCATACATACAACAAAGAACTCCCGTTATCTGCGCGCAGATAACGGGAGTTTTGTGCAATGCGTTGCTATACAGCCTTGGGCCGCTGATACGGCGTGTCGGGATGGGGCTCCTCCCGCATCTCAAAGGCCTGGACGTTCTCGCCGCATTCCGGCAGGATGGCGGTGATTTTGGTGCCGATGTTTTCCCGGCTGACCACCTCCAGATAGCCGCCGTGGCGATCCACAATCCACTGGGCGATGGAGAGGCCGAGGCCGGTGCCGCCTGTTTTGCGGGTGCGGGAGGCGTCGGCCCGGAAAAACCGCTCAAACACGTGGGAGATGTCCTTTTCGGCGATGCCGATGCCGGTGTCGGTGACAGAGAGGCTGATTTTGCCGTCCTTGCGGTGGCCTGCGATTCGGATGTGGCCGCCCTCGGGGGTGTATTTGATGGCGTTGTCCACAAAAATGCGGACAGCCTGCTTGAGCAGCTGGGCGTCGCCGTAGACCATCAAATCCTCGTCGATGGCACCGGTGACAGTGTGGAGCGCGTCAATCATCCCGGTTTCCTTGACAATTTCCTCGGCCAGCACAGAGACGTTGGTGGGGGCCATCTCCGTTTTGATGGTGTTGTTGTCGGAGCGGGCCAGGAAGAGCAGCTGCTCCACCAGAGCCTCCATGCCCTCGGCCTCGCTTTTGATGGCGTCGATGGATTCCTGGAGAGCCTTCTCGTCGTTTTTGCCCCAGCGATCCAGCAGATTGGCGTACCCCTGCACAACGGAAATGGGGGTGCGCAACTCGTGAGAGGCGTCGGATACAAACCGCAGCTGTGCCTGATAGGCGGCGTCCAGCCGATCCAGCATGTTGTTGATGGCGGCGGCAAGGCCCTTCAGTTCCTCCCGCTCATCGTCGATGGAGATGCGGGTGTCCAGCCTGTCCTCGTTGATGGCGTTGAGGGTGTCGATGGCGCCGGACAGCTTCAGTTCCTGAATGGCGGCGGCCTTGGGTGGTGTGGCGTTGATGGAATGGGCCACAGCGGTCAGATCCTGGATGGGACGCAGCACTTTTTTGGTGGAGCTGCGCACGGTGAAAATGCTGATGAGAATCATCAGGAACTGGAGGAAGCCCAATATGCCGAAGCCGCTTGCCAGAACAGAGGCGACAGGCAGCAGGTTGAAGGCGTAAAATTCATACTCGCCCAGGGTGGAGGTGGGGACGATGAGCAAATACTTGAAGTGGACGCTGTAATCCTCCATGCGCTCGTATTCCAGCCGGGAAAGGGTTCCCGTAGGCAGATGGAACAGGGATGTGAGCGAGTCGGGGAGGCGGAAGCTGTCCGGTGTTTGGCGGCCGGTGTAATACTGGACGTTCATGGTTTTTTCCAGCACATCCTGATTGCCCGAGGAATGGGACATCGTCACAGGGTAGCCGGCGTCGTCCCGCACAATCTCGTAGGACAGGGAAATGGAATCCGCGTGCATCAGGTCGACAGCGACGCCGCCCTGATGGTTCAGGTAGACAAAAATGCAGCCGACAGTCAGCACAAACACAAGGAAATCCATCCGGATGCAAAACCGGATGTTGCGCCAGACCTGCATGGCAGTCAGGCGCAGCAGCAGGGAATTTCCCCGTTTTTTCGCTTTTTGGTGGACGCTGTGTGGGCTGGAGGTACTATTCATGTTCGCTTTCACCATCCCGCAGGGTGTACCCGACACCCCGTACCGTATAAATGTATTTTACTTCAAAGGCGTCGTCTATTTTGCTGCGGAGAAAGCGGATGTATACGTCAACGGCGTTGGTTTCGCCCTGGTAGTCGTAGCCCCATACCTGCTCCAGAAGCCGATCGCGGCTGAGGACGATGCCCTTGTTTTCCATCAGCATTTGCAGAAGGTCGAATTCTCGCTTGGTCAGTTCCAGAGGGGTGTCGTCCATAGTGACGGCGTGGCGGGCGGGATCCAGGGCAAGGCGGCCAATCCGCAGAACGCCGGAGTCCGCCTGCCCGGAGTCGGACGCGGGCTTTTTGCGCAGCGCCGCCCGAATGCGGGCCAGCAGTTCCTCGATGGCGAAGGGCTTTGTGATGTAGTCGTCGGCGCCGCCGTCCAGGCCTGTGACCTTGTCCATGACGGTGTCCCGGGCGGTGAGCAGGATAACGGGAATGGCGCTGGTTTTGCGCAGGCGGCGAAGCACCTCGATGCCGTTGAGCTCCGGCAGCATAATATCCAGCAGTACCAAATCAAAGGCATCGCTTTGGGCAAGGGCGAGGCCGGTTCGACCGTCTCCGGCCTTTTCCACCTCATAATCCTCGTATTGCAGTTCCATTTCAATAAACCGTGCCAGCTTTTCCTCGTCTTCCACAATCAGAATTTTGCCGTTCAATCCGTATCCCCCCAAACGGGCGCAAGTGGCAGCGGCGCCCGGAATAAAATCACCTGCTTGAATTATACCCTCATTTCGCTCACATTACAACCACACGACGCTGTCCGGTTCTGCAACCGGGCAGCGTCGTACAGAATCCTGGCATCGCCCATAAGAGGGCTGCGGGCCGGGGGTGATTCAATCCTTGCCTGTGATTTCGCTTTTCAGGCTGTCGGCCGCCTTTTCGATTTCCTCCAGAAGGTCGTTGATGCTGCTGTTGCCGGAGGGCTTTTCCGGGCCGCGGAAGCTGTAGCGGAAGTCGAAGAACAGCCCCAGTATCAGCAGGGAGACGGTGGGCCAGAACACCGCGCAGGCCAGGATAATCAGCACGATGACGGGGAGGGTGAACACGACGGAATCGTGCCGTTTGACCTCAAACACATTGGTGAGGCTTTTGTTGAACAGCTTGATGAGCCAATCCACAAGACGGCGCAGCGTGGCGCCGAAGGAGCCGTGGCTGGTATGGGTGGGGCCGGAGATATATGTGGAATACCCGGAATAGCCCGTCTTGGGGCCCGGTTCCTCCTTGGAACTGAACTTTCCGCCACCGGTCGGCGGAGGTACCTTGCCCCGCTTTTCCAGGTAGATGACGGCCTCAAGCAAATCGTTGTCGCAGTTGTCCAGGGCTTCACGGGCCTCGTCGTATGTCACGCTGGCCAGCTGTCGCAGCTTTTCTACAAGTTCCAAATCGGCCATGGTTTTATCTCCTTATCCATTTATCCGGCGAAGCAAATGAGGAAAATCAAGGGAGTGCTTCGCGTTCAATCGTTGGCGGCAGGGAAGCCCGCCGCACGGACGAATCCCCTTTTTCGTATCCTCAGTATACTCCCCCGCGATTGAAATGGAATTTGTAGAGTATTAAAATAGAATTAAAATAGGCTGGGATTTCGCCTGTATGGGCGGCAGAATCCGGGGTGTCGGGCAACGGCGGCTCGGATTTTGCCGTTTTTTGGCAAGCGGCTCTTGCATGCGGAGCGATGGGCTTTCCGGTGGCGGAGATGCATCTGCCCCGGCAAGGGTAGATTTTACATATTTATCCATTCGTGCAAGTGGGGCGAGGGGATCCTGCAAAATTGAAATGGACTGTTCACAAAATACCGCAATTTTATTCAAAAGTGTTCTTGACAAAATCCGACACAAGCACTATCATACACTTATGAAATGTGGATTTCTTGGCAAGCTTCAAGGATGTTGCTGGTTTTGAAACTTGTATAAAACTTTACTATTTTAGTGTAAATTTATCTTACATACATCCTGAGAGGAAAAGAGGGGAGCCACTTTGGCGCAGAAAAACAGCAAATTGAAAATTTTGCACGCGGCGCTTCAGGAATTTGAGCTCAATGGCTATGCGGGGACCTCCTGCGACGATATTGCGGGCCGGGCGGGCGTATCGAAAACGCTGCTGTTTAAATACTACGGAACAAAGGAAAATATTTTGCAGGAATGCCTGGGAATCGTGTTTCGCGAGTTTGACGAGGCGTTTGGCGAGATAGCCGGACGCGAGGACACCGACCTTCACGAGGTGGTGGAGGAATCCTTTGAACTGCTGAAAAAGCAGCGCTCCCGTGTCTGCTTTATTGTGGGAATGCTGGTCATCCCTAGCCTGTCCGCCTACTGCAAGGATATTTGCAGCGATTTGGTGAACAGCACAACCGAGGGGGTCTCCCGCTTTGCCGATCAGGTGGAGGAAGGGTATTTCCGGGAGTTCCTGATGCTGATGCACTCGGTTTTTGGCGCCTATATTATATCCGGAGACGAAGCGACATTCCATCATTCCAAGGACGAGTTGTATCAGAAATATCTGCTGGAGTACGACGGCGGCAGAATGTCGATGCCGGAAGCAAAAAACAAGACGCGCACCGCCTGATTGGATGCAACCATATACGACAAAAAAATCCCGACACAGCTGTGTCGGGATTTTTTTGTGAGAAATTGGCATATTCTGGGAGATTGCCAGATTCTGCAATTTGACCGGGGCGGTATTGCATCCGGCATGAAAAATTCATTGTGCCGCAGCCGGAGAAACCTCAGAGGGAAAGGGGTGGGAAATCGCTGAAAATAAAGGGGAGTATAGCTTTGGGAAACATTGCGGTGCCGGGGAGAATGCCGACGGGCTATTTCTTTGTCAGCTTGCCGTCGGAGATAATGATGTCTCCCGCCATAGGCGTGGTGAAGTGCACATAGCCGCTCTTGTCCACCGTGTAGGCCGGATTTTCGATGAGACTGTATTTCTTTGTGGCCTTGTCGTAGTGATAGAAATACAGGTTTTTCGAGTTCATGCCGGTGAGATCAACCTTGGCGATCGCGGTTACAGGCTGCCCCCAGGAGCCCCGCTGCTCGAAATGAATGACAGCAAACTTGTTTTTAAACCACTTGGCAAAGTAGGTTTTGGTCTTGGTAACCTCGGTGCCGCTGAGCGTGGCTGTCAGGTTGAGGTTGGTCGTGATTTTGGCGGGCTCCGGGATGCTGATGCGCACGGCAATGGCTCTGTTGACGATGGTGTCGTGCTCATAGCGCATCCCTGTCAGCAGGGCGAGGGCATCCTTCTGGATGACGCAGAGGCCGTCACTTCGCTGGGTGCGAACATAG
>JAJDGX010000082.1 GCA_030265885.1 Ruminococcaceae bacterium OttesenSCG-928-L11 | reverse complement strand
TTATATGTATAAGTTGAAAGGAATCGTCTGCCCGCTCCATAGGGCAAGATTGGAGTTGCCATGAATCACATACGAAACCCGAAAAAGGACGAGCTTGTGACAGCCGGTCTCCGCCAGCTGTTTGAGATGCGCGGCTTTGTACAGGCCCGCGTCAACAAGTTCGAGGAGTACGAGCTGTATATCGACAACAAGCGCTTCCTCGATTCGGAGCGCATCATCACCTTTATGGATATGGACGGAAAGCTGCTGGCCCTGAAGCCGGACGTCACCCTGTCCATTGTGAAAAACGTCTCCGCCAAGCCGCTGAATCGCTTTGAGAAGCTGTATTACATCGACGAGGTGTGCAGGGTCTCCCGGGAAAGCCGGGAGTACAAAATGCTCAGCCAGGTGGGGGTGGAGCTGATAGGCCCCCAGGATCCCTTTGTCAGCCTGGAGATTCTGGATCTGGCCCTGGAGAGTCTGGCTTTGATCAGCGACGATTTTGTGCTGGATTTGTCCCATCAGGGCTTTGTGTCGGGCCTGCTGGATACGGTGGACACCGATTATTCCACCCGGGAGCGGCTGGTGGAGGCGCTTCACTCCAAAAGCCCCCACACTGTGGCGACCATTCTGGATGATGCCGGCATCAACGGGGATGTCAAGCAGCGCTTCTGTGCGCTGGCCGCCCTGTCGGGCAACATAACGGCGGCGCTGCCGGAGGCGGAGGCCCTGATTGCCTCGCCCCCCATGCGGGAAGCGTGGGAGGAGTTGGACAAGCTGGGGGCCATGCTGCGGGCGTGTGGGATGGATGAGCGGGTCAATCTCGATTTCTCCGTGGTCAATGACCTGGACTATTACAACGGACTCATTTTTATCGGCTATGTCAAGGGTGTGCCGGATGTGGTGCTGACCGGCGGCCGCTATGACAATCTGATGACGAAAATGGGCAAGCACAACGGCGCCATTGGCTTCGCGGTGTTTTTGTCCCAGCTGAATACCTATTTTAAAAGCGGCAAGACCTATGATTTTGATGTGCTGCTGCAATACGACGCCGACTGCGATTACGCGGAGCTGCTGGCGCAGGTGCGGCGCTTCACCGCCGACGGCAAATCGGTGCGGCTGGAGCAGGTCGGCGGCAAGCCCGCCTGCATCTGTCTGGAAGCCTGGCGATTCGGGCCGGATGGCCTGCGAAAGGAGGCGCTGTAATGCCTCAGGGAAAGCCCGACATGCTGAACATCGCCCTGCCCAAAGGCCGCCTGGGTGACAAGGTCTATGCCCTGTTCGCCCAAATCGGCTACGACTGCGAACTGTACAACGAGGCCAACCGCAAGCTTGTCATCTCCAACGAGGAAACCGGTGTCAGCTACTTTTTGGTGAAGCCGTCCGACGTGGCGATTTACGTGGAGCGGGGCGCCGCCGACATCGGGGTGGTGGGCAAGGATACCCTCATCGAATCCGGGGCCGACGTATACGAGCTGCTGGATCTGGGTCTGGGCAAATGCCGGGTGGCGGTGGCGGGCCCGACAGGCTACCGGGAGGACAGGGGCTCCACCCTGCGGGTCGCCACCAAATACGGCAATATCGCAAAAAAATATTATGCCTCCCGCAACCGGGACATCGAGATCATCAAGCTGAATGGCTCCATCGAGCTGGCCCCTATTCTGGGCCTGTCGGACGTCATTGTGGATATTGTGGAAACCGGCAGCACCCTGCGGGAAAACAATCTGGCCGTGCTGGAGGAAATTATGCCCATCAGCGCACGTCTGATTGCCAACAAATCGGAATATAAATTTAAGAAGGAGCGCATCGACAGCCTGACAGCCGGGCTGCGGGCGGAATTGGAGAAAACCAGATGATACGGATACTGGAATGCACAGAACCTCTTCAAATTGGCGGAATGCTGAATCGGGAAGGGGAGAACGCCCCCAATGTGGATGCCGCAGTGGCGGAAATCATTGCCACTGTCCGCAAGGGGGGAGACGAGGCGCTGCGGGACTATACCCGGCGCTTTGACGGCGCGGCTCTGTCCGCCCTGGAGGTAACCCCCTCCGAGTGGGAGGCGGCGGTCAGGCAGGTGGACGACGCCTTCCTCGCTATCTTGGAGCGGGCTAAGGGGAACATCATCGCCTTTCACGAGAAGCAGCGACGCACCGGCTTCATTATGGCGGAGCAGCCCGGCGTTGTGCTGGGGCAGAAGATCATTCCCCTGGACAGGGTGGGGATTTACGTTCCCGGCGGAACAGCCAGCTACCCTTCCACGGTGCTGATGGATGCCATCCCCGCTAAAATCGCCGGTGTGGGCGAGATTGTCATGGTGACTCCTCCCGGCAAGGACGGGAGCATTGACCCGGCCATACTGGCGGCGGCAAAGGTCGCCGGCGTTGACCGCATCTTCAAGCTGGGGGGCGCCCAGGCGGTCGCGGCCCTGGCATACGGCACCGAAAGTGTGCCCCGGGTGGATAAAATTGTGGGCCCGGGCAATCTCTATGTTGCCACCGCCAAGCGCATGGTGTACGGGCAGGTGGACATCGACATGATAGCGGGCCCCAGCGAGATCCTTGTCATCGCCGATGAAACCGCCAACCCGCGCCACGTTGCCATCGATATGCTGTCCCAGGCCGAGCACGACCGGCTGGCGGCGTCGTTCCTTGTCACGACAGACAAGGAGCTGGCCGGACAGGTGCAGCAAGAAATCGCCCGACTGCTGCCGACCTTGTCCCGCAGCGAAATCGCCACCCACTCCATCGAGACAAACGGGGCCGTCGTCGTGACCGATACGCTGCAACATGCCGTGGAAATCAGCAATCAAATCGCGCCGGAGCATCTGGAGGTCTGCACAGACGACCCCTTTGCGTTGCTGCCCGCCATCTGCCACGCCGGCTCCATCTTCCTGGGCAAATACGCGCCGGAGGCGCTGGGCGATTATTTCGCCGGCCCCAACCACACCCTGCCCACCAGCGGAACGGCCCGGTTTTCCTCCCCCCTGTCGGTGGACGACTACATCAAGAAATCCTCCTATATCTATTACGACAAAGCGGCGCTGGAGGCCGTGTACCGGGATGTCGACACCTTTGCCCGCCGGGAGGGGCTGACCGCCCACGCGGAGTCTGTGTCGTCCCGGTTTCGGGAGGAATAGCGCGGCAGGCGGGAAAACAGCCCCTACCAATCCAAAACGGAGTGTGACCTCAATGAGCCGATTTCTCAGCGACGGGGCGGCTAAAATAGCCCCCTATGTCCCCGGGGAGCAGCCCCAGGACAAATCCTACATCAAGCTGAACACCAACGAATGCCCCTATGGCCCCAGCCTGCTGGTAAAGGACGCCATCGGCCGCTTTCAGGCCGATTCTTTGCGGCTGTACCCGGATCCCGATGCCGGCCGTCTGAAGGAGGCTGCCGCCCGGGCCTATGGGCTGGCGCCGGAGCAGGTATTTGCGGCGGGTGGCTCCGACGAGGCGCTGGCCTATGCCTTTATGGCGTTTTTTGACCGGGGCGACCCGGTGGCCTACCCGGACATCACATACGGCTTCTACCGGGTGTACGCCGACCTGTTCCGGCTGGAGAGCAGGGAAATCCCGCTGACGGAGGACTATGCCATCGACATCGAGGCGTACCGGGATGTGGCGGGCCACCTCTTCATCGCCAACCCCAACGCCCCCACCGGGTTGCTTTTGCCAACGGATGCCATCGAGGCGCTGCTGCGGCAAAATCCCGACCGCCTGGTGGTGGTGGACGAGGCCTACATCGACTTTGCGGAGCAGCCCTCCTGCGTGTCGCTGGTGGAGCAGTACGACAATCTGCTGGTGGTGCAAACCTTCTCCAAATCCCGGGCTCTGGCGGGAATGCGGCTGGGCTTTGCCTTTGGCAGCGCCCCTCTGATTGAGGGGCTGGAGCGGATCAAATATTCCTTCAACCCCTACAACCTTGACCGGCTCTCCATAGAGGTGGGGATCGCCGCCCTCGCCGATCGCCAGTATGTGGAGACGATAGCGGGCCGCATCCGCAAAACCCGGGACTGGACAACGAAACAGCTGGAGTCGCTGGGCTTTCAGGTATTGCCGTCGGCATCCAATTTCCTGTTTGCCCGGCTGCCGGGCAGAGAGGGGGCTGCCCTCTACGGCGCTCTCAAGGACAGGGGGATTTTGGTGCGCCATTTCCCCAAGCCCCGCATCAGCGAGTTTTTGCGCATTACCATTGGCACCGACGAGGAAATGCGCACACTGCTGCAAAATGTCACCGAGCTATTGCGGTAAGTGGATAAAGCATTCGCGCTGTTTACATTTCGTTCACGGGAACCGGGCAAAAGGCGACTGTCGGACAGCTGCTTTTTGCCTTTGTTTTGCGGTTTTTTGGCTTTGCGTCCGAAATGTGGACAACAATTACAAATTGGTGAAAACGCATGAAAAGTGATTGACTTTATTCCCTTCCCTTGTTAGAATGACAATAGAGTTTGAGGAGAGTTCGCCGGCAGAATTGGATGAGAAAGCAATCTTGAATGGCGAATCCGATTGGACTCTGTTGTTTGGGCAGGCGATAAGCAGAGGGGTTGTGCCGATGCAGGTTGCTTCATTGCATGGGTGCGGCCCTCAATTCGATTCTAATACCCACCGCGGCGGCAGTTGTCGCCGCGTATCCACAGGACGGAGTGATAACAATGTACGACATCGGTATAGACGGCGGTGGAACCAAAAGCAGGCTCATGGCCATGGACGACGCCGGCAACATATATGGGCCCTGGTTCGGAAATTCCACCAATATCTGTTCCAACCGCCGGGAAGAGGTTCGGGACAACATTCGCTCCCTGTACGAGGGTTTTCTGCGGGAGCAGGGCGCGACAGGCGAGGAGGTTCGCTCCTTTTGCATCGGCAGCGCCGGCATTGATGTCCCCGAAAATGTAGTGATACTCACCGAGATATTGGTGGAGGCAGGAATATCCTGTCCGGTAAAGGTCGTCAATGACGTGGAGATTTTGCTGGCAAGCGAGTCGGAGGGAAAGCCCGGCGCGGTTCTTATAAGCGGAACAGGCTCTGTGGCCTTTGGCAAAAATGCGGCGGGGCAAACCCATCGCACCGGCGGCTGGGGACACATTGTCGGCGATGAAGGCAGCGGCTACTGGATTGCCCAGGAAGCGGTGCGCCAGTGTCTGCACGCGCTGGATGGACGCAGACCCGCCACCTCCATGGACAAGCTGCTCTGCGAGGCCTGCGGGATGGACAGCATCCTGGAGGTATTCACCTGGGTGTATGACCCAAGCACCAACAAAAGCCAGGTTGCCAATGTCGGCTTTATTGTGGACAAGGCTGCGGAGGCGGGGGACGAACTGGCCCTCGGCATTATGAAAACCGCGGCAACAGCGCTGTACGGTATGGCGGAAGCCATCTGGAAGCGGCTGGGACTGTCCCAATCGGATCCCCTTGTGCTGAGCGGCGGCACGGTGCTCCACAGCGAGCCCTTGCGCAATGAATTGCTGCCGATGCTGGCACGCCTGAGCAATCAGGTGCGGGCGGTCACAAAGGAGCCCTGCATGGGCGCGATCTATCTGGCCAGAGAAATGGCGCAGCAATAGGCCATACCCCACGGTCATTCCACACGACGACAAAATTTTATATGTAAGGGCAGGATGAAAACTATGACTATGAATCACATTCAAACAGAAAATTATGCCGCTCTCAGCAAAAAGGCGGCGTTGATTATAGCGGGGCAGATTCTCTCCAAGCCCGGCAGCGTGCTGGGGTTTGCTACCGGCAGCACACCGGTAGGCACCTACGAGGAACTGATTCGCCTGTACAAGGAGGGCGCGGTGGACTTCGGACGGGTTACCACCTACAATCTGGACGAATACTATGGTGTGCCCCGCACCGACCCCAACAGCTACTACGCATTTATGCATACCAACCTGTTTGATCACATAAACATAGAGGATGGGGCCACACATCTGCCCAATGGCAGTGCGGCCGATCCCGTGGCGGAAAGCATCGCCTATGAGGCGAAAATTAAGGCAGCAGGCGGTGTTGACCTGCAGGTGCTGGGCATCGGGAACAACGGCCACATCGGCTTCAACGAGCCGGACGACCATTTCCCGGCGGTTACCCATCATGTGCAGCTGACTGACAGCACCATCGACGCCAACTCCCGCTTCTACGCATCCCGGGACGAGGTGCCAAAATCCGCACTGACCATGGGCATCGGAACCATCATGGCCGCAAAGAAAATTCTGCTGCTCATCAGCGGCACAGCCAAAAAGGAGATCATGGAAAAGGCCCTGTATGGCCCTGTGACGCCCCAGGTGCCGGCGTCCATCCTCCAATTCCACAACGATGTTACGGTTATCACAGATTTCTAATGATGCTTCCGGGCCTCTGATTCGCAGCTGTCCAGGGTAAAATCTTGCCTGCGATTACAGATATTTCAACTGGAACCCCTACGCAGAGATTGCTATAATAAAACCTGTTGGGCAAATTGCAGCCCATTCTCAGATATGGAGGCGAAGATCAAAATTGTCGAAACGCCATGCGGCCAATGCACGCATGGATGAAAGGTGGTGTCAGCATGCTGTATGGAGCGATAGCATCATCGGGAATTGGAATTGGAACCGCGTATATGATTCGGCAGCCGCGTATTGTGGTAGAGCATAAAACCGGAATGAATCCCCGGGTGGAAAAACGGCGCTTTCAGGCGGCAGTGGAGGACTTTGTGCAGGAAATTCGCAAAGCCAGCGACATTGTCAGCCGCAAAGCCGGCCGAAGTGAAGCGGAAATTCTGGAAACACAGATTGGCCTGATAAACGATTTGGAGCTGCGCAATGAAATTCACAAGATACTGTACCATGAACGTGTCAATGTGGAATATGCGTTCAGCACGGTCTGTGACCGATATATCGGCCTGTTTACCGCGATGGACGATGCGCTGTTCCGTGCCAGAGCCGCCGATTTGCGCGATTTAAAGGTGAGCCTTTTATCCCTGTTGATGGGGCTGGGTAAGCTGGATTTATCCCGCATTCCCCTTGGCAGCGTCATTGTGTCCCGAGACCTGCCCCCCAGCTCAGCAGTATCCATTGACCCCGCCCGCATCAGGGGCATTGTGACAGAGGAGGGCGCGGCATGCTCCCACTTCTCCATTCTGTCCCGGGCAATGGATCTTCCTACTGTGGTGGCTGTCGACGGCCTGATGGAGCATGTCCGGGCGGGTGACACCCTCATTGTAGACGGAGAATCCGGCGGCGTTGTTCGAAACCCCGGCCCCGGCCTGCTGCAATCCTACATGGAACTGCTTGCACAGGCAATGTAGCAAAATATACATACCGGCAACAACACACCCCCTGCGAATGGATATCGCAGGGGGTGTGTTATGCTTTTTAAGATAGGCAAAAATAGGTGTATCTGCATGGAATCCAATGCCCCGCACACGGTTTTTTGCATTTTTTTGAATATGCCCTTCCAATCGAGCAAAGGAGTTCTGCCCCCTTTGGTCACCTGCCGTCCTTCAGCCACATACAATGGAATATCCGCAGGATTGAAGCAAGCCGGCTCGCATGAGCTGAGGAGGCTTGCCTTTATGCGATTGCCCTTCTCTTCAAGGGAGGGGACGATACAGTTAGGGGGATGCGGGTGCGGAATAAGCAGAACAAACTGAGATTTGCGGTTGTGGGGGGCGATGGACGCTTTGCCCACCTGGCCGGCGCTCTGGCCGGGCACAACCGGGTCGATGCCGTATATGGCATGTTTTTCGATAAACAGACGGAACTGCCCGAAGGGGTACATAGGAGCAACGACATTCACACCGTGCTGCCCCAAAGCGACGTGGTGGTGTTTCCGCTGCCGGTAGTGGGCTCGGATGGCGCGCTGAATCTGCCGCTCAGCGGCGAGACAGTCACTGTCCGGGATTGCCTGGAGGCAATGCGCCCGGGTGCCCTTGCCCTGGGTGGCATGGTTCCCGACGATATGCAGGCTCTGGCTGCGGAACGGGGGATTGAACTGGCAGACTACTCCATCCGAGAGGAATTTGCTGTGTTAAACGCGGTACCCACCGCCGAAGGCGCCGTTGAAATTGCTCTGCGGGAACTGCCTATAACATTGTTTCGCTCCCGTTGCCTTGTTATCGGCTATGGCCGCATCGCCCGTGTTCTTACCGAGCTGCTGCGGGCCTTTGGTGCGGATGTCACAGTTGCGGCCCGCAAATGCAGCGATTTGGCATGGGCCCAGGTAGCGGGAGCCCGGGCCATTCCCTTGTCCCAGCTGAATCGCTGTCTGGAGGAGGGCGTGGACGCTCTGTTCAACACGGCGCCCGCCGCCATTTTGGGCCCGGAGGAATTGACAAGCCTGAACCGGGATTGCCTCCTTGTCGACTTGGCATCCAAACCCGGCGGTGTGGATTTTGCCGCCGCTGAACAGCTGGGGCTGAAATCCATTTGGGCGCTTTCACTGCCCGGCAAATGCGCCCCTGTCTCGGCGGGAGAAATTATCTTGCAGACGATTTGCAATATATTGGAAGAAAGAGGGATCATATAATGGCAGAGAAAGCGAGGGGGAAAGGGGAAACCAAGGCAATCCGGCTGGGGCTGGCTCTATGCGGATCCTTTTGCACGTTCGAGGAAATGCTGCCCATAGCTGCCAAGCTGGTAGCCGAGGGCTATGAGGTTACCCCTATTATGTCCGAATTTTCCTATGAAACCGATACCCGGTTTGGAAAGGCCGAGCATTTCATTATGCAGCTGGAATCCATAACCGGCAACCGGGTTCTGCATACCATTGTGGAGGTGGAGCCCTTTGGCCCCAAGGGCCTGCTGGATATTCTGGTGGTGGCGCCCTGCACCGGCAATACCCTGAGCAAAATGGCCGTAGGTGTGACAGATACCTGTGTCACCATGGCGGCTAAGGCCCATTTGCGCAACGAGCGGCCGGTGGTGGTGGCGGTCTCCACCAATGACGCTTTGGCCAATTCCGCCAAGAACATCGGCAGCCTGCTCAATTCTAAGCACATCTATTTTGTGCCCATGAAGCAGGATTTGCCCCATGCAAAGCCCCGGTCTGTGGTGGCGGAGTTTGATCGGATTCCCGAAGCGGTGCGCTCGGCCCTGGAGGGCAACCAACTCCAGCCCATATACAGCTGACAAACTGACTCCAAAAGGGACGCCTGCAGTGTATCTGCAGGCGTCCCTTTTGGAGTGGATGGAGAAGGCACTTGTTGACAAGGCACTATCCAATATACCCGGGCGTGGAGAGATACCGTTCCCCGGTATCGGGCAGGAGGACGACGATGGTTTTATCCCGGAACTCCTCCCGGGCGGCGATGGCCTTGGCGCCCAGCAGGGCAGCGCCGGAGGAGATGCCGCACAGTAGGCCCTCGGTCTGTACCAGTCTGCGGCATTCAGCCACGGCATCCTCTCCGGGGATAGGCAGGATTTCGTCGCAGACAGAGCGGTCGAAGATAGCGGGGACAAAGCCAGCCCCGATGCCCTGAATTTTGTGAGGGCCGGCGGGACGGCCGGACAGCACAGCGGATTCCAGCGGCTCCACCCCCACGACTTTTACCGCGCTGTTTTGCCCCTTTAGATAGCGGCCGGTGCCTGTGATGGTGCCGCCGGTGCCGACACCTGCCACAAAGCAATCGATGGCGCCGCCGGTGGCATCCCAAATTTCCGGGCCGGTGGTCAGTTCATGGATGCGGGGATTGGAGGGGTTCTCGAACTGAGACGGGATAAAGGCGCCGGGAATGGATGCCTGTAATTCCTGCGCCTTTTCGATGGCGCCGGTCATGCCTCTGCCCCCTTCGGTGAGGACAAGCTGTGCCCCATAGGCCTGGAGCAGATTGCGCCGCTCGACACTCATGGTGTCCGGCATGGTCAGGATAACCTGGTAGCCTCTGGCGGCGGCGACCCATGCCAGGCCGATTCCCGTGTTGCCGCTGGTGGCCTCGATAATGGTGGCGCCGGCTTGAAGCAAGCCCTTTTCCTCGGCGTCCCGAATCATGGCAAGGGCAACCCTGTCCTTGGCGCTGCCGGCGGGGTTGAATGCCTCCAGCTTGGCCAGAATCCGCCCGTGGAGCCCGTTGGCGCGGCAATAGCCGTGCAGCTCCAGCAATGGGGTGGAGCCGATGAGTTCGGTCAAATTGTGGGCGATGTGGTTCACGGTAACCATCTCCTGTCGCGTTTCATTTGTATTAAATTGTACAGAGCGGGAATGGCCGCTGTCAAGGGGAAAATGTCGGTTGACATTTGCGGGGGACAGGCATATCATTAGTATAATGTGCGGCAGTTCACCTGTGGAGGATTGCCCCAGTATATCATTTTTGGAGGCGGCATTATGGCAAATTCTGGTGTTCGATTTGATTTTGACACGGTTGTGGAGCGCAAAAACACCAATTCCGCAAAATTCGATATGGCGGAACGGTCGGGGAAACCGGCGGATATTCTGCCAATGTGGGTGGCGGATATGGATTTCCCGGTTGCCCCCTGCATTACCGAGGCCCTGCAAAAGCGGATTGACCACGCCATCTACGGCTATGGCGGGCTGATGGAAGAGTACGACAAGGCGGTGACAGGATGGTTTTCCCGCCGGTTTGGGTGGGAGGCACAGCCGGAGTGGCTGGTGCGTACCTCCGGTGTTGTGTTCTCTATCAACATAGCGGTTCGTGCGTTTACCCGGGAAGGGGACGGCGTCATCATTCAGCAGCCCGTGTATTATCCGTTCCAATCGGCGGTGGAAAACAACAACCGCAAGCTGGTGAACAGTGAGCTGCTTTTTGAAAATGGCCGCTATACTATGGATTTTGCCGACTTTGAAAAGAAGGTTGTAGAGGAGCAGGTCAAGCTGTTTGTCCTGTGCAGCCCCCACAACCCGGTGGGGAGGGTCTGGACAAAGGAGGAGCTGATTCAAATCGGCGATATCTGTGTCCGGCACGGGGTACTGATTCTCTCGGATGAAATTCACGCGGACTTTACATATCCGGGCGTGACACACACGATTTTTGCGTCACTCAAGCCGGAGTTTGCCGAAAATACCATCACCTGCACCGCGCCCTCCAAGACATTTAATCTGGCGGGATTGCAGACCTCCAATGTGTTCATCGCCAATGAAAAGCTGCGGGAGACATATCAGAAATATCTGCAGCGAATGGGCTATCACGGGCCTGCGCTGATGGGGCAGACTGCCTGCATGGCGGCGTACGAATCCGCCGGGGACTGGCTGGATCAGCTGCAGGACTACCTGAAGGGCAATCTGGACTTTATGCGGGATTTCCTGCGGGAAAAGCTGCCCCAGCTAAAGCTGGTGGAGCCGGAGGGGACGTACCTTGTCTGGCTGGATTGCTCGGCGCTGGGCCTGAAAGGCGAGGCGCTGGACAAGTTCATTGTGGAAAAGGCGAAGCTGTGGCTGGACGACGGCCTCATGTTTGGCCCCGGGGGAGAAGGCTTCCAACGGTTTAACATCGCTTGTCCCCGGGCTACCCTGCGGGAAGGGCTGGAGCGGTTGCACC
>JAJDGX010000081.1 GCA_030265885.1 Ruminococcaceae bacterium OttesenSCG-928-L11 | reverse complement strand
ATGGAATGCGTCCGCTCCGGCGCTATGTACAATGGGTACAATACTCCTTTGTATACCATCGCATTTGTCCGCGCCGGTGGAGCACCGTTTGCTACTCCGCGCCCAGCCCAAAGCTGATGGACAGCGCCTTGTCGATTTCGCCCATGGACGACTCGTCCAGCAGCCCCATTCGCTCCTTTAGTCTGCGCTTGTCGATGGTGCGTATCTGCTCCAGCAGCACCACCGAATCCCGGGACAGCCCACAGTTGGTAGAGGGCAGCTCAATGTGGGTGGGCAGCCGGGATTTCTCCTTTTGGCTGGTAATGGCCGCGGCAATTACTGTGGGACTGAATTTGTTGCCCACGTCATTCTGCACAATCAGCACCGGCCGGATTCCGCCCTGCTCGGAACCGACAACGGGGGAAAGGTCGGCATAATAAATTTCTCCTCTTTTGACAGTCATGTCAGCTCACGCTCCGCATACCTGTTGCTGCCGTTCCGCCTGTCCGGTATCCAGCCGGATTGGACGGAGCGACATACGGCATTTTTATCGTCTTTCATTTTTCGACAGGCCGGTCTGCGGCCCGTTTTTCTGCGTTCAAATTGCAATTTGACACCGAGTTGTGCCGGCAACTATAGTATTGCCGGGTTCCGGAATAAATACACAACCTCACAGGGATATTTTTATAGGGATCGAGTGCAACCGAAACGTCCTTATCTCATTGTATTGCGAAGCATGGGTTGTTGACAAAAGAAAACCGGCTTTCCCTCGCGCGCATACACGGGGAAAGCCGGTCTTTAGTCCAAAAATGTAAAATTGAGAAACTCGATTTCCAGATCCTCCGCCGGAACCAAAAGTTTCAGCAGATTGCCGTTTTCCGCATCCAGCCTCAGGACAAACTCCCCCGACTCCATCACACCGCTGAGACTGAGAGCGCCGTCACTGTAATCCACGGCGACACCGTCGCTCTTCATGGCCTTGTTAATGGCGGAGACCGCCACCTTGGCCACGGCCCCTCCCGGCACAGAGTGGGGATCAAAGGTAAAGGCCAGCCCCTTGTAGCCCAAATCCACTACGCCCTCCTGAAACACAAAGGACATATCCGCCAGCGACGGGGGAGAGGTAAAGGTGACGGCACAGGCCCGCGGCGTCTCCTGGATGATGGTGGCAGTGGCCTCCAACTCTCCGTAGCGAATGCTGGCGCTGGACTGATAGTTGCCGCTGTGGGCGGGCAACGGATTTTCCGGCTTGGCCGGGGTGAGAAGCTTTTGCCGGTTGGAGCAGGACACAATGCCAAGGCACAGCAGTCCCACGGCAAGCACCACCGCAATCTGGCGGATAAAGCTGCCCAAACCGGACGGGGAGGAATCCCGGGAACGGGAAAGACGGGAACCGGACGACTTGGCAGAGCCGGTAAGCTGCATAATGGACGCCCCTTTTTACAGCTGGCAGGAGAGCAGGATGTCGCACAGATCCTCCAGCAGTTCACTGGGAAGCATTCCGTATTCCGAACGGCGCGCGGCGGCCCTGTCACCGGCCAGCCCATGGAGGTGGACAGCACAGGTACAGGCGGATTCCGGGGGGATTCCCTGGGCGCAGAAGGCACCTATCATCCCCGCCAAAATGTCGCCGCTGCCGCCCTTGGCAAGGCCGGGCCCGCCGGTGCGGTTAAACAGCACCCGCCCATCGGGCGAGGCCACCAACGTCTCGTGGCCCTTCAGCACCAGGGTGACACCCCGCTGGGCGGCGAAATCCCGGGCATAACCGACCCGGTTTCGCTGAATTTCCTCGGTCTCCACCCCGCACAGCCGCGCCATCTCCCCCGGATGAGGGGTGAGAATGACCGGTACATTCGCTTCCTGTATTATATTTATATTACCGGCCAGGGCGTTTATGCCATCCGCGTCCACAATGACAGGCGTTTTTGCGCTGCGCAGGGTATAGGCCAGCAGGGAGAAGGTGTCCTCTGTGTCCCCCAGGCCGCAGCCAAACAGAATGCAGGAGGCGGCCTGCACGCTGTCCCGCAGCATGGAAACAGCCCGCTCCGCCAAAATGCCGCCGCTCTCGGAGGCGGGCAACGGCAGGAACACAGGCTCCCACAAACGGGCCGCCACAGCGTCACACACCGCCGGCACCGAGGCAACCTTGCAGATGCCAACCCCGCTGCGCAATGCCCCTGCCGCCGCCAGGGAAGCGGCTCCCCGGTAGCGCTCGCTGCCGCATATGGCAAGCAGGGTGCCGTAGGTGCCCTTGTGGCTGTCGGGATCCCGCACAGGCAGGTCGGCCGTCACCATATCCATGGTAATGTCGGAGAATACGCTGGGGATGCCGGCGTGGGCCTCCCGGGGGATGCCGATGTCCACCGTCTCAATCTTGCCGCAGTGCTCCTGGGCCGAGGGGATGACGTGCACCGGCTTCAACGAGTCGAACACGATGGTGAAATCGGCCTTGACAGCGCCTTCGCCGGCCTTGGCCGTGTCGCACTCCACACCGCTGGGCACATCCAGGGCAATGACGGCGGCGATGGCGTCGGCGATGATGCCGGCGGCCACCCGGGCATTCCCCGCCAAATGGCCGTGGAAGCCGGTGCCGTAGATGGCATCGACAATCAAATCCGCCTGAGCGGAGCAGGAATCAATCTTCTCCCGATCCTGGGGCAGCGAAAACACCGGAATCTCCATCCGTTCCAGCAACTCAAACATAGACTGCGCCGCATCGGAGGAGGGGACACCGTCCACCAGCACCACCACCACGTTGGCACCGCTCTCAAACAGCCTGCGCGCCACAACAAAGCCGTCTCCGCCGTTGTTGCCCGCGCCGCAGAACACCATGCAGTTGAGCCCCTCCACCCGGGTCAGCCGGCGGATAAAGGCCGCTGCCGCGCTGCCGGCGTTCTCCATCAGCCTGGCATAGGTCAGGTCAAAGGCAAGGGAATTTTCCTCGATCTGCTTCATTTGATTGCTGGTTACAACTTTCAAATCAAACCCTCCCGCATATGTATGCTTGTTGCAGACTGCACCTGCAATTTCGGCTGCCTCCCGGCTGGTCGGCGCCCTGTATGGATAGAATTGACTGCACTGTCCCAGTCCATGCAGGGGGTGCCTGTTTTGCCGGAGAATGGCTGCGTTTTCCGGAAATATAGTGGCGTAAATCCATGATTTTACTGCAAAATAGCAAAAAAACCACGCAAATAAGCAGCATTTGCGTGGTTGATAAAAATCTGACAAAGTGGGGACACTATCCTCTGGCGTTGAAAAGGCGGTGGAAAATCGGGCGGGGCAAATAGGGCTTGAGACCCTCCAGCATCCGCTCGCTGGCGTTGAAAACCAGCAGGGTCATCCCCTTGTCCTTGTAGTGGAGACTGCAAAACCACAAATCGTCGCTTTCCGGGTGATCACAGGCGATGATCTTGGTCTGGTACTGCTTGTTTTCGTGCTCGCTGGCCTTGTACTGGCCAAAATCCTCCACATCCTTGAACTTGAGGGAGATGAGGCGCTTGCGTTTGCGCTGGGCGGTGATTTTGTCCACGTCCATTTCACCGTTGGTGAGGGAGTATTCAAACTCGATATTCTGGCTTGTAATCAGGATGTAGGCGCCGTACAGCGCGCCCGCTGCCAGCAGCACGCCCAAAAAGCTGAACGCACCCAGGAAGGGGGAGACCATCATGGCGAAAATCGCCACCAATGCGCCGGCCAGGGCGACCCCTACCTTGAGAAGGGTGATTTTCAGGGGATTGCGTTTTTTCACCATATATTCAATAAATGTATCCTGCAAATAATTCAGCTCCTTGTTATAGTTAGAGTATGCCGCCAGGGCACAAAACCGGCAGACCCGTGTGAAATGCCGCGACTTTTCCCGCGCCGGTGGGCTCAGGCTCATTGTATCTCATTATATCAGAACTTGTGCGCTATTTCCAGCATAAATGTGCAATTGTTTTTTATATGATTCAACCAAAAAAATATGGCGGGATAACGCGGGTGTTCGTGGCGGGAAAGGGCAGAATTGTCCTGAGTGGAATGGGGAATCCCGAATCTGCTGCCGCGGTTTTGGAAGGAACTGGAACTGCGGCGAGTTTGGGGTGCTCAAATTTGAATATTATGTAAATATTTTGTGTATTTTCTTGATGGGTAAAACGCTATTTACATTTTATTAAAGAAGTGTGACGGGTTTTGTTGTAAAATATAGTGTACTGTACAAAAATTTCGATAAAATGTGGACAATGCCGGATCTGACCCGGAACAGCCGGATACTGTTCGTCAGGCATTTCGCGGAGGAGAGGCTTTCAGCATTGTTTGGATACATCAAGCCCTTTAAGCCGGAACTGAAAATCCGCGAGTTTGAGACATACAAGGCGGTGTACTGCGGCCTGTGCAAGCAGCTGGGAAAGTCCTTTGGCAGGCTGGCCCGGGCTACCTTGAGCTACGACTGTACATTCCTTAGCTTGCTGCACATGGCTTTGGCGGACAGCAGGCCGACCTACAGCGAAGGCCGCTGCTCCATCAATCCGCTGAAAAAGGTGAAGCGGTGCGACAGCGGGGAGGCTATGACCTTTTCGGCGGATATGGCCGCGCTGCTCATTCACTATAAGGTGCTGGACAATATTGCGGACAGCAGGTGGCTGCCTCGGCTGGGCTGGCGGATGGTCAGGCCCTTTACGGGCAGAGCCTGGAAAAAGGTGCGGGCCGCGCGACCGGAAACAGCCGACAAAATCGGCGAGGCGATGGCGCGGCAGGCCCGGGTGGAGGCCAACCCGGATGGGTCGGCGGATGCCGCCTGCGAGCCGACTGCACTGGCTCTGGAAGCCATGTTCGCCGCTATGGCGCAGGACGAAACCCAGGCCCGTGTGCTGGCCAGACTGGGATATTTGCTGGGGCGCTTTGTTTACCTGTGCGATGCGCTGGACGACATGGAGAAAGACGAAAAGACCGGAAGCTTCAATCCGTTTCTCAACCAGCTGGCGCGCCGTGGCGGGGACAGGGGAACCCTGCTGGTGTCGGCCCGGGAAACGCTTTTTATGACCATAGGGGAAATATGCAAAACATGCGATTTGTTGAGGCTGGAGCGACATGAAACCATCATCCGCAATATTACGGATTTGGGTTTGCGGGCCAGCGTAGAGGAAATATTGGCCAAAAAGGAGAAACCAGATGACGGATCCCTATAAGGTTCTCGGTGTTTCCCCCCAAGCGACTGACGCCGAGGTAAAGGCCGCTTACCGGGAACTTGCCCGAAAATATCACCCCGACAGCTATGCGGGAAATCCCCTGGCGGATCTCGCGTCGGAAAAAATGAAGGAAATAAACGAGGCCTATGACCAGGTTATGGATATGCGCCGGGGCGGCAAAACCCAGAACACCGGCCCCCAGTACAGCGCGTATGAAAGCCGGGAGGCGTCGCAGTTTGCCGATATACGCAGGCTGATCAATGCCAGGCGCATTACCGAGGCGGAGGAACTGCTGGACGGGATTCCCCGCCATATGCGGGATGCGGAGTGGCACTTTTTAAAGGGCAGTGTGCAGTATACCCGTGGCTGGCTGGATGAGGCCTTTGACAATTTTGAGACGGCATGCCGAATGAATCCCCAGAACCAGGAATACCGCGCCACCCTGAACCAGCTGCAATGGCAGCGCCAGACAGGCCGGCCGGTAGGCGGCGGTTACCGGACAGGGCAGACGATACACGGCGGCTGTTCGATGTGTGACATCTGCACCACCCTGTACTGCGCCGACTGCTGCTGTGAATGCATGGGCGGCGATTTGATTCACTGCTGCTAATAAACCGTTGGGCCGCTGGAGCGGCGATTTGATCCACTGTTGCTGATAAACCCGTTGGGCCGCTGGAGCGGCGGTTTGATCTGTTGTTGCGGATAAGTCCAGCGAAAAAGGGGCCGGTAAAAGGGCGCGGAGCCATCACATCGCACAGTCCGGCGGGCGGCCGCCAAGGTGACGGTGCGACAATACGAAAGGAGACGGAACAGGAGCCCGGGACCGCGGCAGGGAGCCTGCGTTACGCGAGATATGGGAGGAAAGAGCACGAAGGTTGCATTGGGCGGTGTGTTTTCCGCTCTTTGCCTGTTGCTGATGTTTTTGAGCGGGATGGTTCCCTTTTCCACGTATGCGCTGCCCGCGCTGGCGGGGGCGATGCTGGTTGCGGTGGTCATCGAGGTGGGTCGCAAGGTCGCGCTGATGGTGTATGTCAGCGTGGCTGTTTTGTCGTTGTTTGTGGTGCCCGACCGGGAGGCTGCCATGATGTTCATCGCCTTTTTTGGGTATTACCCCATTCTAAAGGGGTGGATAGAGACGCTTCGATCCCGGGTATTGGAGTATATTGTCAAATTCTCGCTGTTTAATGTTACAATTGTCGCGGCGTATCTGGCTATGACCTTTTTGATGGGAATGCCGTCGGTTGTAGAGGATATGGGGGACTTTGGGCGGTATTCGGCGTTAATTTTGCTGTTCTTTGGGAACATTGTATTCTTTATGTACGACATTGCGCTCACAAAATATATAACGCTGTATGTGAGGTGGTTTAAGCCGCGATTTTTGCGGAAATAGCGAGAAGGGCGGCGAAGGGGGTCGACGGCGCGATCGCACAAGTGCTGATTTCGCCCCGGTGTGCATTTCGGCTGTGACCGTGTGGAATAGTTTTTCTGGATTATTTTGCAGCGAAAATCCCGCGCTCCACTACATGTAGGAAGTTGTATGCGATGTGAACACGAAATGTAGCGTTTGTGAGAAAGACGGCCTGAAAAGGGCCGTCTTTTTTTGCCGGGAATCCTGAAATTTGGCCTTGCAATTTTGAAAATGAGTGATTATAATAGGTTCAAGTGGTGAATAGTGGTGAAAAGTGGGTTGTCGGTTCCTATGAGTGGGGCACGGCGATTTTGTCGCCGCAAACGAAATTGCCACTATGAAAAAATTGCTTGATACCGGCGGGGCGAAAGTGGCTTGAAACAGCCCTTGTCCCTCGCTGAATTTGCCCGATGTGAATCCACGGCCTGTGGGTTTCGCCCAACGACGGAGGTGGGGAAGCATGATAGGTGAATTTCATCATTCCCTGGACGTCAAGGGCCGGGTCAACTTCCCTGCAAAGCTTCGGGAGGAGCTGGGGGAGCGCTTCTACATCACCAAGGGGCTGGATGGCTGCCTGTTTGTGTACTCGGAGGCTGAGTGGGACAAGCTGGCCCAGCGCATCCGCAACCAGCCGATTTCGAAAAAGCGGCGGGAACTGCAGCGGTTTTTCTTTGGCAGCGCCGTTGAAGCGGAGCCGGACAAGCAGGGTCGGGTCAACATCCCGGGGCCCCTGCGGGACTTTGCCGGGCTGGACAAGGAGGTCGTAGTGGTTGGCTCCATGGACTGGGCGGAAATCTGGGACAAGGCCAGATGGAAGGCCCAGGAAGCCGAACTGGAGGAAGAGACCATCGCCGGCAATCTGGACGATTTTGATTTCTGATTTGGAGTAACGCCGTGGAATTCAGTCATGTTTCGGTACTGCTGCGGGAATGCATCGAGGGGCTTGCCATCCGGCCGGACGGCGTCTATGTGGACGGCACGGCGGGGGGCGGCGGCCATTCCCTGGAAATTGCAAGGCGGCTGGAGAGCGGCAGGCTCATTGCCATTGACAAGGACGAGGCGGCCATACAGGCGGCCGGCGAACGGCTGCGGGAGTATGCCTGCGCCACGGTGGTTCGCGGCGATTTTATGGACATGCCCGCGCTGCTGGATGAGCAGGGCGTTGGCCGGGTAAACGGCATTCTGCTGGATTTGGGGGTTTCCTCTCACCAGCTGGACACCCCGGAGCGGGGGTTTTCGTACCACAATGACGCGCCGCTGGACATGCGGATGAATCGGGACAACTCCCTGACCGCGTGGCAGGTGGTGAATCAATACAGTATACCGGATTTGACGCGGATTTTGAAGGTGTACGGGGAAGAGAAATTCGCGGCACGCATCGCCGGTAAAATCGGCGATGCCCGCAGCCGGAAGCCGGTGGAGACGACCGGGGAACTGGTGGAGCTCATCCGGGAGGGGATACCCGCGGCGGCTCGCCGAGAGGGAGGACACCCCGCCAAGCGCACCTTTCAGGCCATTCGCATTGAGGTGAACGGGGAACTGGACAGTCTGCGGGAGTGCCTGGGCACTATGTTTGACCGGCTGACAGCCGGCGGACGGTTCGCTGTCATCACGTTTCATTCGCTGGAGGACCGAATGGTCAAGCAGCGGTTCGCGGAATATTGCACCGGCTGTACCTGCCCGCCGGATTTTCCCGTGTGTGTATGCGGGAAAACGCCTCGGGCCAGGCTGGTCAACCGCAAGCCCATCACGGCTGCGCCGGAGGAACTGGCCGTCAACTCCCGCAGCAAAAGCGCAAAGCTGCGGGTTCTGGAGAAGCTGGAAACTCAATAATGGAGGGGATTGCATATGGCGTACTCGTATAACACCATTTCGGCGTATAACACTTCATCCGCCTACGATTTGTCGGCGTTTGAGGCGCAGGAAAAGCCGGTACAGCGCAAACAGGAGCTGAAGGTTGTCCGGTCGCCAAAGCAGTTTCTCGCGTCGGCGTTTACCCTGAAAAACGTTTGCCTGTTTATGATGACGGTTACGGTGATCACGTTGATGGTGTACAACTACGCCAGTCTCAACGAGGTGACGGGGGAGATCAACGACCTGACAAGCCAGCTGACTGCTCTGGAAAGCAACTATGTCAAGCTGGAAAGCGAGGCCAGCGCCCAGATGAATCCCCGCATCGTCGCCGAGCACGCGGAAAATGAGCTGGGACTGAAAAAAGCGGACAAGTACCAGACGGAATACATCTACCTGTACCACGACGACAAAATCGAAATCGCCGGACAGGCAAAGGAAGCCGGTTTGGGTGAATCCATAAAGGTGGCGCTGAACTCCGCCATTCAAACAATCAAGGAATATATCGCGGGCATATGAAATAAGAATGAAATGTGTGAGGGGATTGCTGCTATAGCACAGTGCTCCACAAACGGAAGTAAATGAGCCGCCCCACAGAGGGCAGGTATCCGAAACCCTTCGGTTCATAATCAAACAGGATATGGACAGCTTGCGCTTCGCGCCGGGGCTGCCCGGAAAATGCGAGAGTTAAGTGATACCATCCGCTTAGCTCTTTGTTTTGTCCAAACGAAAATATGTTCCCGACTTTGCACGACGCTTTGTACTTATTCTGGAAGGGGGCCGGGCGACCCGGAACGGATCCGCCCGATTGCGCATATGTCAAATACACCCAAAACCACAACCGGCAAGATGCGGGCTCGGATGCTGCTTGTACTCATTGTTTTGTTCATGCTAAGCTTCTTTATCCTGATTTACCGGCTGTTTCAGCTGCAAATCATCAATGGAGAGGAATACAGGGCCAAGGCCTTTCAGCAGCAGACCCGTTCCCAAACCATCGGCGCCAAGCGGGGCACCATCTACGACACCAACGGCAATGTGCTGGCCCAAAGCGGCACGGTGTGGAATGTGTGCATCTCTCCCGCCCAGCTGGATTCGGAAAAGCTGGACGCCACCGCCACCGCTCTGGCAGAGATTCTGGAGGTGGACAAAGCCAAGATTTTGGAGGCCGCCGCCGACAGAGGCTCCTACTACAAGCGCATCAAGCGCCGGGTGGAGCGGGCCGTGATGGACGCGGTCAACGATTACACCCTGCAAAACAAGGTGGAGGGTGTCTTTTTTGAGGAGGACACCAAGCGGTATTATACCTATGGCAGCCTTGCCTCTACGCTGCTGGGCTTTACCAACTACGACAATCAGGGCGCCTACGGCCTGGAGGCCAAGTACGACAAGGTGCTGTCCGGCACGCCCGGTATGGTGGTGTCGGCGAAAAACGCCTGGGGCTCCGACATGCCCTTTAAGTATTCGGAGAAGTACGCCGCCCAGGACGGCAACAGCATTGTGCTGACCATCGACGAATCCATCCAGCACTTTTTGGAGCGCCACCTGGAAACCGCCATTGTGGAGCACTACGTGGGCAACAAGGCGGCGGGCATTGTGATGGATGTAAAGACAGGCGCCATCGTCGCCATGGCAACAAAGCCGGACTTTGACCCCAACGACCCCTACACCCTGGCCGATCCGGCCGCTGTGGAGGAACTGGCCCAATACACCGAGGGCAGCGACGAATACAACGAGAAAAAGACCCAGCTGCAATACGCCCAGTGGCGAAACAAAGCCATTTCCGACCCCTATGAGCCGGGATCGGTATTTAAGATCATCACGGCGTCGGCGGCACTGGACAATCATAGAGTGTCGTTGAATGACCATTTTTATTGCACCGGCTCCCTGCAAGTTTCTGATCGAACCATTCACTGCTGGAAGCGGGAGGGCCACGGCGACCAGGATTTTACCAAAGCCATGCAGAATTCCTGCAACCCGGCCTTTATCACCATCGGCCAGCGAACCAGCGCCACTACCCTGTACGAGTACATGAAAAACTACGGCCTGATGGATCCCACCGGCGTCGATTTGCCCGGTGAGGCCACCGGCATTCACCAATCGCTGGAGACCCTCAACAAGGAGGGGATGGTGGAACTGGCCTCCACCTCCTTTGGCCAGACCTTTAAGATTACCCCTTTGCAGCTGATTACGGCTGTCAGCTCGGCGGTCAACGGCGGCAAGCTGATGCAGCCCTATATCCTCAAGCAGGTGCTTGACCCTGCCGGCAACGTGCTGGAGACAACCCAGCCCATTGTAAAGCGGCAGGTCATCTCCGAGGAGACCTCGGCCACCATGCGCCAGCTGGTAGAGGCGGTTGTGGCGGACGGCTCCGGGCGCAACGCGGCCATTCCCGGCTACCGTATCGGCGGCAAAACCGGTACCTCCCAGAAGCTGGACATTGTGGAGGATCTGAACATCCTGTCCTTTGTGGGCTTTGTCCCCATGGAGGATCCCCGGTACGCCATCCTGGTTATGCTGGATGAGCCGGAACTGGACAACGCCTTTGGTTCCACCATTGCGGCCCCTGTTGTAGGCGCTGTAATGAACGATATGCTGCAATATCTGGGCATCGAGCCCTCCTTTACCGAGGCCGAACTGGCGGAGAAAAAGGTGGAGGTGCCCGACGTAACCGGCATGAAGCCCCACGACGCCCAGGCGAAAATGACGCTGCTGGGCCTGCAGACCCGAATTGTGGGCAGCGGAGCCTCTGTCATCCGCCAGATTCCCCAGGCGTGGCAGACGATGGATAAGGGCGGCACCGTCATTTTCTACACCGAGGAGGAGACGCTGAAAACCGGCATCGAAATCCCCAGTGTGGTGGGAATGACAGCCCAGGAGGCCAACAAGGTGCTGGTGGAACTGGGACTGAACATCTCGCTGCGGGGCGTCACCCAGGACGGCGTGCAGACCATAGTGTCGGAGCAGTGGCCGCTGGCCGGGGAGACCGCCACCACCGGCGATGTCATCGTTGTGACCCTGATTCGCAAGCCGGAGGAAGCCGGCGGATAGTTCCGGAAGGATTCGGGCCGAATTTACAATTTCGGATGGGAAAATGTGGTATACTGTTCGGGTGTGTCTGG
>JAJDGX010000080.1 GCA_030265885.1 Ruminococcaceae bacterium OttesenSCG-928-L11 | reverse complement strand
TGATAACGGTCTTATGAATATGCCCTTTTTCTACACCAACGCCCATGCTCAAATTATCATCGGTGGCGATGCCAAGAACAACTGGCTTACCCAGCAGGTAATGGATTCCGGCCTTTTGGAGGCCCGCCGTGTAGGGTATCCTACCAGCGTTACCTTCAACGAGGACGAGCAGGACACCTTGGCAACCTTTGTCATGATGGACAGCTATGTGGATCAGATGGTGGCCAAGTTTGTAACAGGAGAACTGGCGCTGTCTGACAGTGAATGGGATGCCTACGTGAACAATGTCACGATGATGGATCTGGATGGCCTGATTGAGGTTCGCCAGTCTGCATACGACAGATGGAGCAGCAAATAATCTCCAGGCATTTCCCATAATGGCCGAATCGAATCTCCGCATTCCCGCGTTCACAGCAACGCAATGCAACGGAACCGCACCCCAGCCACCAGACAGTATATCATACTGCCCGATGACTGGGGTGCGGCTTTTTGTGGCAAAGGGAATGCCTCGGCCCTGGTTGCCCTGTACGGGAATGTGAGGGCGTGATAGGATGAAGCAGCTGACAGTAAAGCAGTACCTCCAGATTAAGCCGGAAATGCGCCGGATATTTACCCAGCGAGGAGGGGAACTACCAACGGATGCATGGTTGTTCAGAACAACCCGACCGGCAACATGGATGATACTTCTTTCTGAATGAAAACAAGGCGGTCTTTCGGGGCCGCTTTTTTGAGTTGTGTGGGAGTGATGGTTTTCCTACCCTTTACGGGCTGATTTCTAGGGTCTGTTGATATAAAGCAATCGCCCAAAATCCGGGCATTCCATTTATGTCAGCTGTCCCTGGCCAAATTGTCCGGTAATAAAGAATTCGCTTCAAAACTGTGCATTGCGGAGAATTTTGGGAAAAGGGCTTGACCTTGGCTATTATTGATGTAAAATAGTACGTATAGGCTAAAAATTTATGTACTATGGAGGTTCATTTTTATGAAAGTCGGAATCGGCACCTACTCATTCGGCGGGATCGCCAGCTATCTTGGTCTTGGCCCTACACTCCTTGAGAAATTCAAAACCATCAAGGATTTGGGATTCACCAGCGTGGAACTGCTGCCTGTGGATCTTGAAAACGATGTTGAGGATATCAAAAAATGGCTGGCTGAAACCGGCCTTGAGGTTACCTCTGTCCACGCCGAGCCTACGGAGGAAATTGTAAAGAAGATGGCTGCCATCGGTGGCAAGGCCGTTATCTGGGCGGGAACCCCCTTCTGCAACAAGGCAGAGGCCATTGAGGTCGCCCAGCTTCTGGATGAAATGGCTACCATGGCCGAGCCCTACGGCATCAAGGTTGGCTATCACAACCACAGCCAGGAGTTCTACTTTGACGAGGGCAAGTCCCTTCTGGAGCACATGCTGGACAACAGCACCAAGTGCTACTCCCAGCTGGATTGCGGCTGGACAATGAACGGCGGCATGTACCCGCCCTACTTCATCCGCAAATACAAAAACCGCATCATCTCCATTCATGTCAAGGAAAACTGCAAGGTCAACGGCCCCGGCGGCGTCCCTGCCTCCCGTCACGGCGAGCAGACCGGCATGACCTCCGCCATGTTTGCCAATGTCAAATCGCTGCCTCTCGAAGAGCGGCAGAAGATGCTGGACGGCTTCACCGAGCAGATGAGCAAGGAAGGCTATCGCTTCAACAACCAGTGCAAAATGGGCGCGCCCGAATCCAACATCGATTGGAAGGAAATCAAAAACGCCCTCGACGGGCAGGATTTCGACGCCTTCTGGGTTGTCGAGCGGGAAGGCTTCTACGACGATCACGACAAGTGCATCGCCGACGACTGCGCCTGGCTCATGGCCAACATCAAATAGCATTTCAACCACACAATTGCAACGCCCCGCAAATTTCACTGAAATTTGCGGGGCGTTTTTCATTTGTCCATAAAACGGTTGTACACGTCCTCCAGGCTAGCAAAGTTGGCAATTTCCACGCCCGCCTCATTGCATTCGGCCAGATATTCGTCCATCGCCTGCAGAAACCCATCCCGGAAGCTGCCCAGATTGCGGGCATCAAAGTGTTTCATCAGGTCGTATGTCTCGGTGCCCATCAGCTGGGCCATCTCATCCAGATAGCTCTGGGCGTCCCAGGCGGCGTGATATGCGTAGGAGACATCCCCCGAGGCGGTGCTTGCCAGCACCTTGTTGCGGCAGTTGCACCACAGCTCCTCATAGGTGCCCCGCAGACTGTCGGCGGTGGGGTTGGGCTTCGGCACAAACTCCCGGTACATTGCATCGAACAGGTCGGTGACGCCCTTTAACAGCGCGACAGCGGCACGGCGCATCTCTTCTACCCCGTCGGCCTGCAGCACCGCCATGTAGCTGTCCCGAAAGCCCTCGGGCAGGTAGCGGTACGACAGCGTCTCCTCCAGATACCGCTTGATGCCTCCCTTTCGGTATGTGTTGTTCATGCTTGTCAGCGCATAGAGGACATTGCTCGCCACACCGCCGGCCCCATACCGCACCGCGCCCACATCCTCCGCCAGCATCGTCTCGGCGCAGTGGCGCTTCGCGGCGTCCAGGCTTGTCCGCGCCCGCTCCAGGCAGTCCTTCCCGATGGGGCGGGCAAGCAACTCCAGCGCCCGTTGCCGATAGGCCTCAAGCCGCTCCCTGTGCTCCTCCCCGGCGCAGTACAGCACCTGCAAATCAATCAGGCCGGAGACAAAGGGAGTTTCCAGCTTCGACTGGGCCTCGATTCGCGGCTCCCAGGGAGTGCAGTAAATGTCGTATCCCACATCGTCCAGAATGAAGCAGCAGCCAATTTCCCAGCCCCGGGGCGTGGTGTTGACGATGATCAAATCCAGGTCGCTTTTCTCGTGATAATCCCCCGTGCCAAAGGAGCCTGTCAGCCCAATCAGCGCAATGTCCTCCGGAAAATCGGCCCTGGCCCTTTCGATGACCATATCGATTAGCTTCTGATTTTTCGCGAGAATTTCCTGTCGTTTTGCGTCTGTCATACGCGCACCTCTCTTCCCTCTGTCAAGTATTTCCATCATACCACACAAGGCAAGAAAAGTCGAAGGCAAGAGGTTCCCATTCTTGTAAAAATGTGGTAAAATAGCAAACAGATGTACTTTTTTCAAATGAATCGACAGGGAGGAATCACAATGAGATTGGGTGCCATTGTACTGGACAGCGACAACATTGAGGAATTGTCCGATTTTTACGCAAAGCTGCTGGGATGGACAAAGAGCAGCCAAATGCAGGATGGCGAAAAATGGATTACCGTCATCAAGGCGGATTATTCGGAGACGCCTTTGGTCTTTCAGCAAAACACGGATTACAGAAGGCCGATGTGGCCGTCAACCAAAGCCGAGCAGCAGCAAATGATCCATATGGATTTCTATGTAAAGGCGGATGCATTGGACGATACGGTAAAGCACGCAATCGAGTGCGGCGCCAAGCTGGCGGACAGCCAGTTGTCCGGCGATTGGGCGGTATTGACAGACGTTTCCGGCCATCCCTTTTGCATCATCCCCATACCCAATGAGGTATATGCGGAGCGGTATGGCTCATAACCCATACGAAATCCCCTGCAAATGCGCGGGAAAACACGCCCCCTCCGGTGGTACCGGTTGAATTCGCTGTTTGTGCGGGTGTCCGCTCTTATCCTTCTCATCACGGCGGTGTTCAATGTATCCCTGGGGGCGTATTATCACCACAAGTCCTACCAGCAGATTCGGGGCGAGGTGGACAAGACAAACACAGAGGTGCTGGAGCGAATTTACCGGCAGGTCTATCAATACAGCAACCCCGCCCGCCTGCTTGACTTTTTCATCGCCCAGATGATAGGAACCCTGGAGTTTGACTATGTGCGAAAGGACACGGCGTCGCCGGAGCTTCTGGCCGAGCTCAACCGCCTGTACGCCATGTTCTGCGGGGTTCGGGATTACGTCCCCATCAAGGAGTGCCTGAAAAACCTGTTCGAGCAGATTGCCCAGGCGGTGCGAACCGAAAAGCGTGCCCATCACCGGGAAATGGTTCTGCTGGCGGAGGAATACATGAAAAACAACTACCACAGAGACATCTCCATGGAGGATGTGGCCGATGCGGTCATGCTCAGCCCCACCTATTTCAGCAAGGTGTTTGCGGAGTGCACAGGCACCAACTACAAGGAGTATCTCACATCCATGCGGGTGTCTGTGGCCTCCCAGCTGCTGCGCAGCGAAGAGGACATCCAGGAGATCGCAAAAAAATCCGGCTTCACCAATCTCTCCACCTTCTACCGGGTTTTCAAAAAGTATACCGGCACAACCCCCAAGGAATATCGCGACAGTCTGGCATAGCCTTCACCGCTGTGCCCCGTGCCGACAGCACCCCAAAAACCATGGCTTTTCACTTTTTATGATAGACACAAACGAAAATTGTGGGAATTGCAATTGCGCGGCGCGGGTGCTACACTCAATGCAGGTATGGATGAAAAGCCGCCATTGGCGCCCGCGAAGGGAAGATCGAACAGCGGCTCTTGCCGGTCTCACGAAAGGAAATGCGTATGAAACCCAATCTTTTATTGATCACCACCGATCAGCAGCGCTACGACACCATACGGGCATTGGGAAACCCGTGCATTCGCACCCCTCATCTCGACCTGCTCACCAGACAGGGCATCACCTTTACCCGAGCCTATGCGGACTGCCCCATGTGTGTGCCCGCGCGGTGGACCATCATGAACGGCCTGCGCGCCTCCACCTATCACCACGCCTATTATGCGGATCGGGTGCCGCCCAGGGTCGACAAAGCCACATCCCTCCCCGGGCTTTTGGCAAGGGAGGGATATCAAACCCAGGCAATCGGCAAAATGCACTTCTGGCCTCTCCGGGCCAGATATGGCTTTGACCACATGCTTGTACTGGAGGATTACTACCGCATGATGGCAAAGCACCCCCATTACGGGACGCCTATGAATCACGGCCTGGGGCAAAACGAGTTTTACCCCGGCAAATCCACAACCGACGAAACCCACAGCCTGACGGCTTGGGTGGTGGATGAAACCATCAATTTCCTGGAAACCCGCGACCCCTCCTGTCCCTTTTTCCTTTGGACAAGCTTTTCAAAGCCGCATCCGCCCCTGGATCCGCCCGAGCCCTATTGCTCCATGTACGCGGGAAAGCCGGTGCCTCCCCCCGCCCGGGGGGACTGGCTGGATCGATACCACGGAAAACCCGGCGGCACCTGGGACAACCGCTGCCACGAGCACGACCCCATGACAGAGGATCTCCGGGACGATGCCACCCGGGCATACTACGGCCTGATTACCCAAATCGACTACAATCTGGGCAGACTGTTTGCCCGCCTCTCCGAGTTGAAGCTGTGGGACAACACCTGCATTCTCTTTACCTCGGATCACGGTGAAATGCTGGGCGATCACGGAGGCTTCGGCAAATGCTCCTTCTTTGAGGGCAGCGCACGCCTGCCGTTTATCATCAAGCCGCCCCTGAATACGGGAACGCCGTACCTGTCGCAGCGCTTCGACACTCCCGTAACCCACTGCGACATCCTGCCAACCCTTACAGAGCTGGCCGGAATCTCTCTCGCAGAGCAGCAGGTTCCCTCCGACGGCGTCGATGTTTTCCGCCTGCTGGAGGATAGGGGGATGCGGGAATATGTCCACGGGGAGTCCATCACCGATTCCCCCTGCCACTTCATAACCGACGGACGGTACAAGTACATCATGCGCCTGTGCGGCGGCGAGGAATTGTTTTTCGACCTGTCCGCCGATCCCAGGGAGGAAACGGATCGATCCGCCGCCCCTGCATATCGGGGCGAAATGCTGCGGCTAAAGGGCGAGCTGTGCTCCCGGCTGGCAAGTGCCGGCCACAAGGATGTAAACAGCCGGCAAGAGTTTATCCTTCTCCCCTTCAAGGGGCCGGAGCCATGCGAAAGCGGCCTTCGCGGAGGGCTGCACACCCCGCATTACAACTGCGATGTGCTGCACTAGTACCTGGATCCGCAAATGCTATGCCGCACAGCGGCAGATGGGAGTATTGGTTTTGAACATTCAGGAAATGCTGGCCTCCGACCGCTTTTTCGTCTCGGGGCATCGGGGATATATGGCCAAATACCCGCAGAATACCATGATATCCTTTCAAAAAGCCATCGAGGCCGGAGTTGACATGATTGAGCTGGACGTACGGCTGTCCAAGGACAATGTGCTGATGCTTCTGCACGACAACACGCTGGACAACACCACCGACGGCTCCGGGCCCCTTGAGGATTGCACAGCCCTTGAACTCAGCCGCCTTGACGCGGGAATCAAGACCTCGCCGGAGTTTGCCGGCGAGCGGATCCCCACCTTTCAGGCCCTGTGCGAGTTTCTGGCGGACTATCCCCAGATGATGGTAAACGTGGAGGTAAAGCCGGCCCCGCGGGCCCTGCAGGCCGCCGAACAGGTCGTTGCCATGACCGAGCGGTACCACTTGACCGAGCGCTGCATCTTCAACAGCTTCGACGGCGATGTCATCGCACTGTTTCACGACCGGTACGGCCTGCCCACACAGGCGTATCCCGGCGAGCGCATGCTCCATTTTGTCGACGGCGAGACCGGCACCTACAGCAAAATGACTGCCATGGGCTTCCACATCCGCTGGATTACCCCCCAGCGGATAAAGCAGTGCACCGACATGGGAATTCAGCCGTGGTGCTGGTCGCCCAATACGGAGGAGCAAGCCCATTTTGTGCTGGATCACGGCCTAAAGGTCGCAACCTGCGACGACCCGCTGCCCATGCTGCAGGTTGCCCGCGAGCGCGGGCGCAGATAGCGCATTTTCATCGCCATTGGCATTCGCTTTCCAACCATATACCACAAAGCCCTGAAGCGGCAAGCCGTCGCTTCAGGGCTTTGCCGTGACTCAACCGCGCCAAGGCGGCTGGCAGCCATCCCCCTTCTCTTCCCAATCCGCTTCAAAGGGAAATACTGGGAACGCTTCGCACCAACCTCCGGCGGTTTATCCGACAAATGGAGGAAAGGTGTTTGCTCTCTTTTGGCGGGGCACTGCATTCTTGTGGCTTTTCCTGTAAATACACGTTGACATTTACCGGAAAGAAGCTATAATGCAAGTAGCATATGTCAAAAAAACGGGGTTAAATCGCGCTGTTCCCTGAAAATCCCAGTGGGTGTTTCATCGATCGAATTGCCGCTGTCACAGAGAATGAATCCGAACTTCCCCCTCCCCTATGGAAGCACGTTGCGTAATTTGAATGGACATATTGCATGTCGATGTGAGAACGGAGGTAGAGTGTAAAAAGAGCATGCACTGTCACCCAATAAAATGACTCCCCTAAGAACCTGTTTTCATAACAAGAAATGGTGAGATGGCGAGGGGTTTTTGATGCCGCGCGAGCAGAAAAAGCGGCATAAGGCTGACGCCTATGGCGATTTTTCTGGGAAGTGCGGCGCAAAAATCACCGCCAGATCGCCGTTTCGGCTTATGAATACAGGTTCTAAGTTTGAGGCGAATTGCCACACCGTCTTGCGGCTCAACTACAACCACAAATGAGGAGATGTTTTTTCATGCGCAACATGAATGTAAGCAAAAAGATTATTGTATCGTTTGCCATTGTGATTGCCCTTACCGTCTTTTTGGCGGCTACGGCCATTGTGTGCACCCTGTACGTGGACGACTCCTACAGCACTTCCTACATCGACAGCGCGGTGCCTCTCCCCCATGTCAACGATATTGTTTACAATGTAGGGGAACTGCGCCTTCAGGTTCGCAACGCCGTTTTGTACGGAAAAGGAAACAGCGGATACGACGAATCGCTAAAGCTGGTTGCCGAATACAAAATCGCGGTCTCAGACGCGCTGAATGAAACCCGCGCCTGCATGAATACCCCGGATGAAATCGCCGAGGTCGATTCCATTAAGAGCATCTATGAAAAGGAATTGCTGCCCGTGGCCGAGGCAATCCTTGCCGGAGTGGAATCGGGAAACACCGCCAACCAGCTGGAACTGCTGAGCCAGTGCAACGAGACCGGTGTTCATCTGAACAGCGAAATCACCCGCCTGATGAATAAAATCGTATCTGACGGCACCGCCGCCAGTGAAGCCAATACCACCACCACCTGGACATTGGTTTACGTGTTCAGCGCCCTTGCATTGATTGCCCTGGCCGTTGCCATCCTGCTGATGCGGTTTCTCATCACGGCATTCCGGAACCCCATTTTGCAGATGTCTGCAGCCGCCGAGCAAATCTCGGCAGGCGACATCGACATTCAGATCACCCATCAAAGCAAGGATGAAATCGGCGCTCTGGGACAGGCCTTTGTCAAGATGGCAGCATCCATCAAGGAGCAGGCCGACATACTGGCCGTCATCGCCCAGGGCGACTACACCGTCACCATCCCCGTGCGCTCCGATAAGGATGTTATGAACCGCGCCATCAACGATATGGTGGCCAGCAACAACCAAATGGTATCGAGAATCCGCGAATCGACACAGCAAATCACGGCGGGTTCTCAGCAAATTGCCCAGGGCGCCCAAAACCTGGCACTGGCCTCCACAGAGCAATCCGCCACCATCGAGGAATTTTCCGCCTCCATTGCCGAGGTGCAGGCAGAGGCGGAGGAAAGCTCTGAAATCGCCAATGAAACCCTGGCCGATGTCAATGAGGCCGGCCGCCTGATGCAGCTGAGCCAGGAATCGATGAACCGATTGCTGCATGCCATGCGGGAAATGGATGAAAAATCCAAAAACATCGCCAAGGTCATCAAGGTCATAGACGACATCGCCTTCCAGACCAATATTTTGGCGCTGAACGCGGCGGTGGAAGCGGCCCGTGCCGGCACCCACGGCAAGGGCTTTGCCGTAGTCGCCGATGAAGTGCGCAACCTGGCCAGCAAAAGCGCCGACGCCGCCAAGGAAACCGCCGAGCTGATAGAGCAAAACGCCGAAGGGGTAAAAGAGAGCAACGGAATCGTGGCGCAAACCAACGAAAGCCTGCAGGCCATGGGCGTAATTGCCGGCAAAAACGTGGACTCCATTGCCCAGATAAACGAATTGTCGCAAAAGCAAACCGATGCGATACACCAGATTACAGCCGGCATTGGCCAGCTGTCTCAGGTGGTGCAATCCAACGCCGCCACTGCAGAGGAATCTGCAGCTTCCTCTGAGGAAATGTCGGCCCAGGCAGCCGTTCTGGACGAAGCGGTGCAGCACTTCAAGCTGGCGCAGCCGTTTGCCTCGCCCCAGCGCGGTGCACAGACCTTCTCTCCGGCACAAACCGGAATGGCAATAGGAATTTAGGCTCTGTTGCCATCAATAAAACGCATGGATTTTGAGCGATTTTTGGGCTTTTCGTCGTTGGCCCAAAAATCGCCAAAAATACGGGCCGTTCCCTTTATGTTAACAGGCCCTGAGACGCAATGCTGACAGGCCGCTTTTTGCGGCCTGTTTTTTTCTCGGCTCTTGACTGCCCGCACGCAATGGGCTTCTCCCTCCTTGGTAAGTGGACACCAAAGGGTGCCGCCGACTCCTCTTTGCAGGATCCTTTACAATTGCCGTCATTTTGTGATAGAATGGAAGCAATTTAGCTGAGAAAAGCGAAAAATACAACATTGTGATGGGAATAACAATCTATGGGCAGCGGGACACGTTTCCGGAATTGCTATCGCGATGGGTGGAGGGGTTTGATATGGTAACGGTACACAAAACAGGTGCATATCTGGTGGAAGGCAGAACCATCATCCCGGAGGTGCCGGGCTGCGAGGCAGAGCTGGCTCAGCTTTGCGGGCAAGCCCCCGCAAAGGAGGAGACCCGCAAGGCCACCATGGCCTACGGCATTTTGTCGGCCCACAATACCTCCGGCAATATGGAAAAGCTGCAGATTAAATTTGACGCGCTGGCGTCTCACGACATCACCTATGTGGGCATTGTGCAGACAGCCCGGGCCAGCGGTCTGGAGCGGTTTCCCATTCCCTATGTGCTAACAAACTGTCACAACAGCCTGTGCGCGGTGGGGGGCACCATCAACGAGGACGACCACATGTTTGGCTTGTCCGCGGCGAAAAAATACGGCGGAATTTTTGTGCCGGCTCACCAGGCCGTCATCCACCAGTATATGCGGGAGATGATGTCCGGCGGCGGCAAAATGCTGCTGGGCTCCGATTCCCACACCCGCTATGGCGCGCTGGGCACCATGGCCATCGGCGAGGGCGGCCCGGAACTGGTCAAGCAGCTGCTGGGGCGCACCTACGACATCGACCTGCCCGAGGTGGTGGCGGTGCATATGACCGGCAAGCCTCAGCCCGGTGTCGGCCCCCAGGACGTGGCGTTGGCGCTGATTGGCGCGGTGTTTGAGAGCGGCTGTGTCAAAAACAAGGTGCTGGAATTTGTCGGCGACGGCATTGCCGGACTTTCCGCCGATTACCGCATCGGCATCGATGTAATGACCACTGAGACTACCTGCCTGTCCTCCATTTGGGAGACGGACGATGTCATCCGGGACTATTACGCCATTCACGGCCGCCCCGGCGATTACAAGGAAATGAAACCCGCCAAGGCGGCGTATTACGACCTGGTGGTGGAAATTGACCTGTCCAAGGTCAGGCCTATGATTGCAATGCCCTTCCACCCCAGCAATGTGTATGCCATTGACGAGCTCAACGCCAACCTGGAGGACATTCTGGCCAAGGTGGAGGAGACCGGCGCGAAGCAGCTGGGCCTGCCTGTGGGGCGGTTTACCCTGCGGGATAAAATCAAAAACGGTCGGCTGCAGGTGCAGCAGAGCGTCATTGCCGGATGCGCCGGCGGCACCTTTGAAAATGTCTGTGCGGCGGCGGACATCCTGGACGGCTGTTCCCTGGGCTCTGACGAGCATGCGCTGAGTGTGTATCCCTCCAGCCAGCCGGTGTTCCTGGAGCTGGTGAAAAACGGCGCCATCGGCAAACTGATGACAGTGGGGGCGAGCATTCGCTCCGCCTTCTGCGGGCCCTGCTTTGGGGCGGGGGATGTGCCTGCCAACAATGCCTTCAGCATTCGCCATGCCACCCGCAACTTCCCCAACCGGGAAGGCTCCAAGCCCAATGAGGGCCAGATCTCCTCGGTGGCGCTTATGGATGCCCGCAGCATTGCGGCCACCGCTGCCAACGGCGGCATTTTGACCGCTGCCACAGATTTGGATGTGCAGTACAATACACCCAAGTATTTCTTTGACAGCAAGGTCTACGAGAACCGCTGCTACGACGGCTTTGATAAGACGGACGCCTCTGTGGAACTGAAATTTGGCCCCAACATCGCCGACTGGCCGACCATGCAGCCCCTCGCCGACAATCTGTTCCTGCGGGTGTGCTCTCTCATCACCGACCCTGTCACCACCACCGATGAACTGATCCCCTCCGGCGAAACCTCCAGCTATCGCTCCAACCCCATTCGGCTGGCACAGTTTGCCCTGTCCCGCAAGGATCCCGCCTATGTGGGCAAGGCCCAGGCAGTGCAAAACCTGGAATATGCCCGCCTGGAAGGCAAAAATCCCCTGGACGACGCGGC
>JAJDGX010000008.1 GCA_030265885.1 Ruminococcaceae bacterium OttesenSCG-928-L11 | reverse complement strand
AAAGGGCGATTTGGTGCTTTGCCAGGGATTCCTTCAGATATGCCTGCACATCCACGGCTTTGCCGGTGACGGCGCTTTCCACCGCGGCGAAGGTCAGCGCGCAGCAATGCAGATGATCCTTCATGGTAGTTTCCGGCTCCGGCCCACCATTTAGCCAGGCGCAAAAATCCCGGACAATGAGGGTGTGATCCCAGCAGTCGTCATCGGCGAGGGGCAGATCCGCGCGAAGCGGCAGGGGGAAGCCCAGCCCGCTGGAGGCGGTGAGGGTGGTGCCGTCCAGCACAACGGTGGCGCTTTCGCATTCCGCCCGGTAATATTCCCGGGACCAGCCGTTGAGTTCTGTGGCGTTGGCGCTGCTGTGTTCGATGAAGCAGGTCACGCCGTTTTCCATCTCCACTGTGGTCATGGAACTGAGCCCCGCCCCGTGGGAGCCGGGGTCAAACCGCCACATACGGGAAAAAACTGTTTTGGCGTTGGAGCGAGCCAGCCCCCGGAAGGTGTCCAGTTCATGGATGACGCCGCCGGACATGGCCGCCCGCACATACTCCTCCCAGCTGCTTGTGCCGGAGGGATACTCCCGCAGCTGCCGCCGCATGGTAAAGCGCCCGGTGATGTAATTCAGCTTGCCGTAGACCTTGTCGTCCAGCAGACGGTTCAGGCTTTGCTTCTCCCGCTCCATCCGGTGGCTTACAGTCACCGATGCCTTGAGCCCCGCCCCGGCCAGCTTGGCATACATTTGGCAGGCGTCGTCCATGGTGGGGGCGATGGGCTTCTCGCACAGCACATGAAGCCCGTGCTTAACCGCCAAATCAATATAGGGCATCCGATGCTCCGGCGGAATCACCAGCACCAAAAAGTCGCAGGGTGTCTCCGCGATGGCCTTGTGAATGTCCGTGTACAGCTTCTCTGCGGGAACGGTGCCCCGTTCCTTTGGCAGGGCTAGGGCGTCACCGTTGATGTCCACGACAGCCACAGGCTGCGCCCACTGGGCAATCCGTGGGAATATCGTACGAATCCAGTACGCGCCGAAGCCGCCGGCGCCCACCATAATAAATCGCAATGGCTGCATTTTTGTTCCTCCTTACTGTATGGGTGTGATGTCAATGACATCCCCCGGATTGGTGGTCAGCGTCACTCGGCCGGAGGCAGCATCCTGCACAACGGTGCCGTTGACAGTGATGACTGCTTTCTCCCACGGCAACGCTACCGTCAAATCCAGGCCCTTTTCGCTCTCGATGCACACAGCATCTACCACGTCGCCGCGTATGGATGCGCTGACCAGAAACGCCCCATAGCCCCGCAGGCGATAGAAGGATGCGTCCGTGCCCTTGGGCCAGGCAGGGAAGATGCGGATGACACCTTCGTGGCTTTGCATCATCATTTCGTTGATGCCGCTTGTCACGCCGGCGCAGTCCTCAATTCCACCGCCGCCGTGCCAGATGTATTTGTTGGGCATGGCGCGCAGGCCGCACTGCTCGATGAGTTTGTCGTACAGCAGCTGGGGATCCCGACCCACCCGGGCACACATGACCGTGTACTCACAGAAGGCGTTGCCGTTGTCGAAGATATCCTTTTGGATGACGGTGTTGCGGGCAATCTCCAGCAACTCCGGCGGAGAATCCAGCCCGATGCAGTTGAAGGGGTAAATGTGCTTGATGGAGGAGCCGTTGGCCCGTTCCGCCCAGGCGTAGTTGTCCTCGTTGAAGCGGAACACCGTCTGGCCGTTTCGCTCAAAGGTGGGGAACTGGGCCAGATGGGTCAGAATGTGCTCCCACTTCTCCCGCTTGTCCTCGTCCAGATCCAGTTCCCGGCTCATATCCAGAATGCCCCGCATCACCATGCGGATGAGACCAAGGGCGTGACAGTTGTTTTTCTCGCCGCCCTCCCGGTAATACACCTCGTGGAGAGAGTCGCCCACCACACTGTAGCGGTCGCCCTCCCAGACCAGATCCGCCTCCCAGAAATCGGCGACCTCCCGCACAAAGGGATACGCCCGCCTGGCCCAGTCCAGATCCAGGGTGCTGTAGAAGTGCATGAAGATGTTGCAGCAGCAATAGGCCGCATTGCTCTTCTGGTGATGGAAGATGGAGGAGCACACCATGCCCCAGGGGCCAAGCTCCACAGGCAGGCAGATGCCGGGACGGTCGAATTTCTCCTTGGCGTACAGCTTACCCACCGGAATGATATCCAGCAGCGGCTCAATGTAGGACTCCGCCAGCTCGCCCCGGTTCCCGGTATACAGGGGGAAGAAGGGGGATTCGTAGTTGTAGTTGAGGGTGTAGGAGCCCGTCCACTTGGAGCGGTCGGTGGTGATCCAGGGCCCGAACAGACCCGGCGGTACCTTGCCCTGCCGCACAGAGGACGCCAGTATGTAGTAGGAGGCATAGTAGAAGCTGTCCAGAGTGTCGTTGCCGGTCTCCACCATCGATTTCATCCAGAATTCCTGCCACCAGGCGCGATGGCTGTCCCGCAGTGCCTTCCAGTTAGTGCGGGCCGCAATACAAAGACGGTGCGCCTCCTCCTTGGCGGCCTCCGGGCTTCCCGCGTCCAGGTCGCTGACCATGGACAGCAGAATGCGCACAGCCTCTCCGGCCGGCAGAGTCAGATGAGCGCCCTTGTGGGCCATTTTTTCCGGGGTATAGCGGGCGTCTCTGTCACAGGTGATGCTGGTGAACACCCACCGCCGCCCGGGATGCGCCTGATAATCCGCCGGGTACTCGGTGAATACGGTGTCGTCGCGAATGCCGTCCTCATAGGCGAAGATTTCATCGGTGCCGTAGGGGCCCGGCATGGTGGTAAAGTGGAGGGAGAGGGGGCAGTCCCCGGTGCTTTTTACCTCCACCACAAGGGTATTTTCCTCGGCGGACAGGAAGGAGGTGTACTCCGCCGCCGCGCCGTCCTTGCGGTAGGTGGCCCGCACCTCGGCCAGCCAGGGATCCTGCCACGCGTCGTAGCTGCACCCCGCCAGCTCCGGAATATCAACCCGCAGCCAGCCCGCCGCCACAATGCGGGAACCGCTGCGCCTGCCCTCCCGCTCCAGCAGCCGCTTGGAGCGCTGTTCCCAGGTCTCTCCCAAATGGGCCTGTGTCCAGAAATCATTTTTCCCCAAAAGAAATACCTGGCTGGAGCCGTCACCTGCAATAGCGGCGCCCACGTCGCCGTTGCCGAGAAGGGGAGTGTCCACCGCTGTGTCGGAGGGAACCCGCGTCGGCCGGGCGGTCAAATGGGCAATGCCCTTTTCCACCAGCTTCCGGGCTGTTTGCTCGGTAATGCCTGTTTTCAAACCGGTTCACACCTTTCAGATTTCATTGTCATATATAGTCTGGGAACCGGCGCATTCCGCGCCGGTTCCATTGCTGTGTAATAAGGGCTGTTATTTGGATGTGCTGTCGATATACCGGTCGTAGCCGTTCTGCACGATGCTCAGATAATCGCTGAGTCCCATGCTGTCCAGCTCCTTCAGATAGCCGTCCCAATCATTTTCGATGTTCATGTCGCCGGTGATAAAGCGGGCGATGCATTCCTCGATATAGGGGTTGATGGTGGCCTTGTAGGAGCTGATGCGCTCGTTTTCGTCGGTCTCATAGTACACGTTGGGCACGATGTATTTCGCGTTTACCTTATAGGGCTCCATCTTTTCGGTTGCCCGGTACAGAACCACCTCGTGACCCGCGCCGTTGGGGGCCTTGGGATCCAGATTGTAGGAGGTTTTGGTGGGGACAATGGCGATGGTGGGGAATCCGGTCAGGGTCAGGTTCGCCTCTGTTGTTGAGGTATCCAGGGCAATGCTGGTGATGTCGGCAGGGCTGCCGTCCAGGCTCATCTCGCCCGATTCGGCTTTCCGCCAGGACACACCCTCTTGTCCGTAGTTGATAACCTTTGTGAATTGATCCTCATAGATGGCGTCGATAAAGCGGAAGGCGATTTCCGGCTGATCGGAGGTGACGGGGATCATGCCGCTGGGCCAGGATTCCTCGTTGGCGTGGGGGGTGGGGGTCAGCTGCACGCCGTTAGGACCCTTGAGAGGCGTGAGAGCCTCATATTCCAGCCAGCGGTCAGATTCGGTCAAAGAAGCGACCAGATAACCGCAGTGCTGAGCGGGCAGCGCGCCGATGCGTGCGACATCCGCCGATTCGTTGAGGGCGGTCTGGGTTGCCCTGTCCTGGGTGAAGGCGTCGGGGTAGAGAAGGCCTTCGTTGTACAGGCGGTTCAGATAGCGAAGTCCTTCCCGGTAATCCTCTACAGTGACAGAGGCCTCCACCTTGCCGTCATCGGTGATGCGCAGGTAGGGGGTGGTGGAGTTGGGGTTGGGGTTGTTGTAGGTAAAGGCGTTCATCAGGAAGCCGTCGATGGAGACGTTGGCGCCCTTGGTGCAGGTGCTGAGAGGAATCTCATCGTTGGGGTCGCCGTTTCCGTTGGCGTCCTGCTCCTTGAATGCCTTGAGCACCTCATAGAATTCCTCGGTGGTGGTGGGAACACTCAGGCCCAGATTGTCCAGCCAGGTGCGGTTCATCCACATTTTGTAGGAGGCGGTGCCGTGGTAGGTGCCGCGTCCGGGCTCGGAAATGCGCTGGAAGGAGTAGATGTTGCCGTCCGGTGTGGTGGCAGTGGTGTAGTAGTCCGGGTTGGTGGCGTACAGCTCCTTCACAAATTTGCTGGAGTGCTCGATGAAGTCGTTGATGGGAACCAGCATCCCCTGAGAAGCGTATTTAAACTCCTCGATTTTGGTGATGCGGGCGGCGGTGTTGTTGGGGGGGATAATCAGGTCGGCCTTCTCGCTGCTGGCCAGCATCAGGTTCAGCTTTTCCTTGTATTGATCCACAGGGGAGAGAAGCCAGTCGATGGTGACGCCTGTCTTATCCTCGATGTAGGTAGCCGCGTAGTTTTCCTTCAAGTCCTTGGTAGCGGAATAGATAATCTTGATGGTGACAGGCTCGTTGACGATGGGGAGCTCGCCGGGTGCATTGAGCCTCGGGTCGGACTGGAAGCCGCCGGAAGCTGCTTCCGTCTGGGACGCTGCAGGCGCCGTGGAGGACGCGGATGCGGCGGTAGATGCCGCAGATGACGGAGCGGAGCTCTGTCCGGTTGTTGTCCCGGTGCCGCACGCCGACAGGACGAGCAGCAGGGACAGCGCGATCAGGGCCATACTGGTAAAATGCCGTTTCATGGGATACCTCCTGTTAATCTTGTAGTATCTGTGTGCCTATGGAAACCTGCGCCTATGCGCAGGGACGAGCCGGTTTGCTCTGCTATCCCTTCAGGGAGCCTATCATGACGCCCTTGACAAAATACTTCTGCACAAAGGGATAGACGACGAGAATGGGGATGCTGGTAAAGACGATGATGGCGTATTTGAGCACCTCCTGAAAGAGGGCCACATCCTGCTGGGCGGCGATGGAGTCGGTGATGCCGCTGGAGTCCATCATGGCTTTGATGTTGGCGATAAAGTTTCGCAGCACCACCTGCAGGTTGAACAGCTTGGGGTCGGTGATGTAGAGGAAGCAGTCGAAGAAGGCGTTCCAGTGCCCCACGGCGTAAAACAGGGTCAGCACCGCGAGAATCGGGGCGGACAGGGGCAGCACGATGGAAAAGATAAGCCGCATGTCGCTGGCGCCGTCAATTTCGGCGGCCTCGTTCATTTCCTGGGGAATGGTGTTCATAAAGAATGTGCGGGCGATGATCATATTATAGACCGTCATGGCCCCCGGCAGTATCATGACCCACCGGGTATTGGTCAATCCCAGGGATTTGATGAGCAGATACGTCGGCATCATACCGCCGGAAAATAGCATGGTGAAGGTGAAGTAAAACATGATTCCCTTTTTGCCCACCAGCTCCCGGCGGGACAGGGGATAGGCGCACATCACCGTCATCACCACGTTCAGACAGGTGCCGGCGATGGCGTAAATCAGCGTGTTGCCAAAGCCGGTAAGGATTTGCTTCTCCTTGGTCAGGGCCTTGTAGGCGTCAATGTTAAATCCCTTGGGCAGTAGAAAGACCTTTCCCGCCCCCACGGCCGACGGCGCGCTGAGAGAGGAGCTGACCACGTTGAGCAGGGGAATGGTGATCACAACCACCAGGATGATGAGCAGCGACCAATCCAGGAACAGGAACAGCCTGTCGCTGGAGGAGTCCTTGATTCGATTGGCGCGGGCACTTGCCATAATGATTCCTCCTTATCCGAATCTTGGTTTGGCGTTACCAAAGACTGGTATCCGACAGCTTCCGTGATATCCGGTTGACCAGGATGAGCATCGTCAGCGACACCACCGACTGGAACAGCCCCACCGCCGTGGAAAGACTGTACTCCATGTTGACCATGCCGATGCGATAGACATAGGTGGAGATAACGTCCGACGCCCGTGTATTCAGCGGGTTTTGCAGCAGGAACACCTTTTCAAAGCCCACGCTGAGAATATTGGCCGAGTTCATGATGAGCAGGATAACCGCCGTGGGCAGAATGCCGGGGATATCCACATTCCAGATGCGCTGCCAGATGGTGGCGCCGTCCACCTTGGCGGCCTCGTGAAGCTCCGGGCTGATGCCCGACAACGCCGCGATGTAAATGATGGCGTTGTAGCCCACATTCTGCCAGATGCCGGACCAGACATAGATGTGCTTGAACATGTTTGGCCTGCCAAGAAACTGGATTCGCTCCAGCCCCATGCCCGCCAGCAGGTTGTTGACCATACCGTTGAGGGAGAGCACCTGCTGCAGAATGCCGCAGATAACCACCACCGACAAAAAGTGGGGCATATAGGAGATAAGCTGCACCGTTTTCTTAAAGAAGGCATTGCGCATCTCGTTGAGGGCGATGGCAATGACAATCGGCGGGATAAAGCTGGCAAACAGCTGGTAGAGACTGATGGAAATGGTGTTCCCCAACAGGCGGGGAAGCTGCTGCGAGGAAAAGAACATCCGGAACCACTTGAGCCCCACCCACTCGCTGCCGGTGATGCCCAGGGAAAGGTTGTACTGCTTGAAGGCAATCTGAATTCCGTACATGGGCATGTACTTAAAGATAAAGATATAGATGATAGGCAGCACCAGCAATATGTACAGCTGCCAGTGATTGCGCGCCATGCGCATTGCGTATCTTCGCCTGCGGGCCTTCTGATCCACGGCTTCCCGGCCGGTGCCCGTGGATGCTGCCTTTTTTGTTACCGATTGCACAGTTTCATCCCCTTTTCTATTGAAATTGCCTGATATTTCTGTTTGAATTCTAGCAATTTCGGGCGTTTTTATCAATAAGCAATATGTCTTTTAGCAGGCAATATGTTCAACTGGACGCCGTTTCCGCTATTCATTTTGTGTGGAATATGATAAAATGTTAAAGGATGACAGAAAAGCAGTGACTATTTTGTGTATACAGCGACCGAACGTTTGGGCAAAAAAACAGATGCCCCATTCGGGCGGAGCAAGCCTTCCAAGGGAGGTACGATAATATGGCGAAAGCGGTGACATCAAAGGAACGGCAATATCCCCGGGCGATCCGCAGGCGCTGGCTGGTTTCCTGCATCAGCCTGTCCATTGTGCCTGTGATCATCGGGGCGGTGCTTTTTGTGTACAACATTCAAAACACAAAGCGGCAGACCATTCAAAACAACGAGGTTCTGCTCACCCAGATCCAGCAGCTGATGGACAAGGGCTTCTACGATGTGCGCACCATCACCCAGTCCATCTCCGCCGATCCGGAGTTCAATGCCTATTCCCTGTCGGGGGAGACAAGCCGTCACTTCCTGTTAAAGAAGCAGCTGCAGGACAAGCTGGCCAAATACTGCGGCTACAGCTCCTACATTCGCAGCATCTACATCTATTTTTGGGACGCGGATCTCTTTATCAGCGAGGGCACCGTCGCCCCGCCTCAGGTCATCTACCAGGCGTACCACAGCAATCCGGCCATGCCCTTTGACGAGTGGATTTCCGTTGTAAAGAGCCAGCACAACGACGATATGCTGGTCATGCCCTACCGGGACGGGGAAAGCGGTCTTGTGTTCCTGCGCACCCTTCCCAGCTTCTTTTCCATCGACCTCAACGCCACTATAATGATATGGATTGACATGGACACCGTTACCCAGCTGCTCGACAGTGTCCACACCATGCTGTCCTGCGAACTGAACCTGCTGCTGCGGGACGGCACACCGGTGATCCCCAAACGGCCCATCATCAACGCCGCCAACGCAGCGGTGGCCGACCGGCTTGTCCGCGCAGGCACCCGGATTCAGCGATACCAGGCAGCGGACGGCACCGTGTTTTCCGGCCTGTCGTCGGAGCGGGCCAACGTGGATTATCTGCTGGCAACCCCCCGGGACGCCTACATGCGCGCCATCAGCACCGTGAATTATCTGTTTGCCATGGGGCTGGCGGTGATTGTGCTGGGCAGTATCCTGTTTACGGCCAACTTCCTGTACAAAAACTACACGCCCATCCGGGAAATCATGGAGCTGGCCGTGACCGGCGAAGAGGGAGCCACCCCCAAGCGCAAGCAAAAATCCGATGAATACACGGTGATTCGGGCGGCCATCTCCGACTCCCACTCCGCCCACACCTCCATGCTCAACCAGCTGAAGGAGCAGGACAGCCGGCTTTTTGATACCCTGTTGGCGCTGCTCATTCACAACGTGGGCGCCGGCGAGGAGGACATGGCGCTGCTCCGGCGCTATTTCCGCAAGGAGTGGTTCGCGGTTATGCTGCTGCAGGGCCCCTTCCCGGGAACCGACGAGCAGTGGCTCCGCTACCCGGAGTACGCCATCGCCCTGGAATCCGCCTTCCGCACGTCTCTGTTGCCCCACGGCGATACCATCGACTTCTGGGCTGTCCCCATGGGGGAAAGCGCCGTATTCGTGTTCAACATGGAACTGCCGAACGCCGATGCCTGGCAGACTCTCTCAGAAAGCCTGCGCCAGCATATCACCCAGGCGTTTCCCGCAACAGACACCTTTGTCTATGTCTCTCCCGCCAGTCAGGACATCGGGGAGGTCTCCGCCCTGTACGACCAAACCCGCTACCGGCTGACCTATCGCCAGGTATTCGGGGTGGAGTGCAACCCGGACACAGCGGGCTATGCGACGGGCCTCACGGCGTATTCCTACGGGGCCGAGGATGACAAACGGCTCTACAACGCCATTGTCAGCGGCAGCAAGGATCGCTCCGTCGCCGCCTTCGAGCAGATCTGGCAGGCCAATGCGGGCATCGGCCGGGAACTGCAATACTGTCTGCTGTTCGATTTGCTGGGCACCGTTCTCAGCACCACATCCCTGATTTCCCACGTGCCCTCCGCCGCCAACGGGCCGGATTCCATTGCCCGCATGGTGACAGAGACCCGCAGCAACGAGGAGATCCGCAAGAACATCCTCATGTTTATGGGCGATGTCTGCGCCGCCTTTTCCCGGGAACACTCCCGCTCCGGCGACAAGCTGAACAACGAGGTGCTGGATTTCATCGCGGAAAACTACAGCGACTCCAATCTCAGCGTGGAAAGCATCAGCGATCGGTTCCGCAAATCCAGGGCCCATATGTTTGCCCTGTTTAAAGAGGAAACCGGCATGTCCATGCTGCAATACATCACCAAAATCCGCATGGACGAGGCCAAGCGCCTGCTGACAGACACCGATATGAGCGTCCACCAAATCGCGGTGGCGGTGGGCTACAACTCCGCCATGAACTTCTCCCGCGCCTTCAAAAAATCGGAGAACCTCACCCCCACCATGTTCCGGGAGGTCGTGGCCGCGAAAAAGAATTAGAACTGACACAGCGGCAAAAAAACGGAGCCGGAATGTTCCGGCTCCGTCAAAATGAAAGCATTGGGCATGGCGGCGCAGGGATTTTACAGCGCGCACATGCTCATTGTTTTGTCGTGGGATTTGTTGATGCAGGCATTGTCCCGGCCAAACAGCGGGCAGATTTCCCCCCAGCTGTAAAAGCCGGTGAAGGGGATTTGCTCCCCGATGCCCTCTATCAGCGCCTTCCCCTCCAAATGGCGATCGGGGGAGAGAATGAGGTAGCGGGCAATGCAGCTTGTGCACAGAATGACGCCGAATTTGCGGCCGCCCTCCTCTGCCTTGCGCACCTTTTTCAGCAGCGTGTCAATGCACTCCTCCACCGATTCGTGGATGTCCTTCCGGCTGAGAATGCCCAGCGACACCAAATCGCCCTGCTTGATTTTATTGTTTACCACCACATAGCCCTTCTCCAAATCCACGTCCCGTATGGTGCGCACAAAGGAGATATCGCTCTCCACATCCTCCACATACAGCGACTTGGAGAGAAAGGAGAGAACCATGTCGTCCCGGTTCTGAAAGTTCAGGTTCATTTGCAGGCTTTTCAGGTAATCAAAGACCGGCTCCCCGCCAATTTCATAGATGATATTGTCGGTGCAGCGGGTGATGGGGCGCTTTTGCACCACCGTGTCGGGATGAATGCTGCGGCACTCAAAGATGGGTTCAATGTCCCCGCCCACAAGCAGCAGCAAGGTGCGATCCTCATAAGCGGCACCCTGATAAAACACAACGGGGACATCCCCCTCGTTGCCGCTGGGCACACCGCCAAATACCGGCGCCCCGCCGGAAACCTGGGAAAGGGTGTCCGGGTACACGTCGGTCATAATGTCGTGGGCGCCCCGTGTCAGGGTGTAGATAAGCTTGGGCTGCCCTTCAATGGCCGAGGCGGCCCGCAGATACGCCTGGCGGATAGCCTGGGCCGCGTTGTCCTCGGTCATAGGCTCCGAGAGGGCCGTGCTGAACAGGCAGTCGTCGGCGGTCAATACAGTCAGCGAGACACAGATTTCATCAAAGCCCTTGGTTTCGTGGCCCAGCATCCCCACAGAGGTGCAGCCGATGATCTCCACAGGCAGCGTTTCGGCCAGGGCCTCCAGCAGACCGATGTAATCCGCATCGGAATCGCAAAAGAGAATGCCGATGCTGTTGGCGCGCAGGGTCAGCTTTGACAGGATCTGCCGGGACAGTTCCTCTGCCCCGAGGGCGGCGTCATCCAATTCGTAGGTAAAGGCAATGGCGGATTCCATATGAGCGGTCCTCAGACCGTGCCCCCTTTCAATGGTGCACACTTGATATATACGGGCAATATGGCGGGCAAGCAGGCATTCCACCGCCAATTTTGTCATGCGATACATACTCCTTTATTATACTGCATTTCACCACAAAATGGAAGGGGAATCCAGAACTTTCACATTTCATGGATTTGTCCGCCAAGCATTGACATTTTCGACTGAAATGGTATAATAACAAGCGTTCAGACAGTTTGTGTTGTGGTGATTTGTGTTCCACCCAAACACACATGTATCCAATTTATTACATAAGGAGTGCGCGCCATGCCGATAAAAATTCCCAACGGCCTGCCTGCACGGGAAATCCTTGGCAAAGAAAACATCTTCTTTATGGACGAATCCAGGGCGCTGATGCAGGATATCCGCCCCCTGAAGATTCTGATTCTGAATCTCATGCCCAAAAAGATAGAGACGGAGACCCAGCTGCTGCGCATGATAGGCAACACGCCCCTCCAGCTGGAGCTGGAGCTGATGCAGACAGCCACCTACACCTCCAAAAACACCGCCCAGGAGCACCTGATCAAGTTTTACAAAACCTTTGATGAGTTGAAGTCGCAAAAGTTCGACGGAATGATCATCACCGGTGCCCCGGTGGAACACATGGAATTTGAGGATGTGGACTACTGGCGGGAGTTGTGCGACATAATGGAGTGGACGAAAACCAACGTGTTTTCCACCTTCCACATCTGCTGGGGAGCCCAGGCGGCCCTGTACTACCACCACGGCATCCGCAAATATCCGCTGCCCGCCAAGATGTTCGGCGTGTACCGACACCGGCTCTGTGAGCCCTCCCACACCCTGCTGTACGGCTTTGATGACGGCTTTTACGCCCCCCATTCCCGCCACACGGAGTGCAAGGCGGAGGACATCGCCCAATGCCCGAAGCTGCAGATTCTCAGCGCGTCGGACGAGGCCGGCGTCTACATTGTGGCGGACAGGGACAACCGCAATTTCTACGTCACCGGCCACTCGGAATACGACCGGGACACCCTTGCCTCCGAGTACTTTCGGGACAGAGACAAGGGCCTGCCCATCCAGGTGCCGGCCAACTACTTCCCCGACGACAACCCCGCCAATGTCCCCGCCATGCGGTGGAAGGCCAACGGCAACCTGCTCTATTCCAACTGGCTCAATTACTACGTATACCAGCAAACCCCGTACGATTTTGTGCAGATTTGACACACCGGCGAAAAGGGCGTTTTGCGCCCTTTTTTCCTTTTCTGCAAAATGCCGATAAAACTTCATTTTAACTGCTTTTTGCAGGCAAATCATTTGATTTTTTAATCATTATGCTATATAATGGAATGCATCGAAGGTGTTTGCCGAATGCCATGCGCGTCGCGTGATCCCTGTGGCGCATATGCATTGAAACGGCAAACCTCATTTTTTTGAGAGGAGGTGAGCACATGTACGCGGATTTCGTCGTACAGATGGAAGGCGTCAATATGCTGTCGATTTTTTGCCGCCTGTCGCTGGCACTGATATGCGGGGGCATCATTGGTTTGGAGCGGGGCAGCAAACGGCGGGCAGCCGGGTTCCGCACCTATATGCTTGTGTGTGTGGGCGCGGCGCTGGTCATGCTTACAAACCAATACATCCACATCCACTTTGGCACCTCCGACCCGGCGCGACTTGGCGCTCAGGTGGTCAGCGGCATCGGTTTTCTCGGCGCCGGCACCATCATTGTAACCCGGCACCATCAGGTCATCGGCCTTACCACAGCGGCCGGTCTGTGGGCAAGCGCCTGTATGGGTCTTGCCATCGGCATCGGCTTTTACGAAGGCGCCATTATGGGCAGTATCTTTATTTTCCTTATTATCACGCTCATGCATAAGGTAGACAACAAGGTCATGTCAACATCCAAGGCCATGGAGATATATATCGAACTGAAGGAAGGGCATGTATTAAGCGACTTTCTCTCATATGCCCACGCCAACTCCATCAAGATAGCCCATGTGGAGCTGGTAAAGCCAAAGTACGAGGACAGCAAATCGATGGCGGCTATCATATCCCTGCGGCTGCCCAAGCGGCACCCCCATCTGGAGGTCATCGAGGAGTTCCACACCCACGATTTCATCGGATTTATCGAGGAAATCTAGGATTCACTCTCTCATACATCCCCAAAACGCATGCCCGGAGAACCCGGCGCATGCGTTTTGTTCTTTGCCCACAGATATGCTATAATTCTGGTAACAGACAAGCCCACAGTATCTAGTTGAACTGAATCGCAACCAATCAAAGGGAGACACATATGAAAATCGGGATCATCAGATGCATGCAAACAGAGGATTTTTGCCCGGGCACCACCGACTTTCGGGCCATTCGGGAACGAACCGGTGCCTTTGCCCATGTTGCGGCGGAGGAGGCGATCGAACTTATTGGCTTCATCAACTGCGGCGGCTGCCCCGGCAAAAAGGCGGTTTTGAGAGCGCGGGAGCTGGTGAGGCGGGGCGCGGATACCATTGCGTTTGCCTCCTGCATTCAAAAGGGCACACCCATAGGGTATCCCTGCCCCTTCGCAAAGAAAATGAAGGACATCATCCAGGCCGACCTGCCCGAGCACATCCGGTACCTGGATTACACCCATTGACCACCCCCAATAGGGGAGCCAATCCCCATTCCCGACTCACTGCAATGCGGCGGCCAAAAACCGGCCCCGCGGAAGAGGTTGCCGATGCTGGAATTTATCAAAACCTTTCTTGCGGTCCTGTTGACTTTGCTTGTTATCGCCTTACTGGCGGTGACAGGGCTCTATTTTTATCTGATCTATGAGCGCGAGGCAGTGCCCTCCACACCGGAGTCATCCTCCCAGCTGATTGTCCCCGAGCCCTCCGTGGAGGAGCCGACAGAGACGCCCTCACCGCCTGCGGCAACAGAGGAGCCCATCCCGGAACAGGAATCCACTCAGCCGGAGACACCTGCCATAGAGGCTCGCTACGCCTACCGCACCCTGACAGACGCCCAGCAAAGGCTCTACGCCCGGTATCTCCAGGCCCTGCAGGCTATGGAGGAGGGGATACAGGTCACGGCGGAGGAAGAGGCGGAGCTGGGCGGCATGGATTTGTTTGCCCTGTTCAATTGCGTCATGGACGACTACCCGGAGCTGTTTTGGGTCAGCAATTCCATGCAGCGGCACATCACATCCCTGAGCAACCAGGTGCTGCACACCGATATCCAGTTTGACTATATTTTGGAGGAAGCCAGCCGGGACGCCTATCAGCAGCAGCTGGAAACCCGGGTGGACGCGTGGCTGGCCGGCGTGCCCGAGGGTACGGACGAGTACGCAAAAGCCCTCTATATCTACGAGCAAGTCATCCACCGGACAGACTATGTCCGAAACGCCCCCTACAACCAGAATATTCTCAGCGTGTTTTTGTATGGAGAATCGGTCTGCAATGGCTATGCCAAGGCGGCCCAATACATGCTGAATCGCCTTGGCATGGAGTGTGTGACGATTGGCGGCGAGGCGGTGGGAGAGGGCAGCCACGCCTGGAATCTGGTGAAGGTAAACGGGGAGTATTACTATCTGGATCCTACATGGGGCGACCCGGTTTTCTCCAACAATACCATGGAGCGGTTTGAGAACATTGCCTACGATTACTTTCTGGTAACCTCCCGGGACATCGGAAACACCCATGTGGCAAAGACAGCCTATCCGTTGCCGGACTGCACCGCTACCGCCGACAACTATTTTGTCCGCACCGACCGGTATTTCACCGCATATGATCCAGAGGCCGTGAAGGCGCTGATAACCGCCGATATAACGGCGGGCCTGGACAAATCCATGCTCCGCTTTGGGGGAGAGGATGTCTACCGGCAGGCGACAGAAGCCCTGTTCGGGCAGGAGGCGATTTTCGCGATGCTGCCTGCCGGCGAGGAGCCCACCGCCGCGCGGGAGATAGCCTACACCACCACTGACGCCATGCAGATTGTGACGGTCTATTTCGGCTGACAGCTGCCCCGCTTGCACAGGGTAAAGGGGATCTGTACGTGGAGAGGCAGGCTGTGGCCCCCCTCCATGCGGTCAATGAGTACCCGGGCGGTCACCCGGCCGATCTCCTCCTTGGGGATGTCGATGCTGGTCAGCATGGGGGAGGAGCGCTGGCAGGCCTCGATGTTGTCGATGCTGATAACCGACAGGGCCTGGGGGATGGGGACAGCGGCCTCAGCCGCGTAATCCAGCACCCCAAGAGCCGTCAGGTCGTTGGCGCAGAACAGGGCGTCCGGCAGGTCACCCCCCTGCAGCAGGCGGCGGGCGGCGGTGTACCCCCCCTCCCGGGATTGGAGGGTCTCCGCTATCAGACCAGCCCCCGGCTTACATCCCATCTGTGTGTTTTCGTCATAGAATCCCCGGAACCGGGCCTCGTTGTCCAGTTCCCCCACATAACAAATCCGCCGGTGCCCCAAAGCATACAGATACCGCACAGCCTCTCTGGCAGCGCCGTAGCCGTCACAGACCACCTGATCGACGGGGTCGCGGACAGAGTTGAGCCCCGCGTACACGATGTGCTGACACACCTGCCGCAATTTGGCGAGGAACGACCGGGAGTACCGTCCCAGCACCACCACGCCGTCCGGCGGCGGATGCCCCCCCTCCAGAAAGGCGTCGGCGGTGAAGGTTCCCATGGTGCCATAGCCGGCGGTCAGACAGCTGTGCTCGATGGAGCGTGCTATCTGGGAGAAAAAAGGGTCGGTGGGGCTGTGAGGCGCCCGGGCAAATACACAGGCAATCCTCCCGGTGGATTCCCGTGGATCCTCCCGCCGCTTCAAGCCTTGGGCCGCCTCATCCGGCACATAGCCGCTTTCCCGCACGATTTGCCAAATCCGCTCCCGGGTCTCCCTGCCGGCGGCTTTTTCGTCGTTGCCGTTGACCACCCGGGACACGGTGGAAACAGACACGCCCGCCCGCCGGGCCAATTCCTTCAGCGTAATCACAACAGCGCGCCTCCTTCCAATCTTCATCCATTCCATTATACATGCCCCAACAGCCCCCGACAACCCCCGACAAGCAGCCACGAAGTGATTTGCGGGGTGGGGTTTGGGGTGAAATCCCATTTCAGATGCGCCGCAGGCTCCAGAGCCTCCACAGCTACCACAAACAAAGCAGCAGGCCAACAGCCTGCTGCTTCTCGTTATACCAATCTTTGCTTACAAAACAGACAAAATCAGGGCAAAACGGCAACCGCCTCCGGCACGTGGATGGTCGCGTTGGGATGCTCCTGCAAAAGCGTCACCGGGAACCCGGTGGACACCTCCCCGTGGCAGGCCCGGCGCACCACGGCCCGGTGCCAGTCCCGGAAGCAGCCCAGGCAAATCCGCCGGGCCTCGTATATCTCCCGAAAGCCGACGGTGACACAGCGGCGGGGCATATCCTCGATGGCGCCGTTGAGATCGCCGATGCAGTTGGTGGCCCGGGTTTCCTCCGCAATGGAAAGCGCCCGCGTCTCCAGCAGGCGGAACTGCTCCGCGGTCAAATCCGGCTGGGGCTCGTTGAAGGCCACGTGGCCGTTGATGCCGACGCCGCCCACCACCAGATCCACGCCGCCCAACCGGCGAATCAACTCCGGGATGTACCCGGGGTTGCCGGGATCCGGGAAGACTCGCTGCTCCTCGGGGGGGAGCAGCGCCGGTGTGATTTTGCCGTACACCTCCCGATTCATAAAGCCGCGAAAGCTCAGCTTGTGGGAGGCGTCAATCCACTGCTCGTTGTCGTCCAAATACTCGTCCATGTTGATGAACCAGGTGTTCCGCAGGCTGATGGATTCCTCGTTTACCAGCCGGACAAAATGGGGGTACTGGCCCACCGGCCCCACGGGACAAATCAGCACCGTGGTGTCGCCGGATTTGTTGTGGGCGCGGATTTCCGCCGCCATTTCCTCCGCCAGCAACCGAAACACAGCCTCGCCGTCCTCATAGACAGAGAGGGGGATTTTGGGGCTGTCCAGCAGCTGTTCTTTGGTGTAATCGTAATATGCGTGACCCATGTCCGGAATTCACATCCCTTTTCTCATGAAATGTTCGGGCGTGGATTTCACGCCGGAAATTGCGGACTTCCCGCACGTGGTACGGGAAGTCCGGCTGCTTTCAGGTCGCTCGAAGCATAACAGATGGCTTATTTGCCGTAGTAACGGTCAACAGCGGTCTGATAGATCTCCACATAACGGTTTACGCCCAGCGCATCCAACTGCGCCACATAGGCGTCCCAATCCTTGGTGATGTCGGACTGGTTGGAGATCCAAAGCGCCTGCTGCTGCAGGACATAGTCGGTGACGGTGGATTTCAGGGTGGCGAGCTCGCGGCTCTCATCGTCGGTGAAGAGCACGGGAGGAATCCACTCGGTGGTGAGATATTCGGTGGTGTCGTTCATATAGCCAACCTTGCGGGCAACGTCGGGGGCGGGCTTCAGGGTGCCGTAGAGATCCGCGTTGATATAGGCGGGGAAGTGGGCGGGGGCATCCTTAAAGCGGAAGTCGTCCTGGGACATGCCGTCGGGAGCCAGGGCAAACTCATAGGTGTAATTGGAATCACTGGAGTCCACAAGCTGCTTGCCAAAGAGGCCGTAGGTGTTCTGAAGAGAGAAGTCCTCGGAGAGGTTCAGGTCAAGCCAGTAGGCCATGCGCTCGATGTTTTTGCAGTTCTTGGAGACGACAGAGGTGTGGCGGTTGGAGATGGGGTTGGGGTTGAAGCGGGCGATGCGCTTGCCGTCCGCGCCCTGCAGGGGCAGGCAATAGCTGTAGGAGGGGACGCGATCCGCGCCGACTACGTTGTCAATGAGGAACGCGTGCATGGAGCCGACGAGAACGGGGTCAGACTTGCCCTTGGCAAAGAGCATGCTGCGGTCCTGGGTAAAGCCTTCCACGTCCAGCAGGCCCTGAGAGTTCAGCTTGGCAAACCATTCGGTGGCGTTTTTCCACTCGTCCTTGTTGGCGGTGAAGTAGACCTGGCCGTCCTTGATGTGCAGGCGGGTGTCGTTGTTGTCGATGCTGCCAAAGGCGCCGTACATGCCAAACAGGCCGAAATAGACATGATCCAGAATAAAGGTAAAGGGAATTTCATCGGCTTCGCCGTTGCCGTTGGGATCCTGGGTTTTGAAGGCGATGAGCATCTGCTCAAACTCGTCGATGGTATTGGGAAGCTCAAGGCCTACCGCTTTCAGCCAGTCATTGTTGATATACAGGTCGTTGTAGGCGCCCTCATAGGGCTTCTCATGCCAGAAGGCAAGGCTGTAATAGTGCCCGTCGGACAAGGTCATAAACTGCTCGACAGCCGGATCGTCCTTCATGATCTGAACCATGTTGGGGGTGTACTGGGCATACTCGTCCAGAGGCACGAAGAGAGAGGTGTTTTTCATCAGCTCCGGATCCTTCATCATGCCGAACATCACGTCGGGGATGTCGCCGGTGGAGAGGGCAAGGCTGCGCTTTTCGTTTAGAGAGGCGTCGGGAACCAGCTCCCAGGCAAACTCCACGTTGGCGGCGGCGTTGATCTCGTCAATGATGCCCATATCCTTGAAATCGGCGTGCTGGGGGCGGAAGCCCGCCATAGCGGTGAACTTGACTGTCTCGGACAGGTCGATGTCCACACCGTCGGCGCTGGTGCTGCCACTGTCGCCGGCCGGCTGAGAGGACGACGCGGGTGCCGTGGAGGACGACGCGGCAGGCGGGGTGGAGCTGGCGGCAGTAGAGCTGCCGGAGCCGCCGCCGCAGCCGGAAAAGACAGTCGCCGCCATCATGGCAGCCAGTATCAATGCGGTAATTCTGCGTGTTTTCATTGAGGGAACCTCCTTCAATTTGGTTGCTTGTTTGTCGTTGGGTTTTGCCAAATGTCGTTGATACCAATCCCTGTCAATGACCGTAGCAGAGAGTGGTAATATATTGCAACCGCGTCAGCGGGCACAATCCTTACAGGGGGATTATCCTTTCACCGCGCCTATCATAACGCCCTTCACAAAGTATTTCTGCACAAAGGGGTACAGGATAAACATAGGGGTGGAGGAGACGATGATGAGGACATATTTCAGCATATCTGCCAGCCGCTGGCGCTCGTCCATGGAGGCCGCGTCGCCTACAACCGAGCTATCCACCGAGTTCATCAGCAGAATGTTGCGCAGGTGAATCTGCAGGGGATACAGATCCTTTGTCTTGAGATACACCAGCGCGTCAAAGAACGAGTTCCACTGGGCGACGGCGTAAAACAGCGCAATTACCGCTATGATCGAGGGGGACAGGGGAATGGCGAAGCGGAAGAAAAAGCGCAGGTTGGTGCAGCCGTCAATCTGGGTGGCCTCCAGCATTTCGTCCGGCAGGGTGGTGGAAAAGAAGGTGCGGGCAATCAGCATATTGTATACCCACACACAGTTGGGGACAATCACGGCCCAGACCGTGTCTATCATGCCCAGAGAGCGCACCACCATATACGTGGGGATAAGGCCGCCGTTAAAGAACATGCACACCATGAAAAAGCCGGTGAGCAGTTTGCGCCCCACCAGATCCTTCCGGCTCAGCACATAGCCGGAGCTGACGGTCAGCGCGGTGGAAAGGGCAGTGAAGGCAACCGTGTAAAAGATGGAGTTCCGGAAGCCAATCCAGACATCCCGGTATTCCAGCACCTTTTTGTATCCCGCGAATGTAACGCCCTTGGGGTACAGGGTAACCTTTCCCAGCGTGACAAGGTTGGGATCCGATATGGACGCGATGAGAATGTACCACAGCGGGTACAGCACGCCCACCAGAACAAGGGCCAGCACAATGTAGTTGAAAAAATTGAACACTCTGTCTGCCCGCGAATTGTTGATATGGGATTTGATGGCTTTTGTCGCCATAAAAGCGCCTCCTTTCCGGGTTGTGGATTACCAGAGACTGTTTTCGCCGTTGCTCAGCTTTTTGGTGACGGTATTGACAGAAACGATCAGCACCAGGTTGACAACGGTGTTAAACAGGCTAACCGCTGTGGAAAAGGAGAAATCGCTCTGGACAAGGCCGGTCTTGTATACAAAGGTGGAGATAATCTCACTTTTGGTCAGATTCAGGGGCGTCTGCATCAGAAACGCCTTTTCAAAGCCGACGGACATAACGCGCCCCGCGCTGAGAATAAACATGACACACACAGTGGGAATGAGGAAGGGGATGTCGATGTACAGCATCCGCTTGAATTTGGAGGCGCCGTCCACCATGGCGGCCTCGTAGTATTCCGGGCTGATGCCGGAAAGGGACGCGATGTAGATGATCGCGTTGTACCCCGTCATCTGCCAGGTGTCGGAGAACACATAGATCCACTTGAACATATTGGGCACACCCAAAAAGTTAATGGGGGTGCCGCCTGTAGCTTTGATCAGCGTGTTGATGGGGCCGCTGGTGGGGGAAAGAAAGCTGAACAGCAGGCCAACCATGACAACCGTGGAAATAAAGTACGGCACATAGGAAACGGTCTGCACCGATTTCTTAAACCATTTTACCTCCACCTGATTGAGCAGCAGGGCAAAGATAACGGGGATGGGGAAGTTGATGAACAGGCTCATAAATGAGATTGTCAGCGTGTTCACCAGCGTCTGGCTGAACTGGTAGGAGGTGAAGAAGCGGCGGAAGTTGTCCAGTCCAATCCACGCGCTGCCCCAGATTCCGTCTACCGGGCGAAAATCGCGAAAGGCGATTTGCACCCCGTACATGGGGACATACTTGAAAATAATAAAAAACAACACCGTGGGGAGAATCAGCAGGTACAGATCCCAGTTGCGCTTCATCAGCTTGGTTTTAAAAGCGCGCTCCTTGGCCTTCTCGCTTTTTGAAGCCGCGTTTTGTACGGTTGCTGCCTGGCCTCCTTGCATCAGGGGATGGCCTCCTTTCAAAATGGAACTGCTGCGAATTCCTTTTCTGTTTTGTGTCATTTCCGGAACCGCCATAGCGCCGCGAACAGGGGATTTCGCTCAACTTCTATTTAGCGGATTGACAGTACATTCACAAACGGTTTTTCTGGCAAAGCAGCGGGCTACAATCGAGAAATTGTCCCGATTATCGGCACAATTGCAGCAGAAATGCATGCGATTGTGCCTGTTTTTTTGCAATTTCCATCGCTGAATAGAAGTTATGCGAAATCAAATTGCATTTGCCCGGTGTAAACTATTTGCCCAGCCCCCGGAACATGCTGCGCTTGTATTCCTCCACGCCCTCCTGGTCAAAGGGGTTGACCCCCATCAGCTGGCCGGAAACGGCGCATGCCACCATAAAGAAGTAGAACAGGGCGCCCATGCTCTCCGCGTCGATGCGCTCCAGGTCGACGGTCATACAGGGGACATCGCCGGCGGTGTGAGCCTCTATGGTAGCTTGCTCGGCGCAGCGGTTGATTTCGCCGAAATCCTTGTTGTCCAGGTAGTCAAAGCCATCGCGGAACTCGCTGTCAGGGCGGACAATCACGCTGCTGCCGGGGTCGGCCACGCGGATGAAGGTCTCCAGCAGATTGCGGCGACCATCCTGCATGTATTGGCCCAGAGAGTGGAGATCCTCGCTGTAGCAGCCTTCGGCGGGGAAAATCCCCTGTTTGTCCTTGCCCTCGCTTTCGCCGAAAAGCTGCACCCACCACTTGGCAAAATAGTGGAGGCGGGGCTCGAAAAAGGCGAGGACTTCCACGTCGAAGCCGTTTCGCAGGCAGGCGTTTCGCAGGGCGGCGTAGCGGACAGCCGACGGGTCGCCGCCGCGCAGGGCTGTTTTCATAGCTTGCCCACCACGAAGCAGCGCATGCACATCGATGCCGGCCACCGCCATGGGAAACAGCCCCACCGGCGTCAGCGCGGAGTAGCGGCCGCCCACAGCCACCGGAAATTCCAGGAAGGTGTAGCCGTTTTCAGTGGCGATTTCCTCCAGCCGGCTGCCGTAGGTGCCAGTGAGAATGACCCGCTTGGCCATCTCGGCCTTGTCGTAGCGCCGGCCCATGTACTCCCGCAGGATGCGGAAATGACTGCCGGGCTCCAGGGTTTCGAAGTTTTTGGCGATGACGTTGATGTAGACGCTTTTCCCTTCCAGCCGGGCCAGGGTAGAGGCGATGTAGGCGGGGGAAAGGGTGTTGCCCAGGTACAGGATTTCCGGCTTGTCGCCGTAGGGCTGCAGCGCCTTGATAACGGCCCGGGCGGCCTGGTTGGAGCCGCCGACGCCGACGATGACAAACACGTCGGCGTCCGCCCGGACAGCGGCGGCCTTCTCCAGCATATGGCGGTAGGCGGGGCCGTCGGCCATGGGCTCCAGCCAGCCCTTTACGCCGTCGGTGTCCGGCTGGGTGTACAGGTCGTTCAGATGCTCGGTTCCTTCCCGCTCCAGCTGTTCCAGGAGCGGCTCGTCAAATCGTGCCTCGGTAAAAGCGCCGTCAAAAGACAGAATGCTCAATCGGGCTCCCTCCATTTCTACAGTAAAACCGGGGGGAAAGCACTACCCCATAAGAGTTTGCAGGTAACGGTAGGCCGTGTCATACCGTTCAAAATTCTCTTCGCCGGTTTCGTATTCCACCACAGCCCAGCCGTCTGCCGGCAGGTAGCCGGACAAATAGGCCATCAGCTTTTTGAGATCCTCGTTGCCGCTGCCGAGATCGGGAAATTCGTGGCTTTCCCGGTCGTCGCCGCAGTCCCGCACGTGGACGTAGCCCACGCGGCCCTGGTTTTCCTCCAGCGCCCGGTAGATGTCGTAGCCGCCCTTGCGCACCCAGCCCAGGTCAAAGCCAAAGAAGAGGCTGGGGGCCTGCTCCCGCAGAATTTTGTACATCTCCGCGTCGTTGTCGAATTCGCCCTTGTGGTTGTGGTAGTTGAGGACGACGCCGGACTCCAGGCATTCCTCGGCGGCGAGGTTGATGTTTTTGGCCACCAGAGGCAGATTATCGCAGACCTGGCCCGACATCATCAGGTTTTTGCAGGGAATTCCCTTGACAAAGAGAGCGGCCTGACGGACAATGCCCCGGGCCTGCTCCGGGTTTTCGGCCCACATGGCGGTGGGCATGCCGATGTGGAGGGCGGAGAGCTCGATGCCGGCGGATTGGAGGGCGGCGGCCAGCTCGGCCTGCCGCTCCATGCCAAAGAAGCGGGCGCCCATTTCCGCACCCTGAAAGCCGGTTTGGGCCAGGCGGTTCAGTACATTTTGCGTATCGGTGGCGATTTTATCCTTGAATAAAACCGCGTGACATCCCAGTTTCATGCGAATGACCTCCTCGTTACAGGTATTGGTTCAGGTAATCCCGGCTGAGCAGTAACCCTTTTTTGATTTTGTCCAGCGTGCCGCACCAGATGGGATCCTCGTGCTCGATGCTGATGGTGCCGTCGAAGCCGGTGATTTGCAGGTCGGAAATCAGCCGCGTCCAGTCCAGATCCCCAAAGCCGGGCAGTCGGTAGCGGTACCAGGAATGCTCGTAGGTTTTGAGGCCCTCCCCCTTGTCCGCCGCTTCGTCCAGGCTGACGATGGTGTGGAGAATGCCCATCCGCGCCAGCATATCCTGCAGGATCTCGCAGTCCTTGCCGTGGACGTGGAAAATGCGGTGGGCAAATTGCCGTACCAATGGCAGGGGATCGATCATCTGCCAGACCAGGTGGGAGGGGTCGAACACCATGCCCACCAGAGGGGAGTCGATTTTCTCAAAGAGGCGCTCCCACATATAGGGCGAGATGGCGATGTTGAACATGAAGGGGCAGTTTTCGAAGCCGACCTTGATGTTATGCTTGTGGGCAAGTTCCATGACGCCCTTGAACACCTCGGCCACCTCGTCGATGCAGGACTCCGGGTCATAGCGGACGGGGTTGCCCTCGATGAGGGCCCGGGGAGAGACGCCGGTGGAGCAGATGACCTTGTCCGCGCCGACCTTGGCGGCGAACTCAATGCGATCCCGCAGGTTTTGCAGGTGCATGGCACCCTCTTTTTCGTCGAGGAAGTTGCGGCAGTAGATGAAGGTGGAGATGTCGATGTCGTGCTTTGCCTTCACCTGCTCAAACAGGGCCTCGTCCAGGGGGATGGAGGGGCCGGCCTCCAGGTCGGTGAAGCCGTTTGCCGCCGCCCATTCGGCGATGGTGTCCAGATTGTTTTCTCCGGCCCAGGCAAAGGAATTGGTGATAAATCCCAGTTTCATATGTGGTTTCGTCCTTTCCGAAATGCAGACAGTCTGCGAAATGGGGAGGCTTACACCTTGATGATGCGCCCTTCCTTGGCGGCGGTGGAGAAGGTGTCGATGACTGTTTGCAGATACATGCCGTGGGCAAAATCCCGGTCGGACTTGGTGCCGGTCTTGATGCAGTGGATGAATTCGCGGGTGATGCCGTCATGGCTGAGACCGGAGGTGTAGGTTTTGGTGTATTCCTCCGGGATGGTGACGGGCTGCATAAAGAAGGAGGGCTTGTCGTAGCCCGTCAGTGTCTCGCCCTTGATCATCATGCCCAGGGTTCCCGGCGGGTACTTGGAGCTGTTGCAGATGGCGCCGTTTTCGCCGACAATCTCGAAGTCGGCGCCGGCGAAGTTGACCCGGCTGGTGTTGTAGACAAACATGGCGCCGCTCTCGGATATGGCGGAGAAGGAGGCGGTGTCGTCGTTGGTGACGGGGGCTTTTTCCGCCCCAGCCTTGTCGCCGGACACGCTGGCTGGATCGATTAAGTAACGTTCCTGAATGTGGGTGGCCGTTTGGGCGCTGTAGGAGACATAGTCGCCGCACTGGTCATGGAGGAGGTAGTGAACCAGATCCAGCATGTGGATGCCGAAATCGGCCAGGGAACCGGTTCCGGAGGTTTTCTCCTGCATGCGCCACTCCAGGAATACCTTCTCCGGGTCAGCGATGCGGCCGCCGCCGCCGCTTTGGCGCACAAAGCGGATGGGGCCCAGCTTGCCGCTGTCGATGATGTGCTTCATATACTGGATGGGAGCCCCGTCCCGGTAGTTCATGCAGGTCATGGAGACCAGATCCGGGTGGGCGTTGGCGGCGTCCAGAGCCTTCTGGCCCTCGGCGCAGCTGACGGCGAAGGGCTTCTCCAGCAGCACGTGCTTGCCGGCCTCCAGCGCCTTGATGGCGAGGCCGGGGTGCTCGACGTTGGGGACGCAGAGGCTGACGGCGTCCACCATATCGAACAGTTCCTCCAGGGTTTCGCAGGCTTTGACGCCCTCGATGCTGTGTTTTTCCAGAAAAAGGGCGGCCCGCCCGGGGATGCAGTCGTAGGCGGCGACGACGTCGGCGTCCTCACATTTTTCGTAGCCGCGGAAATGGCTCAGGGCGATGCCGATGGTGAAGCCGGTTCCCACGATTCCAACGCGGATTTTACCGTTTGCAGATGCGCACATACTCACAATTTCCTCCCGTCAGTCATGATGATAAGGCAGCGGTTTGACTCGATAACTTAAACTATTAAGTTGCAGCATAATTATAAACGATAAAAAAAGTGAAGTCAATACATATTTTTCGTTTAAAACGTCCTACAATAATTTGTACAAAATGGGATCAATTGGTTACAAAAGTGTGAATCGTTAATCTGAGATGAAAATAGCTTGGTAAAAATAGATTAAATATTGACATTTATATGGGGGATATATTATACTTTCCCATAGATGGCGGGTAAATAAACGATTAAGTTGCGACCGGCGGTTTATGTTCCCGGGGTTTTGTGTTATTCTGAATGGGAAGGAGGAGGTTTGGTGCACAGAAAAGCGACTCTGAAGGATGTTTCTACCCTGGCGGGCGTTTCCCAGGCGACGGCGTCCTATGTACTTAACGGGAACTTAAAACAGAAAATATCGGAAGCGACCCGCAAGCGGGTGATGGAAGCCGCACGCCAGTTAAACTATATGCCCAACAACACGGCGAAATCCTTGAAAAGCAACCGCACGTACTGCATCGGCGTTGCCATTGACAAGGCGATTACCATTCCCCGATACTCCCAGACGCTGCAGGGCATTCGGCATGTGCTGGAAAAGGATCACTACCACATCATCATGAACTCGACCAAGAAGCTGAACGGCGGCGAGTACCCCGACTTTCTCAACAGCTATTTCGCCCATCAGGTGGATGGCGTGATTTATATTGCGGCCGACAACAAGAATATGGAGGAGGAAAGCGAAAACACCGTGGTGCAGTATCGAATCCCGCTGGTGGCGATGGATTGCAGCAGCGAGAACCGCAGAATCTCCACGGTGGACATCGACTACTTCCACGGCGCCTATGAGACGGCGGAGTTCCTCCACACCAAACGGGGCGTGCGCAAGCTGTTTTTCTTCCGCCCCAATCTGGATACCCGGCAGGAGCGGGAACGGGAGCAGGGGATTCGCCGGGCGGAGGTGTCGTTTCCCGATTTGCAGGTGCAGGTTTTGACCCTGGACTTTTTGTATGAGGGGGCCAACCTGCAGCTGTACCAGCTGGCCTTCAACGAGCGCGACAAGCTGCAGTTCAACGATATGGCCAGGGCGGTCAACGAGGCGATGCAGTCCATCGACGGGGAGCTGGATGAGGAAAGCGGCGTCATATGCAGCTGGGCGGGCATGGAGCAGTTCGTGCTGCCCCACCTCATCAACCGGAAGGATGAGGTAAAGGTGGCGGTGCTGGCACAGGGTCTGTTTCACTCGGCGGTATATCCCAATCTCTATTACAGCCACCTGCCCAATTATGCGGCGGGCAGCGAATGCGCGAAAATGGTGCTGGATTTGCTGAAGGATCCCGAGGACATCCGGCATAATTTTATGGCACCCTCGGTGCAGGTGCACGATGAGGAATAATTTGTGAAAAGTGGAAAGGCGGGTACACAATGCCAAAGAGCAGGAAAATCGTTTTTATCATGACGGACACCCAGCGCTGGGATATGGTAAACTGCTACCGGGAAACCGGCCTGAAAACCCCCAATCTGGACAGGCTGGCGGCAGACGGGATTCGGTATGAGCGAGCCTATACGACCCAGCCGGTGTGTCAGCCGGCGCGGGCAGGGATTTTCACGGGGCAGTACCCCCATTCGGTCGGCAGCTGGACCAACAGCTACGGCATTTCCGACACAGCCAAAACCGTGGGACAGCGACTGTCCAAGGAAGGGGTTCACACCGCCTACATCGGCAAATTCCACCTGGACGGCGGCGACTATTTTGGCCTGGGGCGCTGCCCCGACGGCTGGGATCCCGACTATTGGTACGACATGAAAAACTTTTTGGATGAGCTGACGGAGGAGGAGCGGTACGACTCCCGCAAGAGCGCGCTGATGTGGGAGCGGGACTTCCCCGAGACCTTCACATACGGCCACAAATGCACCGACAAGGCCATCGATTTCCTGAAAAACTACAACGATGAGGACTTTTTCCTGGTGCTGTCCTACGACGAGCCCCACGATCCCTCCATTTGCCCGCCGCCCTATTCCACCATGTACAAGGACTATGAGTTCCCCATCAGCGAAAATGTCTACGACGACATGCACGACAAGCCCGAGCACCACAAGGTGTGGGGCCGGCGGGTTATGGAGTCGGACAAGACGAATTTGAAGCTGAAGGCGCCGTTCCTGTTTGGGTGCAACAGCTATGTGGACTATGAAATCGGCCGCGTGATGGATGCTGTGGAGCAATACGCCGAGGATGCGATTGTCATCTACACCTCCGACCACGGCGACATGCTGTGCTCCCACAATCTGGGGGGGAAGGGCCCTGCGGCCTACGACGAAATTACCCGCATTCCGCTGATTATCAAGGGCAAGGATGTGCCCCGTGGCGTGGTGGATCCCCACCCGGTCTCCCACATCAACCTGACACCCACCATTTTGGATATGATGGACGCCGCGATGCCCCCTGTGCTGGAGGGCAAGAGCATCCTGCGGGAAATCGACGATCCCTCGGTGCGGGTCAATGACTATATCTTCCTGGAGTTTGGCCGGTATGAGGTGGATCACGACGGATTTGGCGGCTTCCAGCCCCTGCGGACAGTCTTTGACGGACGGTACAAGCTGACGGTTAACCTGCTGACCAGCGACGAGCTGTACGATGTTCAGACGGATCCGGGGGAGATGAATAACCTGATTGCGTCGGAGGCTCACGGGGAGATTCGCGACCGGCTCCACGATGTGCTGCTCAACCACATGAACGAGACCCGGGATCCCTTCCGGGGCTATTACTGGGAGCGGCGCCCGTGGCGGAAGGACGCCACCGAGGCATCCTGGGATTACACCCTGATGACCCGCCAGCGGGATGAGGATCCTTATTTTGAGGACAGACAGCTGGATTATGGAACCGGCCTGCCCATTGAGAAGGCAACCCGTTTGAAGGGGTAATCCCACACGGGCGAACACCGGGCCCACAGCAGAAAACATCGGCTTCCCGCACAGGGAGGCCGATGTTTTCTGTTGTGATGCAGGCGGTTTTGTGGTATACTGTTTTGTAATTGTCAAATACTGCATGCGGCTGGAATCGGCGGCTCCGACACAGCCGGAAAGAAAGAGGTTTGCATTGACGAAATCCATGCGGATTATCGGCATCGATCCCGGATACGCCATTGTGGGATATGGGGTGCTGGATTATGCGGGAAATAAATTTGGGGTAGTGGATTACGGCGCGGTGACAACGCCGGCCGGAATGCCCTTTACCCAGCGGCTGGACAGGATTTACGACGAACTGGAGGTTCTGCTGAAGCAGTACCGGCCGGAATATATGGCGCTGGAAAAGCTGTTTTTTACCACCAACCAGAAAACGGCCATCGATGTGGCCCAGGCCAGAGGTGTCATTCAGCTGTGCGCCGTGAAATACGGGGTGGGGGTGGCCGAGTACACGCCGCTTCAGGTTAAGTCGTCGGTGGTGGGCTACGGCAAGGCGGAGAAAAAGCAGGTGCAGGCCATGACGAAAACCCTGCTGAATCTGGACAGCGTGCCCAAGCCGGACGACACGGCGGATGCCCTTGCCATTGCCATCTGCCACGCCCACAGCGCCTATTCGGGGATGGGGATGGCAAAGCTGATTGCACAGGCCCAGGCTCAGTCCAAGTGGTGACGGCGGGGCCGGCCCGAACAGGGAAGGAAGCCAATTGTAAGCCGGGGAGGACAGCGGAATGCTCTATAGTTTGAAGGGAACCATTGTGTATTTTGATCCCACCAGCATTGCCATTGAATGCGGCGGGGTTGCCTATCATTGCCAGGCCAGCCTCTCCACCATTACCGCCGTGGGCGATGTGGGGGCGGAGGCGCTTTTGTATACGTATCTGCATGTGCGGGAGGGCGCGATTGACCTGTTTGGCTTTGCCGAGCGGGAGGAGCTTTCCTGCTTTAAGCTGTTGCTGGGCGTGACCGGCGTGGGGCCAAAGGCGGCGCTGGCCATACTCTCCCAGATGTCGCCGGAGCGGTTCGCGCTGAGTGTGGCGGCGGGGGATTACAAGTTTTTGACCGTGGCCCAGGGCGTGGGAACCAAGCTGGCCCAGCGCATTGTGCTGGAACTGAAAGACAAGGTCAACAACGCGGCGGTGGCCAAGGGCGTCGCCCAGCCGACGGGGACAATGTCGGTGGGAACCGGCAACATCGCCGAGGCCATCAGCGCGCTGGTTGTGCTGGGCTATTCCCAGACAGAGGCGGCGTCGGCAGTGGGAACGCTGCCCGCCGATTCGCCGGTGGAGGAACTGATCAAAGCCGGGCTGAAGGCTCTGGCGGGAACCAGGAACTGATGCCTCCCATCGCGACAAGTGGGCCGGGATAAAATTGATTGATGCAATGAAAGGGTTCTCCTATGCCGGATATGGAAATGGATTTTGAAAACAGAATGGTGAGCCCGGATTACAACTCCGGCGATGTGGACGTTGAGTTTACCCTGCGCCCCAAGACCCTGGACGAGTACATCGGCCAGGCCAAGGTGAAGGAGAATCTCAGCGTTTTCATTGAGGCCGCCAAAATGCGGGGAGAGTGCCTGGATCACGTGCTGCTCTACGGCCCGCCGGGACTGGGCAAGACCACCTTGTCCAACATCATTGCCAATGAGCTGAATGTAAATCTGCGCACTACCTCCGGCCCTGCCATTGAAAAGCCGGGGGATCTGGCGGCGCTTTTGACTAACCTGTCGGAAAACGACATCCTGTTTATCGACGAGATCCATCGCCTTTCCCGGGCGGTGGAGGAGGTGCTGTATCCCGCCATGGAGGACTACGCGCTGGATATCATCATCGGCAAGGGGCCGTCGGCGCGCTCCATCCGCATCGATTTGCCCCGGTTTACGCTGGTGGGGGCCACGACCCGGGCGGGGCAGCTGACGGCTCCCCTGCGGGATCGGTTCGGCGTGGTGCTGCGGCTGGAACTGTACAACACCGAGGAACTGGCAACTATCATCAGCCGCAGCTCCCGGATACTGGGGATCCCCTGTGACGAGGCGGGCTGTCTGGAACTGGCCGGACGCAGCCGGGGCACACCCCGTATCGCCAACCGCATGCTCAAGCGGGTGCGGGACTTTGCCCAGGTGCTGGGTGACGGGATCATTACCCGGGACATTGCCCGGACGGCTCTGGAGCGGCTGGAGGTCGACGAACTGGGGCTGGATGCCATTGACCGGCGGATGCTGACCACTATCATCAAGGTATATGGCGGCGGGCCGGTGGGGCTGGAGACTCTGGCGGCGGCGGTAGGCGAGGAAGCGGTTACGCTGGAGGATGTCTGCGAGCCGTTCCTGATGCAGATTGGCTTTTTGGGGAAAACACCCCGGGGCCGGGTGGTCACACAGAAGGCCTATGAGCATCTGGGACTGCCGATGAATCGCAAGGCGGACTTTCAGCAGATGCAGATGACATTGATGGATGACGAGGAAAAAGAAGAGAAACAGGGATAGGTACAGGCGGTACGCCGATATAATTGAGGGAATGACACCGATGAAAAAGACGATTGTTGAGGATTGGCTGTTCACTGTTACGGTGATACAGCAGGGGGAGTGCCGCATGGGGATGGAGCTGGACGACAGCTTCCGCTGCCAGTACGAGTGCCCCGCAGGCTTCTGCCCCAAGACCATGGGGACGCTGCACAGCTTGTGTGAGGTGGCCCGGGCAGGCGGGGATTACCGGCTGCTGGGCGGAAAAGAAAAGCATGAGATGGAGTTCTCCTGTGCGGACGGCGTGATTCGGTTTCGGTTGCGCGCCCGCCAGTTGGATGTATAAAGCAGATAAAAAATAGGCAAAAACCGGCATTTCATATTTTATCGTGAAAGCAGGGATTGAATTTGGGAAGAATCTTTGGGACAGACGGCGCCCGCGGGGTTGCCAATACGGAGATCAGCTGTAAGCTGGCTATGAACATCGGGCGGGCGGCGGCCATGGTGCTGTCGGAGCAAATCGGCAGGAAACCGACGGTGCTGATTGGCAAGGACACCCGCATTTCCTCCGATATGCTGGAGGCTGCCATCACGGCGGGGCTGTGCTCAGTGGGGGCGGATGTCATCCACGCGGGCGTGCTGCCGACACCGGCCATCGCCTATCTTATCACAGAGGAGCACGCCGACGGAGGCATTATGCTGTCGGCCTCTCACAACCCGTATGAGTTTAACGGCATCAAGATTTTTGGCCCGGAGGGCTACAAGCTGACCGATGCGGAAGAGTTTGAGATCGAGGAAATTGTGCTGGATCACGTCAAGCCCTATCTCATTCGCTGGGGATGGGAGTTGGGTCGCATCCGGAAGGTGGAGAATCTGGCGGATTTGTACATCGACCACATCGCAAAAACCATCGACGGGGATTTGTCCGGCATGAAAATTGCGGTGGACTGCTCCAACGGCAGCGCGTCCTCCACGGCGGAAAAGCTGTTTACCAGGCTGGGGGCGACGGTGGATATTCTCTCCTGCGAGCCCAACGGCATCAACATCAACAAAAACTGCGGCTCCACCCACATTGACCGGCTGTGCCAGTATGTGAAGGAGGGCCAGTATGACGCGGGCATCGCCTTTGACGGTGACGCCGACCGGTGCATCGCCGTGGACGAGACCGGGGAAGCGGTGGACGGCGACCAGATTATGGCAATTTTGGCCACGGATATGAAGGCCAAGGGCAAGCTGAAGGACAATGCCATTGTAGCCACGGTGATGAGCAATATGGGCCTGTTCCGCTTTGCCGCCGACAACGGCATTCAGATGGAGACCACTAAGGTGGGCGACCGGTATGTGCTGGAACAGATGCGCAAAAAGGGCTTCAACCTGGGCGGCGAGCAATCGGGCCATGTGATTTTATCCGACCATATGAGCACCGGCGACGGCCAGCTGACAGCCATTCAGCTGATGGCGGCGCTGAAATCCAGCGGCAAGAAATTTTCGGAACTGAAAAGCGTTATGACTGTGTATCCCCAGGTGCAGCGGGGCATTCGGGCCGACGCCGTGATGAAGGCCAAGCTGGCGGTAGACAAGGCGGTGGAACTTATCATCGCCAAATCGGAGAAGCAGTTAAACGGCAACGGCCGCATTCTGGTGCGGGCGTCGGGCACAGAGCCCCTGATTCGCGTGATGATAGAGGGCGCGGACAAACAGCAGATAGAGGAGCTGGTTGCAACCGTAGCCGACCAGCTGGAGGAGAGATTGTCGCAAAATGAGGATCACAAACGGATGGAAGGATATTGAGGTCATAGATACATCCGCCGGGGAAAAGCTGGAGCGGTGGGGGGAGACCCTTCTCATCCGCCCGGATCCCCAGATCATATGGAATACCCCCCGGGGGCCGGAGTGGCAGCGGGCAAATGCCCGGTACATCCGCTCCCAAAGCGGGGGCGGCCAGTGGGAGTACCGCAGCCTGAAGGAGTCGGAGTGGACGGTTTCCTACGGGGATTTGCGGTTTCACATTCGGCCCACCAACTTCAAGCACACCGGCCTGTTCCCGGAGCAGGCCGTCAACTGGGATTATATGCGGGAAAAGATTGCGGCGGCCGGCCGGCCGGTGCGGGTGCTGAACCTGTTTGCCTATACCGGCGGCGCGACGCTGGCCTGTGCGGCGGCGGGCGCCGAGGTTTGCCACGTGGACGCCTCCAAGGGCATTGTGACGTGGGCAAAGGACAACGCCGCCCTGTCGGGCCTTGCCGACAAGCCCATTCGCTGGATAGTGGACGACTGCAAAAAGTTTGTGGAGCGGGAGTTGCGGCGGGGCAAAACCTATGACGGCATTGTCATGGATCCGCCCTCCTACGGGCGGGGACCCGGCGGAGAGGTCTGGAAGCTGGAGGACGCCGTGTATGAACTGGTGGAACTGTGCGCACGGGTTCTCAGCGACGATGCCCTGTTTTTCCTGCTGAACTCCTATACCACGGGGCTGTCGCCGTCGGTGATGGAATACATCCTGGCGGTGGTGATCCGGGAAAAGCGGGGAGGACGGGTGTCCAGCGATGAAATTGGCCTGCCGGTCACCTGCTCGGGACAGGCCTTGCCCTGCGGCAGCACCGCGATTTGGGAAAAATGAACCGGCTGAGTTTTACCAGTCGGAGATGCAATAGCCATATTACAAGGAGCGACACATGGAAGCAATTATCACCTGCCAGGACATCTCATTTTCCTACGCCCGGCCGGAACTGCGGGAGCCGCCCGTACCGGTATTCCACAACCTGGATTTTACAGTGGAGCGGGGTGGGTTCGTGGCCATACTGGGCCACAACGGCTCGGGAAAATCCACGCTGGCCAAGCACTTCAACGCCATTTTGCTGCCGGAGGGCGGGACAGTCTATGTGAACGGCATAGACACCCGGGAGGAGGACAGGCTCCTCGACATCCGCAGCCATGTGGGCATGGTGTTTCAAAACCCCGACAACCAGATTGTGGCGACTGTCGTGGAGGAGGACGTGGCCTTTGCGCTGGAAAATATGGGCGTTCCACCCGAGGAAATTCGCAAGCGGGTGGAGGAGGCCCTGGACGCTGTCAATATGATGGAGTACCGCTCCCACGCGCCTCACCAGCTGTCCGGCGGGCAGAAGCAGCGGGTGGCCATAGCGGGTGTCATCGCCATGCGGCCGGACTGCATTGTGCTGGACGAGCCCACCGCCATGCTGGATCCCCGGGGACGGCAGGAGGTCATGCGAACCCTGAAGGGGCTGGGCAAATACTACGGCATCACCGTGGTGCTGATCACCCACTTTATGGATGAAGCCGCCAAGGCCGACCGGGTGGTGGTGATGGACGACGGAAAAATCATACTGGACGATGCCCCGGGGGAAGTGTTTTCCCATGTGGAGCGGCTGAAGTCGGTGGGGCTGGATGTGCCCCAGGCCACGGAGCTGGCCCACGAGCTGCGCCTGGCGGGATTTGACATTCCCGGTAACATCATCACCGAGGCCCAGTGCGTCGAGGCGCTGCAGGGCCTGCTGGATCAATCAAATGCGGGAAAGGATCGGGAATAGCCGATGGCGGAATCCATACTGCGAACAGAAAATCTGACATATAAATATTCCACCGGCACCGTTTTTGAAAAGGCCGCCATCCAGGACATCAATCTGGAGATTGAGAAGGGGCAGTTTCTGGGAATCATCGGCCACACCGGCTCCGGGAAGTCCACCCTGATTCAGCACTTCAACGGCTTGCTCAAGCCTTCGTCGGGCAAGGTGTATGTGGACGGCGAGGACATGTGGGCCAACCCCAAGGCGATACGGAAATTCCGGTTCAAGGTGGGGCTGGTGTTCCAGTACCCCGAATACCAGCTGTTTGAGGAGACGGTCTACAAGGACGTCGCCTTTGGCCCCGGCAACATGGGACTGTCGGAGGGGGAGGTGCGGGAACGGGTGCACCATGCCCTGAAGCTGGTGGGATTGCCGGAATCCATACAGGAGAAATCCCCCTTTGAACTGTCTGGCGGGCAGAAGCGCCGCGTCGCCATAGCGGGGGTGCTGGCCATGGAGCCGGAGGTGCTCATCCTGGACGAGCCTACAGCCGGGCTGGATCCCCATGGCCGGGATATGATTCTCGACCTTATCCGGGACTACCATGCCCAGCGGAAAAACACGGTGCTGCTGGTGTCTCACAGCATGGAGGACATCGCCAAATACGCGCCCAAGGTGCTGGTGATGAGCAAGGCCGGCATCTTTGCCTATGACGATGTGAAAAACATCTTCGACCGGGCGTCGGAACTGGAGCGGCTGGGGCTTTCCGTGCCACAGGTGACGAAAATTTGCAGGAAGCTGTCGGAACTGGGGTATCCCGTTCCGCCCGATATTTATACGGTGGAGCAGGCCAGAGACTGCTTGCTGGATCTGCTGGGGAAGGGGGCGGCCCGATGATCAAGGACATTACCATCGGCCAGTTTTTTCCGGGGGAATCCCCCATTCACCGGATGGATCCCCGCATGAAGCTGATTCTTACCGTGGCGTATATTGTGATGCTGTTTATCGCCAACAACGCCGCGTCCCTGTTGGTGGGGGTAATCTTCCTGCTGATTGTGTACCCGGTTTCCGGCATATCGGGGAAGATGGTGCTGCGCAGTGTCAAGCCCATTTTGCCCATCATCGCCATTACGGCTGTGCTCAATATGTTTTTCATCGACGGCGAGGTTTTGTTCCAGCTGTGGAAAATCCGGATCACGGACAAGGGTGTCATCACGGCGGTGATGATGTGCGCCCGGATTGTGTGCCTCATCGCAGGCACGTCCCTGATGACCTACACCACCTCTCCCATTGCGCTGACCGACGCCATTGAGCGGCTGTTTTCGCCCCTGAAAAAAATCAAGCTGCCGGTTCACGAGGTGGCTATGATGATGACCATCGCCTTGCGGTTTATCCCCACTCTCATCGAGGAGACAGACAAGATCATGTCGGCCCAAAAGGCCAGGGGCGCGGATATAGAGTCGGGCAATCTGGTGCAGCGGATTCGGGCACTGGTGCCCATACTCATCCCCTTGTTTGTGTCGGCCTTCCGCCGGGCGGAGGAGCTGGCGCTGGCCATGGAGTGCCGCTGCTACCACGGCGGCGAGGGCAGAACCCGGATGCGGCAGCTGCATCTGGGCAAGCTGGATGTGGTGGCTGCCTGTGTTACGGCGGTGTGCCTGGCGGCGGCCATCCTCGCCAATGTGCACATCCAGGTCTTTGTGCTGCGGTGAGCGGGATGGACGGAAAGCGGAATCTGCTCATTACCATCCGCTATTGCGGGACAAGGTACCACGGGTTTCAGGTGCAGAAAAACGCGGTGGGCGTTTGCCAGGTGTTTCAGGACGCGGTGGAAAAGGTGCTGGGAGAGCGGCACGACGTCAAGGGCTGCTCCCGCACCGATGCCGGTGTTCACGCGGGCAAGTATTGCCTGTCCATGAAAATAGACAAGGCCATCCCCTGTGATAAGCTGGTGATGGCTCTCAACGCCCATTTGCCGGGGGATATGGCGGTGCTGGATGCCCGGGATATGCCCATGGACTTCCATGCCCGGTACCATTGCAGGGGCAAGGAATATGTGTACCGCATCCACAACTCCCGCGTGCGGGATCCCTTTTCGCCCAATTTATCGTACCGATTGGGCTATGCTTTGGATGCGGACATGCTCCACCGGGAGGCCCAGGCCTTTGTGGGGACACACGATTTTGCCGCCTTTCAGTCGGCGGGCAGCGATGTGGAGGATACGGTGCGCACTGTCCACTCCTTCTCTGTGACACGACAGGGGGAGATGGTGCTGCTCACGGTGTCCGGCGATGGGTTTTTGTACAATATGGTTCGCATTATGGTGGGCACACTGGTGTTCATCGCCATGGGGCGGATTGCGCCGGGGACGATTCCGGCCATACTGGAGTCCCGGGATCGGGCCAATGCCGGCAAAACCATGCCGGCCCACGGCCTCTTTTTAAACGACGTATATTATTGAGGGCTCTCTGCCGGGGATGGGACATTCCACGGCGAAGAGCCGAAGGGTGTAAAGACAGGAATGGGAAACACGGTTGATTTTAACAAAATACGGCGCCGCCGCCGTTTGACGCAGAATGTCAAACGGCTGTTGATGCTGGCCCTGGTGGTGGGGGCGGTGGCCGGGATTGTGCTGCTCAACGCGCTGTTTGTGGAGAAGGGGCTGTCGGTAAAGGTCAGCGATCTCATTGAATCCATGGGCGGTGACGGGTTCCCCACAGATATGCCGGGCGGGATTGTCCGGGATATGAAGGGCATGGGCAACAACCTGCTCCTGCTCAACGATACCAACCTATTCCTGTACAACAAGAAGGCCAAGATTGTCACCAACGTCCAGCGGATGAGCAGTAAAACGGTTATGACAGCCAACGACAACCGGGTGCTGACCTACGAAACCGGCGGCAAGATCTACCGGATTCACACGCCCAGCCAGACCTATGAGGCGGAACTGGAAAACAGCATTGTAGCCGCCGATATGGGCCAGGATAACACCTTTGCCCTGGTTACCACCTCCCGGCAGCGGGTGGCGGAGGTGGCGGTGTACAAAAATCACACCGATTCCCATGTGTTTCTGTGGGCGTCGCCGGAGGATCACTTATATAATGTAGCCCTGTCGCCCAAGTGCAACCTGATGGCGGTGGCCAGCGTGACGACAAGCGGCGGCGTGCTGAAATCGGTGGTCAACCTGTTTAATTTGGGCATGGAGGACAAGCTGGCGGAGGCCGCCTTTGAGGACAGCCTGATTCTGGAAATGCACTTTTATACCCAGGATCGGGTGGCCGTCCTCACCGACCGGGAATACTGCATTCTGGACACGACGGGGAAAAAGCTGGGCAGCTATCCCGTCGACGGCGTGGAAATCATTGGCTTTGATTTTGACGGCAAGCACGCGGTGCTTCTGACAGAAAACAAGGAGGCCCGCCGCTGGCAGGCAATCCTGCTGGACGACGGGGCGAAGGTGACGGCGACGAAGGAAATGTCCAGCCGCATCCGGGATGCCGAGGTGGACAATAAGCGGGTGTATCTGCACACCGACAGCGGCATCAGCGCGTATGATCACGACTTCAAGCTGGATTACTCCCTGCCGCTGCGGGGCATAAGCCGCATGGAGATGGTGGGCGGCAGGGTCTACTACTGCACCGATGAGCAGATTTGCATTTTGGAGCGGCCGGAGGAGCCCAAGCCGTCGTCGACGCCGGAGTCCTCTGCGGCGCCGTCGGGGAGCAGCGAATCGACGACCTCCGAAGAGGAGCCGTCATCTGCGGGGCCCGAGAGCAGCGAGGCATCGGAGGCTGAGAGCGGAGACGGCGGGGAGGAACCGTCGGCTTCGGCGGGCGAGGCGAAGGAAATCAGATGAGGAGGGAGGGGAGCAGTTGCGTATGGCGGACGTGGAAGTGCTGGAATACGCGTGGCTGATTTGGGATGCGGTGGCGGCTGTCATTATAGTGGCCAGCATTTACCTTTGTGCCAAGCGGGGGCTTGTTCGCACGGTAATCAGCTTTTTGGCCTACTTCATATCGGTGTTTGCGGCGCGGGCCTTCAGTCCCGCCATGGCAAAGGCGCTGTACGACTATGTGGTCAAGGATGCGCTGACGCTGGTGGTGACCCGAAAAATGGGGGAAACCCTGGTGACGGGCCGTGACAGAATCGCCCAGCTGCTGGAAAGCTTCCCTAAAATTGTACAGCAGTATCTGCCGCTGGTCGACGAACTGGACGTCGATTCTTACCTGGCCATGGAGGTGGATCAGCTGGCGGAGGCTGTCATTGACACCGCCCTGTACGACCCGGTGATTTTTATTCTGCAAAGTCTCAGCTTTATCCTGATTTTTTCGGTGGTGCTGTTTATCATCCGGCATTTTTCCGGCATATTCGGCGGACTGTACCGCATCCCCGTCATTGGCACGCTGGATACGTTTTTAGGCGCGGTGCTGGGGATGCTGCAGGCTGTTGTTATACTGGTGGTGAGTGCGGTGGCGGCGCGGCTAATCATCCATTTGACCGGCAACGAGCTGCCGTGGATGAGCGACGCCGTAATGGGAGACACCTACATTTGGCGGGTGTTTTACAATTTGCTGGCATGAAACTGCTTGACAGGCGGCCGGTTATCTGCTAAAATGAATCGAACAATAAAGTAGAACATGTCAGTCCGTTCTCACCCGCCGGTCGTTTGGAGCCAGGCGCGGTCAATACTGTTGCCATATGACCCGGGGGGTTGTATGCGCTGTTGCAGTTGCGCGGACAAGGATGTGTCGGCGCTTTTTGTTATTTTGGAGTAGAGTCAACACGCGTTTTATGGAGGTGCTTATTATTAGCAAACAGGAACTGCTTATCAACGAGGAGATCCGGGACAAGGAAGTGCGACTGGTTGGAGCGGAGGGCGAGCAGCTGGGGATTATGTCCATTCAGGACGCCATGCGCATCGCCACCGAGAAAAATCTGGACCTTGTAAAGATCGCCCCGCAGGCGACCCCGCCGGTTTGCCGGATTATGGACTACGGCAAGCATAAATTTGAGCAGGCAAAACGCGAAAAGGAAGCACGGAAGAACCAGAAGGTCATTGAGCTCAAGGAGATTCGCCTGTCCCTCAACATCGATACCCACGATTTTGAGACAAAGCTGAAAAACGCCATCAAGTTTCTCAACGCCGGCAACAAGCTGAAGGTTTCCATCCGGTTCCGTGGGCGGGAAATGGCTCATCCGGAGATTGGCACGGAGATGATGAAGCGGTTTGCGGCGGATATCGAGGAATACGGCAACATTGAGCGCATCCCCAAAATGGAGGGGCGCAGCATGATTATGTATGTCAATTCCAAACAGGCGGTCACCAAATCCGGCAAGTAATTCAGCAGAAAGGGCTTCCCGGTCCCGGCCGGCTGCGCGGGGGCGTATGTGTGTTGCCCGAACCCTGTATGAATAGCGTTTCCCTGTTTCGACCCTGCCGGGCTTCGATTTGGAAACGCACATCCAAGAATCTCAACGATAACTCAAGGGAGGAACTACATTATGCCTAAGTTAAAGACCCACAGCGGGGCGAAAAAGCGGTTCGGCCTGACCAAAAACGGGAAAGTAAAAAGAGCGCGCGCTTATAAGAGGCATCAGCTGAACAACAGCATCAAGGGGCCCAAGCAGAAGAGAAGGCTCCGCAAGTGCACCCTGGCAGACAAGACCAATGTCAAGCAGGTCAAGCTGTTGATCCCCTACAAATAAGAGAAGAGACGACTACAGTAACATGTGGAGGTAATGGAACATGGCTCGTATAAAAGGCGCGATAATGACCCGCAAAAGAAGGAAAAAGGTCTTACGGCTTGCGAAAGGTTATTTTGGGGCGAAGAGCACCCATTTTAAAATGGCGAAACAGGCCGTCTATAAATCCGGCCAGTACGCATACATCGGCAGAAAGCAGAAGAAGAGAAATTTCCGCTCCCTGTGGATTACTCGTATTTCCGCTGGCTGCAAAATGAATGGTATGAACTATTCCACCTTTATGAACGGTCTGAAAAAATCCGGCATTACGCTGAACCGCAAAATGCTTTCGGAGATGG